>CAZWVG010000101.1:17676-18760 GCA_964637355.1 uncultured Gemmatimonadaceae bacterium
TCTTCCAGGCGCTTGCGGATCGGCGCCGGATGCGCGGGATTGTCGACCATCGCGAGGATCGGTCCGGTGAAGCCGTGGTAGCGCGCACTCAGCGCCATGGCGGCGTTCTCCTCGTCGTCGCCGTTCGCCACCACCGCGCGGGCATGGGCGAGGTTCTGCAGGTCGGGGTCGTCGTCCTCGAGGCTCCCGAGGATGACGCGATGTCGCTGTTCGTGAAGACGGCGCGCCACCCCTTCATCCTCCTCGAAGATCACAGTGTCGACGTCGGCGCGTTCGAGCTCGTCGAGCAGCGAGGTGACGGCCGGTCCGTAGCGATAGATGAAGACCTCGCCATCGAGCGCGGGGATCGTGCTGGGGAGGCGCGCCTCGAAGCGTTCCTCGAGAAGCGGGATGATGAAGACCGGGAAGATGAGGAAGATCATCGTCACCCCCACGAACTCCGCCACGATCACGAAAGCGGCCATCAGCGGATGCGACCACGTCGTGTCGGGGCCGAAGCCGGTCGTCGTCATGGTGGCGACGGCCCACTGCATGCTTTCGCCCAGCGTTCGCGGGAGGTGCTCGAGTCGCGCCATCCCCGCCTGGTACAGCACGGCGAGGGCAAGTGCGACGAGCGGCAGCGAGAGGAGAAAGAGCGCTAACCGCCGAATGGAGCGTGGAATTGGGTGCATGGCTCCCCGGTGGATCCTTCGCCCCCGATCGCGCAGGGGACTGCGACGTTCGGCCGCGCGTCGCGACCTCCGCACTATTTACCGATCGCAGCGCGTCAGGCGCAATCGGGGCATTGCCGAGGACGGCATCGCGTAGGAAGTCATCGCTGCACGCGGTCGAGTCGTGCGCCCCCTTTGCGCCGGAGTTCATGTCGGCGCATCTTCGCGGCGCGCGTTCGCGTGCGTGTCCGCACTGCGCGCGCCGCCACTCTCGCCGAGGAGCGTCCCATGTTCGGCTCCGAAGTCCTCGATGTCGCGATCGGGTTGGTGCTGGTCTTTCTCCTGCTCTCCCTCTTTGCGACGGCGGTTCGCGAGGGGTTGGAGAGCGTCTTCAAGACGCGCGCCGTCTTCCTCGAGGCGGGGATCCGCGAACT
>CAZWVG010000102.1:0-18697 GCA_964637355.1 uncultured Gemmatimonadaceae bacterium
GGGCGACCGGGAAATTGTAGCCACGCCCGAGGTAGAGAAAGTTGCTCGCGCGCTTGTACTCCTCGGCGATCTCCTCGATCTCTTCGGCGCGATCGAGCACCGACTTGATCTGCGCCGGCAACGCGCGCATCCCGGCGATGATCTCGGCGCCACGCTCCTGCGTCATCCCGCGCAGGCGTCCGAGCTTGAGCGTGAAGAGGAGAAGCGCGATCACCTGGCTGGTGAAGGCCTTGGTCGATGCGACACCGATCTCGGGGCCGGCGTGGATGTAGATGCCGCCGTCCGATTCGCGGGCGATCGTCGAACCGACGACGTTCACCACGCCTAACGTGCGCGCCCCACGGCGCTTGGCTTCGCGCATGGCGGCCAGCGTGTCGGCCGTCTCGCCCGACTGCGAGATCACGATACAGAGCGTCTTCTCGTCTACCACTGGATTGCGGTAGCGGAACTCCGACGCGTACTCGACTTCCACCGGAATGCGTGCCAGCTCCTCGAGCATGTGCTCACCGATGAGCGCCGAGTGCCACGAGGTGCCGCAGGCAGTGATGACGATGTTGGTGAAGGAGAGAAGCTCTTCGTCCGAGAGGTTGAGGCCACCGAGCTTCGAGGTCCCTTCCTCGTCGAGGAGGCGCCCGCGCATGGTGTTCTCGACCGTCGACGGCTGCTCGAAGATCTCCTTGAGCATGAAGTGCGAGTACCCGCCACGCTCGATCTGCGCGAGATCCCAGTCGACGTGGGCAACGGTCTTCTCGATCACCGCCGCGTCCATGTCGATCACGCGATAGCCGTCGCTCTCAAGCACGGCCATCTCGCCGTCTTCGAGGTAGATGACCTGGCGCGTGTGCGCGAGGATCGCCGAAACGTCGCTGGCGATGAAATACTCGTCCTCGCCGAGTCCCACGAGAAGCGGGCTCCCCTTGCGGGCGGCGACGATCTTGTGCGAGTCGACGCCGGAGATGACGGCGATTCCGTACGTCCCTTCGACCTGGCGCAGCGCTTCGAGCACCGCGTCTTCGAGATTCCCGTCGAAGCACTCCTCGATGAGGTGCGCCAGAACTTCGGTGTCGGTATCCGAAGCAAACGTGTATCCACGCCCCTGCAGCATCTGCTTGAGGACCGTGGCGTTCTCGATGATGCCGTTGTGGACGACAGCGATGCTGCGGTCCTGGCTCACGTGCGGGTGCGCGTTGACCTGGTTCGGCGGACCATGCGTCGCCCAACGTGTGTGCGCGATCCCGGTCGTCCCCTTCACGGGCGTGGCGTCGAGGAGCGATTCGAGCTTGGCGATCTTGCCCGCCTCCTTCACCGTCTCCACGCCCGCGCCATTCATGATGGCGACGCCCGCCGAATCATAGCCGCGATATTCCAGACGCTTGAGCCCTTCCAGAAGGAGGGGCGTCGCCACCTTGGGTCCTACGTAACCGACGATTCCGCACATGGTGTCTTCGAGTGAATTAGGCTGACAACGCGTCGAGCGGCGCGCGACAGCGGCGAACCAGTTCCCGTGCCTCCTCCTCCGTCGGCGCCTCGGCGATCACACGTACGATCGGCTCCGTCCCCGACGGCCTCACATGCACCCAGCGATCGGGCCAAGTGAGCCGCAGTCCATCTTGTGTATCGACCTCAGCCCCGCTGAGTGCACCACGAATCGAGCCGTAGACCGCATCGAGCGGAGCGGCCGGACGATCCAGCTTGTCCTTCACGATTCGGTAGTGCGGGTACTGCGCCACGACTGCAGACAGCGTGCCGTTGGACTCGTGCAACAATTGGAGGATGAGGGCGGCCGCGAGCGGCGCGTCTCGCCCCAAGTGAAGGTCGGGGAGGATCACCCCGCCGTTCCCTTCGCCGCCGACCACCGCGCCGGCGCTCCGCATCTTCACCGCGACGTTCACCTCCCCCACCGGGGCGAGGATTACCGGGCACCCCGCTTCCTCGGCGATGTCGGCGACAATGCGCGAAGTCGACAGGTTGGTCACCACCGGACCACGCTTTTTCCCGAGAATCACGCGAGCCGCGAGGGCAAGGGTGTAGTCCTCGCCGATTGCCTTCCCCTGCTCCGAGACGAGCGCGAGTCGGTCGACGTCGGGATCCGTGGCGAAGCCCACCACCGCCCCGCTGTCCTTCACCAGCTGCTCCAGCTCTCCGAGGTTCTCGGCGACCGGTTCCGGCGGGCGATGAAAACGTCCGTGCGGCTCGAGGTTGATCGCACTGACTCGGCACCCCAGGCGCTCGAGGAGCGCCGGAAAGGCGGTCACCCCGGCGCCGTGGCAGGTGTCGAGTGCCACATGAAACGCGCGGGCGCGAATCCCTTCGACGTCGATGAAGGGGAGCGCGAGGATGGCGTCGAGGTGCTTGGCGATCGCGCTGTCGTCGGTGGTGACGGCGCCGAGTGCATCCCACTTCGCGCGCGGAATTCCCCGGCCGAGCACAGCGCGCATCGCCGCCCCTTCGTCGGCATCGAGGAAGAGCCCCGACGAGGAGATGAACTTGAGCGCGTTCCACTCCACCGGGTTGTGGCTGGCGGTGATCGCCAGCCCACCAGCGGCGTGCAGCTGCTCGACGGCCATCTGCACGGTTGGCGTGGGAGCCATCCCGATGTCGACGACGTCGGCCCCAACGGACTGCAGCGCCGCGATCACGGCGCGGTGAAACATCGGTCCCGAGACCCGGCTATCGCGCCCAACTACGATGGCGCGCGAGTTGGACCGACCGATCGAGAATGCTCCAAATGCCCCAGCAAACTGGCAGGCGACTTCGGGTGTCAGCGCTTCTCCAACCCGGCCGCGAACGCCGGACACGCTGACCATCAAGCCGTCAAAATTCATCAATTTCTCCGTACACGGTCGGTGGAATTTAGCCGCGAAGCTGTTGCGAACAAGGAACTTACGTGGTGACGCAGGTCACAATGCGGCAACCGAACCTAACGAGACCGTTGCAGCCGCAGCACACCGTGCTGCACGCCGCCGCGGCCGAGTGCGGAGGGTTGGGCGCCGGAACGGTCCGAAATTCGGATCGGACCGGGCCCGTGAAATGACGCGTCAGCCCGCTAATCTTTTCGACCGGTGGCGCCCTCCGCCTCCCTTCGTCTCTCCCCACCCGTACTCCGGTTGCATGAGCGATCCGCTGAGCTTCGTCCCTCTGGCGCTGGCCGCTGCCGACGGAATGGTCGACGGCGTCCCGTGTCGGCAGCTCGTGGCGTCCGGAGTGGCGCTGTTGCAGCGCACCGCGCCGCTGGTGCGCGCGCTCGACGGACGACAGGCGGCGATCCTGCTTCCGCCCAGTCCGGCGTTCGTGGTTGCCCTCGCCGCGTGTGCGGGACGCGCCGCCGTGCTGCTGGACGAAGCGGACGATTCAGTCTGGAATTCCGACGCCCTACGCGCGCGGCGCGTCGGCGCCGTCTTCACCATCCGCTCGCTCGCCGACCGTCTCCCTGCCGAGCTGCCGCGCATCCTCCTCGACGATGTGCCGTCGCGCGCCGAGTGGTCCGCTGGTGCAGCGACTCGATCGATCGATCTCGCCATGCATGCAGGGCTCTTCCTCGAGGGGGATCCTGAGACGCCAGGGAGCGACGAGGTCGCGCTCCTCGTTCGCGATCAGGGCAGCGCGTTGCACGATGCGTGGCAGTCACTCACGCACCGCGAGCTTCTGAGCGCGGCGCGCGCCGAAGTGCGCGCGCAGCGACTCGACCATCGCACGCACGCCATGTCGCTCGCGTCGCCGGCAGGGGACGCAGGGCTCATCGCCGGCTTCCTCGCCCCGCTCCTCGCTGGTGGAAGGGTGAGCAGCGCCGAGTCGAGCGACGTCTCGAGCATCCACTCGCGCATCGAAGACGACGCGGTGACCTCGCTCGTCGCCACCTGTGAGAGCTACATGTTTATTGCCGGCGCCTGCCTCGCGCGCGGCCGCGCGCTCGATGCACCGCTCCTCCAGCACTGCATCGTTAGCGATGGGTCACCCGACGCGGTTCTGGTAGAGCGATGGCGGTCGGCGTGCGCGGTGCCGCTCGAAGCGCAAGCACCACTCGCCGGCTCCCATGCCGCTGTGGAGAACCGCCGCACCCCCTAACGAGCGAAGGAGCGCGGCGCACCGTCGCACCGCACTCCTTCGGTGAACATCGTCGGCGACAGACAGCCGCCGCTACATCGCGCTGCTACATCGCGCCGTGCTACATCGCGCCGTGCTACATCGCGCCGTGCTACATCGCGCCGTGCTACATCGCGCTGTGCTACATCGCGCCGTGCTACATCGCGCCACGCGGGGGAGAAACCGGCGGTGCGGGACCATCGCCAATTGTCGTACGATCGATCGCCCCGCCCTCGATCGCGGTGAGAAACGCATCGACCACGTCGGGATCGAACTGCGCCCCTGCACAGCGCCGCAGCTCGGCAATCGTCGCCTGCAGCGGAACACCAGGGCGATAGGGGCGCTCACTGGTCATCGCGTCGAAGGTGTCGGCGACGGCAGCGATGCGTGCCTCGAGCGGAATGTCGAGTCCCGCCAAGCCATCGGGGATTCCGCGCCCGTCGAAACGCTCGTGATGCGATCGCACCACCGTGAGCGCCATCGGCATCTCGGTGAGGAGCGGCGAGAGGATGCGCCACCCCACCACCGGGTGCGTCATGATGTGCTTGTACTCCTCGTCGGTGAGCGGCCCGGCCTTGTTCAACACACTCTCGCGCACGCCAATCTTCCCGATGTCGTGCACGCGCCCGCCGAGCTCGATCTGCCGCACGGTGTCGGCATCGAGTCCGAGCGTGCGGGCGATGACCGTCGAGTACTTCGAGACGCGCAGCGAGTGGCCGTGCGTATACGGATCCTTGACTTCGAGCGCCTCGGCGAGCGACTGAATCGACGCGAGGAAGAGCTCCTCGAGGCGCCGGGCCTGCACCGAGACCTTGTCCTCGAGCAACTCCTGGTAGTCGCGGTTCTCGAGGATCAGCCGGCGCTTCTCCAGCGCCTGACGCACGCGCGCGCGGACCTCCTCGAGGTGGAACGGCTTGGTGAGGTAGTCCATCGCCCCTTCGGCGAGACAATTCACTGCCGTGCTCACGTCGGCCACCGCGGTGATCAGCATGACCGCCGTGTCGGGGTAGCGCACCCGCACCTGGCGCAGGAGCCCGATCCCGTCGAGCTCGGGCATGTGCAGGTCGGTGAGGACGAGGACGGCGGGGCGACGGGCGAGCGCTTCGAGCGCCTCGACTCCCGAACCAGCCTCTTCGCAAGCGAAGCCGTCCCCCTTCATGAGGCGCACCAGGACGCGGCGCAGGTGCGGCTCGTCGTCCACCACGATGCAGCGGAGCGGCTCGGGAGGCGGGGCCTCGACCGACGGAACCGGTGCGACGGCGGTGTGCGTCATCTCCTGCACCCCAACGCCCGCGCGCCCGCCCGGTTAGTGCCCGAGCCGGTCACGCCGTGTATCTTCTCGCCCAGTCCCTTCCCTGTCGCTCTCGCTCTCATTCGCATGTCGCGCATCTTCGAGGAAGACCTGCAATTCTCGGTTGGCACTCGCGCCGTCCACGCCGGCCAGCGCCCCGATGCCACGTCAGGGGCGATCATGACCCCCATCTTCCAGACCTCCACCTACGCGCAAGAAGCCCTCGGCGTCAACACGGGCTATGAGTACGCGCGCGGAAAGAATCCCACTCGTGAGGCACTGGAACGCAATATCGCCGCACTGGAAGGTGGCACACATGGCTTTGCCTTCGCCAGCGGGATGGGGACAATCGACTCCATCATGAAGCTGTTCAAATCCGGCGACCGGATTCTCTGTGCAGACAATATGTACGGAGGAACACCGAGGTTGTTCGACCGGATCCTCGCGAACATGGGATTGTCGTTCTCTTATGTCGACACGCGCGACCCACAGCGTGTCGAGGACGCAATGGGCCCCGATGTGAAGGCGGTGATCGTCGAGACGCCGACTAACCCGCTGATGTGGATCACCGACCTCGCCGCGGTCGGGGCGATCGCCAAGCGGCACGGGGCGCTCTTCATCGTCGACAACACCTTCGCCACGCCGGTCTTCCAGCGCCCGCTCGAGCACGGTGCCGACATCGTCTTCCACTCCACCACCAAGTACCTAAACGGCCACAGCGACATGGTGGGTGGGTGCGCAGTGGTCAAGGACGACGAGCTGGCCGCGCGGCTCCAATTCATCCTCAATGCCGCCGGCGCCGTTCCCGGCCCCTTCGACGCCTGGCTCGTCCTGCGCGGGACGAAGACGCTGCACCTGCGCATGGCCGCGCACGACGCCAGTGGGCGTCGCATCGCGGCGTGGCTCGCCGAGCAACTCGGTGACGAGCGGGTGTTCTATCCCGGGCTCGCCTCGCACCCGCACCACGCGCTCGCGTCGCGGCAGATGTCGGGCTTCGGTGGGATGATCTCCTTCGAGACGGGCTCGCGCGCCGCCGCCGAGTCGATCGCGAACGGCCTGCGCATCTTCACGCTCGCCGAGTCGCTCGGCGGGGTGGAGAGCCTGATCTGTCACCCGGCGTCGATGACGCACGCCTCGGTCCCGGTCGAACGGCGTGCTCGCCTCGGCATCTCGGACGGGCTCCTGCGCCTCAGCGTCGGCGTCGAAGACGTGCAGGATCTCATGGGCGACCTGGAGCAGGCGTTCCGGGCGTCGGCCAAGCCGGCCGCCCGCAGCCAGCACGACACCAAAGAGGTCCTCGTCCCGTAGAGAAGCTCGACCGGTCCACGCCCGTCCTTCTCCCCTCGGAGTCCTCCAATGCCCGATCGCGTGATCCTTACCGACATCTCGTCGACGGCCTGGGAGCACCCCGCCGATCGCGCCGCCCTCAATGCGCTGCGCGCGATTCCCGGGTTCGACCAGGTCGTGCGCAAGGTTGCCTCGTTCTTCGGCGAGCGCGGCGTGCGACAGCTCTTCCTCGCCAACGCCGTGAAGATCGGACCGACGCAGCGCCCGAAGTTGTGGGCGCAGTACCAGGAAGTGCTCAAGACGCTCGACTGGCCCGAGGTCCCCGAACTATACGTCACGCAGACACCGCTGGTGAACGCCGCGGCGGTCGGCTTCGACAAGCCGTTCATCGTCCTCAACTCGGGGCTGATGGAGCTGCTGAATGAAGATGAGCGGCGTGACATCCTCGGGCACGAACTCGGCCACATCATGAGTGGCCATACGACCTACACGACGATTGCGATCATCATCCTGACGGTCGGGATCAACAACCTCCCCTTCCTCGCCGGGATCGCGCTCCTTCCGTTCCAGCTCGCGCTGATGGAGTGGTATCGCAAGGCGGAGTTCTCGGCCGATCGCGCCGGCTTGCTCGTGTCGCAGGACATGCGGGTCACCGCGAGCACCTTCCTCAAGATGGCCGGAGGAAAGGAGCTCGACGACACGCTCTCGGTCGATGCATTCCTCGAACAGGCGTCGCACTACGAGGGGCAGAACGAGTTCGCCGACAAGGTCTGGCAGGTGATCAACACCGCCTTCCGGACGCACCCCTTCGGCACCGTGCGCGCAGCGGAGCTGCAGCGCTGGGTTACGAGCGGCGATTACGACAAGATCCTCGCCGGCGACTATCGCCGCCGGAGCGACGCGTCGACGCCCCCGCTCTCGTCGGACATCGAGGACGCGGTCGGTTATTATGGGGAGCAGGCGCGCGGCGCGATGGACTCGCTCAATGGAGTCTTCGACCGGGCGCGCGATGCGTTCAACAGCGCCTTCAAGGGGTCTTCAGGTACGTGACGATTCTTCTCCTGGGTAGCGGCGGCCGGGAACACGCGATCGCGTGGAAGCTCAAGCAGGACGATCCATCGCTCGATCTCGTCGCCGCACCCGGGAACCCGGGAATCGCCTCACTCGGCCGCTGCGTTCCGGTGTCACCGACGGATCCAGCGGCCGTCGTCGCGCTTGCCCGTGAGGTGCAACCTTCGCTCGTAGTCATCGGGCCGGAGGCGCCGCTCGCCGCCGGGGTGAGCGACGCGCTGCGCGCGGCCGGCTTTCGCGTGTTTGGGCCGTCGCAGGCTGCCGCGCAACTCGAGGCCTCGAAGCGCTTCGCCAAGGAAGTGATGTTCGCCGCCAACGTCCCCACTGCGGGGGCGTCGTGGCACAGCGACGCCAAGTCGGCGAAGCTGGCGGTGGGAATGCGCGGTGCTCCGGTCGTGGTGAAGGCGAGCGGACTCGCTGCCGGCAAGGGGGTGATCGTCGCGCAATCGGTCGACGAAGCCGAGCGGGCGATCGATCGGATGTTCGGCGGCGGCTTTGGTGATGCGGGCGCCGAGGTGTTGATCGAGGAATGCATGGAGGGGGAGGAGCTGTCCGTCTTTGCCGTGACCGACGGCGAGCACTTTGTCGTCCTCCCCGCGTCGCAGGATCACAAGCGACTCCTCGAGGGGGATGAAGGACCTAACACCGGCGGGATGGGGGCCTACGCACCCGTCGAGATCGCGACGCGCGAGGTGATCAATGCCGTCGCGCGCGAGGTCATCGCGCCAACGCTCGCCGAGATGCGCGCGCGCGGGACGCCGTTCGCCGGACTGCTCTACGTCGGCGTGATGCTCACCGCGACCGGGCCGCGCGTGGTCGAGTTCAACTGCCGCTTCGGCGATCCCGAGACGCAGGTGGTGCTCCCGCTCCTGGAGAGCGCGCTCCTCCCACTGCTGGAAGGGGCGGCGACACCGGGAGGGCTCGAGAGCGCCCCCGAAGCGCGTACACGCGCCGGCGCGGTGGTCACGACGGTCGTCGCGTCGCCGGGCTATCCGGAGACGCCGATCACCGGTGCGCCGATCCAACTCCCCGAAGCAGGAGACGGCATCGTCGTCTTCCACGCCGGCACCAAGCGACGCGACGACGGCGCCCTGGTCACGTCCGGCGGGCGCGTGATGGCCGTGACCGCGTTAGGCGACACGTTCGAGGAGGCGCAGCGCGCCAGCGTCTCCTACGCCGCGCAGGTCGATTTCAAGGACAAGGTCTTCCGCCGCGACATCGGATGGCGCGAGCTGGCCCGACGTGCCGGAGCTGCCTGAAGTCGAGACGATCGCGCGCGAGCTCGACGCGCGACTGGCTGGGCGAATCGTGGTCGACACCGTGGTGCTGCGCCCCGACGTGCTGCGCGATACGACGGCAGCGCATCTCGCGGCTGCACTCCGCGGCCGGGCGATCGAGCGCGTCTGGCGGAGGGCAAAGTCGGCGATCATCTCGTTCGCCGGCGACTGGCACCTCCTCATCCAGCCGCGCTTCACCGGCGCGGTGATCGTCGACGACTCGAACGACGGGTTGGACGACGACCCCTACGCGACGGTGCTCTGGTCGCTCGACCGCGGGCGCTTTCGCTACCGCGACGTGCGTCGGCTGGGGACGGTGACGCTGGCCGACGCCGCCGGACTCGAGGCGTACAGCGCGCGAATCGGCGATGAGCCACTTGACCCAGCGTTCGACGCACGCCGATTATCGGGACTTCTTCGGGGATCCCGTGCGGCGATCAAGAAGGTGCTGATGGACCAGCGTGTCCTGGCCGGTGTCGGCAACATCTACGCGAACGAGGCGCTCTGGCGTGCGGGGATCGACCCGTCGCGCGAAGCGCGGACAGTGCGCGCCGATGAGGCCGAGCGGCTGCACGAGGCGCTGACGTCGATCCTCGCCGCCTCCATTTCGGCACGCGGGACGACCTTTCGCGACTATCGCGATCCGTCGAACCGCGAGGGAGGATTCGCGGCGCAGCTCCTCGCGTACGGGCGCGGCGGCCAGCCATGCGCGACCTGCGGGACGACGCTCACCGAGACGCACGCGATCGACGGGCGCTCCACCGTCTTCTGTCATCGATGCCAGCGCTGACCGCGCCGCAGCGCAAGGCGGAGAAGGCACGGCTCGCCGAATTGCGCGAACACGTGCGCTCCTCGGCCGCCGACCGCCCGGGAGTGTACCGCATGCTCGGCGACGGCGGCGAGGTGGTGTACGTCGGCAAGAGCAAGCGCCTCCGCACCCGCCTGCTCAGCTACTTTAGGGCGGAGTATCCCAAGGACAAGGGCGCGCGCATCGTGCGCGACGCGGCGACGATCGAGTGGAGCTACGTGCCGAGCGAGTTTGCGGCGCTCCTCGAGGAGTTGCGACTGATCAAGCGCCTACGCCCGCGCTTCAACGTGGCGATGAAGCGCGATGCTCGGCACTACGCCTTCGTGCGCGTGGCGGGAGGCGTGGCGCCCCGCCTCACGGTGGTGCGCGGCTCCGGCGCGGGAGAGCGTGGCGGTGTGTTCTATGGTCCGTTCGTCGGGGCCGAGCGCGTGCGCGACGCATTGCGCGAGCTCGGCGATGCGCTCGGGCTTCGCGACTGCACCTTCGATTCGCGGATGCGCTTCGCCGACCAGCGTGAGCTTCTCCCGGTTCCGCCGCGCACGCCGGGGTGCATCCGACACGAGATCGGGACGTGCCTGGGGCCCTGCGTCGCCGCCGTGCACGCCGACGTCTATGAGGACAGGGTGCACCAGGCGCGCGCCTTCCTCGAGGGGCGCGACGACGAGCCGCTGGAGCGTTTGCGCGGCGCGATGCAGCTGGCGAGCGACGAACTCGCCTTCGAGCGCGCCGCCGTCCTGCGCGACAAGCTGCAACGCCTCGAAGCGCTGCACGAACAGTTCGCCCGGCTTCGCTTCGCGGTGGAGTCGCTGACCTTCGCGTACATCGTTCCCGGGCACGCGGGGGACGACCGCTTCTACCTCGTGCGGCGCGGCGTCGTGCGCGCCGAGCTCCCCGCACCCAAGAGCGCGGAGGACTGGGACGCGTTGCGCGCGGGGTGCGAGCGAGTCTTCGGGGCATCGACGGGAGCGGCGCGCAACGCCGCCGTGGCCTCGACCGTACCGGCGCACGAAGTCGACGAGTTGCTCCTGATCACCTCGTGGTTCAGCGTGCATCCCGAAGAAATGCAGGCGACCGTCCCGGCCGCGCTGGTGGGAACCCTCTGGAGAGAGAATGCATGACGCAGGTTCGTGCTCGGAAAGTTGGAATCGTGGCGCGCAGTCTCACGCTTGCCGTGCTCGCGCTTTTTGCGCTTTGTGCGCCGCACAGCGCCGCCGCGCAGGCGCGCGAGACACGTGAACAGCTCAATGGCTGGTTCGTGCTCAACAACGAGCTGCAACTCACACCCCGCTGGTACATCGACAGTGACCTGAGCATCCGGCGGAGCGGCCCGATCCACGAGATGGCGCAAATCCTCCCGCGCATCTCGCTGCGCTTCCAGCCCATGTCACCGCTCCGTTTCAGCTGGGGGTACGCCTTCGTGGAGACGTGGCCGTACGGGAAGCTCCCCGTCGCCTATCGCGCCCCCGAGCACCGCATGTGGGAGCAGGTGCAACTCGGACAGTCGATCGGTCGCGTCGGGATCACGCATCGCTATCGCCTCGAGCAGCGCTGGCTCGGGCACGTGGTCGAGGAGAATGGCGATACGCATGTGGCCGACTGGGTCCGCACCAACCGGGTGCGCTACCGTGCGCTGGCCACGATTCCGCTCCAGGGGCGAACGTTGGACGACGGCGAGTTCTACGCGACGGCCGGTGACGAGGTCTTCATCAACTGGGGGGCGAACATCCAGCGCAACGTGCTGGACCAGAATCGCCTGCAGGCCTCGCTTGGTCGGCGCTTCTCCAAGTCGTTGCGACTGGAGCTCGGCTACCTGGAGCAACTGATCCAGAAGAGCGACGGGCGGCGCCTCGAGCGCAACCACACGATCGTTCTGAGCGCGTACACCGCGTTCTCGCTCGTCGACGCGCCAGCGACAGCACCGGCGCGTTAGGCGGCCGGCGCGACCGAGAGCACCGCGTCAGATCGCCAGATCGACCAGCTCGACGTCGAAGGCGCCAGGCCCTTCGATGGTGAGGCGAGCGACGCTCGGCATGATGTCGAAGCGACGCGGGCCGGCGGCGCCGGGATTCACGACCAGGCGCCCATCGGCCCGCGCAATGAGCGGGCGGTGCGTGTGCCCGTACACGATCACGTCGGCATCGTAGTTGGCGAGGAGGCGCTGCACCGTGGGGGCGCCGAGTTCGTGCCCATGACTCACGTGGATCCGCACGCCGCGCTCGATCCGCTCGATCTGCCTCAGGAGTCGCGGCGTGTCGAGCGGGTCGCAGTTGCCGTAGACGGCGACCGTGGGGGCGATGAGGTCGAGCTCCATGAGAATCTCGTCGCCGCAGACGTCGCCCGCGTGCAGGATGAAGTCGACGCCGGCGAGCGCGCGGTGCACGTCGGCGCGCAGCTGCCCGTGCGTGTCGGAGATCAGCCCGATGACGAGGGGGCGATCGCCAGCGCCATCTCCTGCGCGTGCCGACTCGTCAGGCATTGAGCGCGTCAGGTTCCCCGCCCCATCGACGTACGAGCGAATGCTCGACGTCGAGGCGGTCGAGGATGCGTGCCACGACGAAGTTCACCAGGTCGTCGATCCCGGCGGGGCGGTGATAGTAGCCCGGTGACGCCGGCATCACGATCGCCCCAGCCTGCGTGAGGCGGAGCATGTTCTCGAGGTGGATCTGGCTGTACGGCGTCTCACGCGGCACAACGATGAGTTGCCGGCGCTCCTTGAGCATCACGTCGGCGGCGCGTTCCACGAGGGAGCGCGAGGTCCCCTGCGCGATCGAGGCGATCGTCCCCATGGAGCACGGGCAGATGACCATCCCCTGCATCCGCGTGGAGCCCGATGCTGGCGATGCGCCGCGATCCTGGTCGTCGAAGACAGTCACGAAGCGATCGAAGTGCGTCTCTCCCACGCGCGCGCGCAGCGACGCGAGATCGGGGATGTCCATCTCGGTCTGCAGGAGGCGATAGCCGTGCCCCGAGATCACCAGCCAGACGCGTCGCTCGGCGGCGACGAGCGCGGCGAGGAGGCGCACCGCGTACGGCGCCCCCGAGGCACCGGTAATCGCGACGACGATGGGGAGCGTACGCGAATCGCTCATGCCCCTCCCCGCAGCACCGCGTCGACGTGACTCCCGCGCATCAAGCGCTCGGCAAACACAAAGAGGAAAAACAGGATGCTGATCACGCCGTTGAGCGTGAAGAACGCTGCGTCGAGGCGCGAGAGATCTCCCGGCTTGACGAGCGAGTGCTCGTATAGGAGGAGCGCGGCGACCACCGCGACCCCCACGCCGTACAGCGCCCCGCCGTCGGTCACCATCCCGACCACGGCGAGCGCGACGACCGTCGTCAGGTGCAAGACGCGCGACAGGAGCATCGCGCGCTGCTGCCCCATCGCCACCGGGATCGAGTACAGTCCGTTGGCGCGATCGAAGGCCTCGTCCTGCAGGGCGTAGAGAATGTCGAAACCCCCGCCCCAGGTCGTGACCGCCAACGACAGCACGAGCGGCATCCACCACGGCGACGGCCAGCGCCCGGTGACCGCGAGATAGCCGCCGACAGGTGCAATGGACATCCCGAGGCCGAGCACCAGGTGCGACCAGCGGGTGAAGCGCTTGGTGTACGAGTAGAAGCAGACCCACGCCAGCGCCACCGGAGCGAGTGCCGCGCAGAGCGGGTTGAGGTTCCAGGCGCTGATGACGAAGAGCACCGAGGCGATCGCCACCGCGACGATCGCTTCGCGCACACCGAGGATCCCGCTCGGGATCTCGCGCATCGACGTGCGCGGATTGCGACCGTCGATCTCTCGGTCGACGATGCGGTTGAAGCCCATTCCCGTGAAGCGCGCGCAGGTGAAGGCGAGGATAACCCACCCGACCATCGGAAAGGTCACGTCGGCGCGGTAGCTGGCCAGCGTGACTCCAACGAGCGCGAACGGGAGGGCAAAGACGGTGTGCGGAAGCTTCACGAAGTTGGCGTAGCGCACCCACTTCGTCGTTCCGGCAAATGTCTGCCCTTCGCGCATCGGCACCTGCCCCGGAGATGTAGTCATCTCCCGTCCAACCCCAGCTTCGGCCACATCGCATCCACTTTCCGCTTCGTTCCCTCGTCCATCTCGATCACCTTGGGCCAGTCACGGGTGAACCCTTCTTCCGGCCATTTGCGCGTCGCGTCGATCCCCATCTTGCTCCCGTAGGTGAAGGCGCGCGACGCATGGTCGAGCACATCCACCGGCCCCATGGTGAAGCGCGTGTCGCGCTCGGGGTCGATGTTGTTGAGCGCGATCCACCACGCTTCCTGCGGGTCGCGCACGTTCACTTCCTTGTCCACCACGACCAACACCTTGGCCAACGACATCAAGCCGGCCCCCCAAAGCGCGTTCATCACCTTGTAGGCGTGCCCGGGATACTGCTTGTCTATCGAAACGAAGACCAGGTTGTGAAAGATCCCCTCGGCCGGCATGTGGTAGTCGACGATCTCCGGCGTGGTGAGCTTGAGCAGGGGGAGGAAAATGCGCTCCGTCGCGTGGCCGAGATAGAAGTCTTCCATCGGCGGGCGCCCCACGATCGTGGTGCCGTAGACCGCGTTCCGCTTCATCGTCACCGCCTTCACGTGCACCAGCGGATAGAGATCCGCCTCGGAGTAGAAACCGGTGTGATCGCCGAACGGCCCCTCGGTCACGAGCGCCTCGGCGGGATCGATCTCGCCTTCGATGACGATCTCGGCATCCCACGGCACGTCGAGATCGCAGGTGAGTGCCTTGACCAGCTTCACCGGCTCCTTGCGCAGGAAACCGGCAAAGAGGAACTCGTCGATGTTAGGCGGAAGCGGCGCCGACGCCGAGTAGACGGACGCCGGATCGGCACCGACGATGATGCAGACCGGCATCTTCTCGCCGCGCTCGGCCATCTCGCGCCAGTGCGCCGCGCCGACCTTGTGGCGCTGCCAGTGCATGGCGACGGTGTCCCTCCCCAGCTGCTGCACGCGGTACATCCCCACGTTCCGGATCCCCCGCTTCGGATCCTTGGAGGTGACCATCGTGAGGGTGATGTACGGGCCGCCGTCCTCGGGCCAGCAGGTGATGATCGGGAGCTTGTCGAGGTCGATGTCCTGGCCGCGCCACACGACTTCCTGACACGGCGCCTCTCCGCTCTTCACCCTCGGCGGGAACTTCGCGACTTCGAGCAGGCGCGGGAGGAGCGAGAGCTTGTTGAGGAGTCCGTCGGGGACCTTGAGGTCCATGAGCTGCGTGATGCGCGCACCGACCTCGTCGAGCGAGTCGACGCCTAACGACATCCCCATGCGGCGGAACGACCCGAAGAGGTTGATGGCGACGGGCATCGAGGCGCGCGTCCCGTCACGCAGCACGGGGTGCTCGAAGAGGAGCGCTTTCCCGCCCCCCGGCATCTTGCTCACCCGATCGGCAATCTCGCAGAGTTCGAGATGGACGGAGACGGGATGCGAGATGCGGACGAGTTCGTTCGCGTCGTCAAGCGCGGAGATGAAAGACTGTAAGTCGTCGAAAGGCATGGATTTTAGTTCAGACGGGGGACGGGAGACGGGAGACGGGGGTGCTCGCCGCGTTGCGGCTCGCGGGGGGTTGCGCGCGATGCAAGAACGCGGACGCGCAAGGCGCGTCCGCACTCCCGTCTCCCGTCCCCCGTCTCCCGTCCCATCTGTCTCATTTGACCCCAACGTGTATTGCCGCCACTCCAAACGTCACGTCGCGATACCGCACATCGGCGAAGCCGGCTCGCTCCATCTCCTCCGCCAGCGCCTTCTGCACCGGAAAGTTTGCGACGCTCTTCGGGAGATACTGGTACGCGGTCTTGTGTCCGCTGACCACGCCGCCGATCCACGGAAGCACGTTGTGGAAGTAGGCGTGATAACCGCTCCGCACGAGCGCGTTGGACGGGGTCGAAAACTCGAGGATGACAAAGCGCGCGCCGGGCTTGAGAACGCGGTGCACCTCGCGGAGCCCATCGGCGAGGCTGGCGAGGTTGCGGATGCCGAACGCCACGATGGCTCCGTCGAGCGAGTCGTGGCGATAGGGAAGCTCGAGTGCGTCCCCATTCACCGGTGACAACCGGTCGCGAGCGGCCTTCCCCGCACCAGCCTGCAACATGGGGAGCGCGAAGTCTGTTCCCACGACGTAGCCCTTGAACGCCGCCTCGCGCGTGAGCTGCGTCCCCACATCGAGCGTGCCAGCGCACAGGTCCAGGTACGTTCCCTGTGGCGCGCGGTCCCACGCCAGCTCGCGAATGGCCTTCGCGCGCCAGCGCTTGTCGATGTTGAAGCTGAGAAGGTGATTGAGGAGATCGTAGCGCGGGGCGATCTCCGAAAAAATGCGGCGGACATAGGCCCGCTTGACGGCGCCGCCTTCGGCAGCAGCGCGCGCCTCCGCCGCTTCGAGGTCGGTCGAGGTCATGAGACGCGAAAGTTGAGCGACCGCCTGACCTCGGGCAAGCGTATGTCCTAGACCGTTTTGGCCGCACTCGATAGCTTCACGAGTTCGCGAGCCGAGGGGCCGTTCCCGGAGGCTCGCCGCACCCGCCCGATGGCCCCTCTTCTCGACCTACGCAATCTTCCCGACGCGGATCTCGTCTCGCTTGCCCAGGAGGGGCGGGAAGCGGCGTATCGGGAACTTGTGCAGCGATATGAGCGACCGGTCTTCTCGCTCATCTTCCGCATGGTGCGCGACCGCGAAGTCGCCGAGGACCTCGCCCAGGACACCTTCATCAAGGTCCTGAATCACATCGACAAGTACCGGCCGGAGTTCAAGCTCTCCAGCTGGCTGTTCAAGATCGCCAACAACGTCGCGATCGATTTCCTCCGCAAGCGACAACTCGACACGATCTCGATCGACGGCTCGCCACACGCCCGCAGCGCAGCGGAAATCGAGGCGACCTCGTTTGACGTGGTAGCGCGACAGGAATCGGCGCTCGACGAGATGGAGGCCAAGGAGCTCGGCACCGCCATCGAGCGGGCGATCCAGCAACTTCGCCCCGAGTACCGCGCGTGCATCATGCTGCGTCATGTGGAGGGGCGTTCCTACGAGGAAATCGCCGCCACCCTCGACCTCCCCCTCGGCACCGTCAAGACGTACATCCACCGCGCCCGGCACCAGCTGCGGGACGCGCTCGAAGGACTGCGGGAATGACTGAAACCACCGCTTTCATCCCGGCGTAAGCACCATCGGAGGCACTCACTTGGATCATCGACACCTACTTCCGGAAGAAATCGATCTCCTCCTCGATGGCGAGGAGGGGTTCGGCGTGAACCCGCTCAAGGCGCATATCGCGCAGTGTGCGGGGTGTCGTGCCGAGTATGAGGCCCAACGGGAAGTGACCAACGCGCTCGAAACGCTCCCGCACTTCGCGCCGTCGCCCTTCCTGGCGCAGCGCATCATGTCGCAGGTGCAGATCTTCGAGCCGTGGCATGTCACGCTTCGCGATCGGGTCGCGAGCGCCCTCCCGCGCACGAACGCCGGTCGCGCGCTCGTCTTCGGGACGGGGGGTGTGATGGCCGTCACCATGTCGGTCCTCACCGTCTGGCTCGCCCATCGCGCCGACGCGGTGCTCTTCCTCGGCGCCCTGATCGGGCAGCGCCTCCGCGACGCGGTGACCGGCGGAGTCAGCGACGCGGTCGCCTCGACGGTGGGACAGGGAGCGGCTGCGACCATTTCGTCGAACGGACTGCTCGGCGTGGGAATCGCACTGAGCGCGCTCGCGATCGCGGTACTGGGGACCGCCTTCGGCCTCAAGTCACTGGCCTCGGCCTCACGCAGCCGGAGAGGGTAACGTGCGCGCGTTCGTCTTGCGTCGCTTCGCGCTGATGCCCTTTGCGCTGGCGACGCTCTCGCCCGTCATGCTCACGGCGCAGTCGAATCAGGACACCACCCGTGTGCGCGTTGGAGGTGCCGAAGCGACGATTGTGACCGATCGCGCCACCGGCGCTGCGCAGTCGGCATCGTTGGGAGCCTCCCTCGGAGCCGCGTCGCAGGACACGACCACGCCTCGAGCCGATGCCACGCCGCGCGCCGACAGCCTCACGATTGGCGGGCGCGTGATCCGGGCGGGGACGACTGTCTCCGGCCCAGTCGTCGTAGCTGGTGGCGACCTCGACGTGCGCGGAACGATCAACGGCTCGGCGGTCGCGATTGCCGGTGATGTCGTGGTGCACGAGGGGGGACGGGTGACCGGCGACGCGATCGCGGCGTTCGGCGAAGTGCAGCTCGATGGCGGGACGATCGGCGGCGCAATGCGTTCGATGACCGGGACGTGGGGAGAGAGCGTGCGCTCTTCGCTGCGTGGCGACGGCGTCGCGCCCGCAAAGCGCTCCCCGCTGCAATTCGCGCTTGGATGGTTCGGCGTGATGCTGCTCATCGGGCTGGGGGTCCTCGTCTTCGCGAGCAGCTATCTCGACGGCGTCGTCGACGTGTTGCAGGAGTCGTTCTGGCGTTCGTTCTTCGTGGGAATCGCCGGTGAGATCGGGATACTTCCTGCCGTGCTCCTTCTCGTCGTTGGTCTCGCCATCACGATCATCGGCGCGCTCCTGATTCCGTTTGCGGTCGTCGCCTTCGTACTCGCCGTGGCGGGGCTCGCGACGCTCGGCTTCATCGCCGTGGCGCAATTGACGGGTGGGAGCATCGGAGGAAAGTCGGTCGAGCGACTCTCGGCGCGCGGTGGGGCGCTCAGGGCCGTCATCGTCGGCGTCTCGCTCTACATGGGGCTCTGGATCTGCGTCTCGGTGCTCGGCTTCATCCCCGCAGCGGGAATGATCCTCCGCATCGTGGCGATCCTCGTGACGTATGTGGCGGTGACGGCCGGCTTCGGCGCGGCGCTCCTGTCGCGCGGCGGCACGCGGCGCGACGGCGCGATGCTGCAGGCCCCT
>CAZWVG010000103.1:0-18322 GCA_964637355.1 uncultured Gemmatimonadaceae bacterium
CCACGCGCGCCTGTTGCAGCTGGGCGCGCGCCTCGGCGGCGCGCGCGGACGCCTGCGCCAGCATCGCCTGCGCCTCGGCGCGGGCGCGCGGGTCGAGTGGTGCTGGTGAGAGGCGCGCGAGCACCTCTCCTCGCCGCACGGTATCTCCCACCTCGAAGGCGATCTCGGCGAGGCGCCCAGTCACCGGTGCGGCAATCTCCACGTGATGCCGCACCCGCGTCTTCCCCGTCTGGTCGAGCGTGACGCGCAGGGGACCTTCGCTCGCCGTCGTCACGTCCACCTCGAGGGGCGAGGGGCGCAGCCAGGCGTATCCGCCGACGAGGACCGCGACGGATCCAACTATCCAGAGCAGACGGCTACGTCGTGTCGACATGTGCGTCACTCCCGTGTCTTGAGCACGGCGATGAGGTCCAGCCGCGCGATGCGTCGCCGCACGATCCACGCCGACGCCACCGCGGCGATCGTGACCGCGACCGTTCCCAGCAGGTACGACGTCGGCACGACGACGACGGGGATGCGAAAGAGCGCCGACTCGAATCGAACCGTGATGAGCCAGCCGAGGAGGTAGGCGATCGCGAATGCGACCGGAAACGAGATCACGGTCAGCACCACCTGCTCGCCAAGCAGCATCGCCGCGACCTCGCGGCGGGTGAAGCCGAGCACCCGCAGGCTTGCCAGCTCGCGCCCGCGCTCCGAGAGTGCCACCCGCGCTCCGTTGTAGACGATCCCGGCGGCGATGACGCAGGCGAAGCCTAACGTGACGACGAGGGCGATGCCGAAGCTCTCCTCGATCGTTTGCTGGAAGCCTTCGAGCGTGACGGCGCGAATGGAGACGCCGCTCACCTCGGGAAGCGACTTGAGCTCGCGAAAGAGGCGGTCGCGCTCGCGCGCATCGACGCGAAGCGATGCGCCCGTGTAGAGCTCGACACTCCCCTCGAGCGCCCGCAGGGCGCTGGGGGCGATGTATGCGGCCGATCCGAGCAGGTCGTCGGTTACGCCGGCCACGGTGAGCTTCACGACGTCTCTGCGTCCCTCGAGCAGGTGCACATCGACTTCGTCTCCCGTCGTGGCACCGACCCGCGTGGCCAGCGACGAGGCGAGCAGGAGTCCGCTCTCCGGTGCGTCGCGCGCGACCTGGTCGTTCCCCACCAGTCGGCGCAGTGCCCCGCCCGCGGGGAGGGCGAACAGCACGCTTCGTCGATCGCGCGCATGGTGCCGCACGCGAATCGGGACGGCGCGGAACCCCTCGACCTCGAGCACGCCAGGCTGGCGCGCGAGCGCGCGTAGCGCCGCGATGCGCGATGGTTCGCGGAAGGTCACGGTCACATCGCCACGATCGACGACGTAGAACTGCTGCTCCATGATCGCATCGATCGCGTCGTACATCGACAGGGTGGCGATCACCAACCCGCCGGCGAGCGCGAGCCCAACGATCGAGAGCAACGTCTTCGACGGCTTGCGCTCGAGGTTGCGGACGATCACGAAGGCGCGCACCGACGTGGACAGGCGCTGCATCACTCCGTCAAATGCGGCGTGCCGGAAGCGGCGCGGTGCCTCCGGTCGCATCGCCTCGGCGGGACGTAGCCGTACGCCGCGCGCGACCGCCCCCAGCGCCCCGACGATCCCCGCCCCTCCCCCCACCACGACCGCCGCGACGGCGATCCCTCCCTGCAGGACGTAGGGCGCGGCCGGAAACTGGTAGAATCGCGCATAGACCTCGGCCAGTCCGCTCGCCAGCCAGGCGCCCAGCACGACACCGATCGCGCTTCCGCCCAGCACCGGGATCAGGGCCAACAGGAGATAGTGGCGAGCGATCGCTGCATGCGTGTAGCCGAACGCCTTGAGCGTCGCGATCTGCTCGCGTTGCATGCTGACCAGGCGCGAGAGCACGACGTGCACGAGGAAGGCGGTGACGCCGAGGAAGATGGCGGGGAGGAGGACGGCGGTGACTTTCGTCTCGTCGATCTCACCGGTCAGAAACTGGTGCGAGACCTGCTCGTCGCGCTCGTACGCGCCACGGGCACCAAACGGCGCGAGCAGCGTGTCGACCGCATCGAGGACCGCCTGCGTATCGCGCACCGCGACGATCGCCAGCGTCATGTCGTTGAAGGCGCCGTCGAGATCGAGTGCCGACTCCAGTGCGGGGCGCCCGATCCAGACGACGCCGAAGTGACGATTGTCGGGGAAGACGCCGGCGTCGGCGATCTCGTAGACATACTCGGGCGAAATCCCCGCCCCCACGATGTGCAACCAGCGCCAACGACCGTTGAGCACCACGCCGATCGAGTCGCCAAGGGTGAGCGCATTGGCGGACAGGAAGGCGCGCGATGCGATCACCTCTCCGTCACGACCTTCGCTCGGCCATCGCCCCATCGCGAGGTGCACCCGGTTGAGCATCGGCGCGGCCGGCACCGGGATGGAGACGAGGCGCACGGTCGCGGGCTCCGGAAGCCCCGGTACGTCGGCGACCACTTCCGTGACGATGCGCGGATCGGCCGACACGACTCCCCTGATCTCCGCCGCCTGCCGCGCCACGCGAAGCGGCGCACGCCGCACCGACACGAAGAGGTCGGCAAATCGCGCGGAGCCGTAGTACGCGTCGCGCGACGAACGCAGGTAGCCGTTCATGCTGCGCAGCGAGACAAACAGGGCGATGCCGCACACGACGACGGCGGCAATTGCGCCGAGCTGGCCGCGATAGTGCCACGCATCGCGCAGCAGCTTGCGATCGAGGGCGGAGAGTCCACGCAGCGCCGGCATCGCTCACCACTCCAGCCCGCGCGGCGACCGGCGCTCCTCGTTGAGCGCCTCGCTCGCGATGCGTCCGCTGCGCATGCGGAGCACGCGATCGGCCATCTGGGCGATGATGGCGTTGTGCGTGATCACCACGGTCGCCGTCCCCAGCGTCCGGTTGATCTCGGCGAGCGCCTCGAGGACGATCGTCCCCGTCTCGGCGTCGAGCGCACCGGTCGGTTCGTCGCACAGGAGAACGTCCGGGCACTTGGCGATCGCCCGGGCAATCGCCACGCGCTGCTGCTCCCCTCCCGAAAGCTGCGACGGAAAGTGATCGAGGCGCTCCCCCAGTCCCACGCGCGCGAGCGCCTCGTCGGGCGGCATCGCGTTGTTGGCGATCTCGGTCACCAGCGCGACGTTCTCCCGCGCCGTGAGGCTCGGGATGAGGTTGTAGAACTGGAAGACGAAACCGACGTGTTCCCGGCGGTAGCGCGTGAGGTCCGCGTCCTTGGCGTTCACCAGGTCGTGGTCGCGAAAGTGCACCTCGCCGGTGGTGGGGGCATCGAGCCCGCCGAGGATGTTCAACAGCGTCGACTTGCCGCTCCCCGACGGGCCGAGAATGACCACGAGCTCACCCGCGCGAATCTCGAGGTCGACCCCCTGAAGCGCATGCACCTCGACCTCGCCCATGCGATAGACCTTGCCGAGCCCGCGCGCCCGAAAAATCGGCGTTGCCGGCGCTACGGACGGTGCATGCGCGTTGGTTGGAGCGGTCATGGAGCTCTCCTCCTGCTCGCTGCCGCACGTTACGCCAGCGCGTCGGGAGTGTCTGCCCTTCCCTCCCTTCTCCTGTGTAGGGGGGATTCCCTTACACGCCTGTCACGGCATGCGAGGGGGGCGGGGGGAGAAGCAGCGAGGGCGACCGTGTCGGGTCGCCCTCGCTGGTGTCATCGTACCGATCCGTAGGCGGCGCCGCCTTCGCTTCCCTGACTCGCCGAATCAGGCCCAGCGGAAGCCGCTCTTCGACAACGGGAGCGAGCGCACGCGCTTTCCGGTCGCGGCGTAGAGCGCATTGCAGAGCGCAGGGACGACCGGCGGGAGCGCCGGCTCTCCCATTCCCGTGGGAGCGAAATCGGTGATGTGGAAGTGCACCTCGACCGGCGGCGCCTGACGCATGCGCAGGAGCTGGTACTGGTTGAAGTTCGCCTGCTCGGTCCGCCCACCCTTGATGGTGATCTCCTGCGTCATCGCCTCGCTCAACCCGTCGAGCACCGAGCCTTGCACCTGCTGCTCTGCGCCGCTTGGGTTGATGATCTGGTTTCCGACATCGCCGGCCACCCAGACCTTGTTGACCTTGACCGCACCGTTCGCCGCCACCGACGCCTCGACCACCTCGGCGAAGTAGCCGCGATGCGAGAAGTGGAAGGCGACGCCGCGCCCGGTCCCCTTCGGCAGCGACACCTTTCCCCAGTTGGACTTCTCGGCGACGAGTTCGAGCACCCCGCGCATGCGCGCCGCGTCATACGCCGCGCTCCCGTCGGCGTTGGCCACCACCCGCGGATCACCGAGCAAGGTGAGGCGGAACTCGACCGGATCCTTCCCCGCCGCTTCGGCGAGTTCGTCGATGAACGAGTGGAAGACGAAGGCCAGCGCATTGCTCCCCGGCGCGCGCAGCGGACCGGTGGGAACGCCCGACGGAATCAGCGACGAATCGAGCTGGAAGTTGGGAATGAAGCGCGCCGGAAATTCGACCGGGGAGATGCTGGCGCTCGGACCAAAGCGCTCCCCTTCGCCAAACGAGACGAAGTGATTCTTCCAGGCGACAATCTTCCCCGCCGCGTCGACGCCGCCGGTGAGGTTGTGCCACCCCGCGGGACGATAGAAGTCGTGGCGCATGTCGTCTTCGCGCGACCAGAGGAGCTTCACCGGCACTCCCGCCTGGCGCGCGATCCACGCTGCTTCGACCATGTAGTCGTTGTTGAGGCGCCGGCCGAAGCCGCCACCACAACGCGTCATGTGGATGATGACGTCCTTCTCCTCGATGCCGAGCGTCTTGGCAACGAGCTGCCGCCCGGGCTGCGGATTCTGCGAGGGCGCCCAGATCTCGACGCTGTTTCCCTTGGCCGCAGCGGTGCAGTTCTGCGGCTCCAGCGTTGCATGCGAGATGTAGGGATAGTAGTACGACGCCGAGACTACCTTCGCGGCGCCCTTGAGAGCCGCGTCGACGTCGCCGTCCTTCTGGAGCGTGCGGGCCGGGGCGCCCTTGGCGAGTTCGGCGGCGCGCGCGGCGTCGCTGTCGCTCCCCTGGCTGGCGGTCGCTCCCTCATCCCAGGTGACGACGAGTCCCTGCCGCGCCTTCTGCGCGTGCCACCAGGTGTCGGCGATGATCGCCACGCCACCGAGCAGCCCGTTGAGCGCCGTTCCGCCCTCGACGACGAAGGCGTTGCGCACGCCCGGCATCGCCTTGATCGCGTCGAGGTTGGCCGACTTCACCTTGCCGCCGAAGACCGGACACTTCTCGAAGACGGCGTACTTCATCCCCGGCACCGTCACGTCGATCCCAAACAGCGGCTTGCCGGTGATGATGCGGGTGTTGTCGACCCCCTTCACGCGCGTCCCGATGATGCGGAAGTCCTTCGGGTCCTTGAGCGTGACGGTCTTGAGATCTGGCGGCGTGAGCGCCGAAGCCGCGGCGACCAGTTCACCGTACTTCTTCGTGCGCCCGCTCGGGGTGTGCGTCACCACGCCGGACCGGGTGGTGCACTCGGACGGCGAGACGCCCCACCCCTGCGCAGCGGCGGCGACGAGCATCTGGCGCCCGGCGGCGCCGACGCGACGCTGGCCGTCCCAGTTCATCGGCGTCCCGGTGCTCCCGCCGGCGAACTGCGAGCCGTACTTCTCCGGATCGCTGTCGCCCTGTACGACCGTCACGTCGCTCCAGTCGACGTCCAGCTCGTCGGCGATGAGCATGGGGAGCATGGTGCGGATCCCCTGCCCGACCTCGGGATTCTTCCCGATGATCGTGACCTTGCCGTCCGTCGTCAGGCGGATGAAGACATTGGGGATGAAGGCGTCGGCCGCGGCTGGCGACCAGCTGGCGGCAGTTTGGGCGAGCGCTTCGGCCGGGCGAACGTACGAGGCCAGGAGCAGCCCGCCGCCGGCGATCGCCGAGGCGCGCAGGAATTCGCGACGGTCGAGGCGATTCGCGCGCGAAGTCGTGGTGGATTCCATGGCGCCTCCTTATGCGTTGGCGTCGCCCGGCCGCGAGGCCGGGGAGGTGGCGTTAGGCAACGAGCCGGCGGCGGTATGGATCGCCTGGCGAATGCGGAGATACGTCGCGCAACGACAGATGTTGCCGTTCATCGCCGCGTCGATCTGGTCGTCGGTCGGCTTGGGCGTACGGGTGAGGAGCGCCGTCGCCGCCATCAGCTGGCCGGCCTGGCAGTAGCCGCACTGCGGGACGTCGAGTTCGTCCCACGCCTGCTGCAGCGCGGTGAGCGTCGCGCCATCGGGGGAGATCCCCTCGATCGTGGTGATCTCGGCGCCGGCCGCCGCGGCGACCGTGGTACGGCAGGAGCGCGTTGGCGCTCCATCGCGGTGCACCGTGCACGCACCGCATTGGCCGATGCCGCATCCGAACTTGGTCCCCTTGAGATCGAGGACGTCTCGAAGAACCCACAATAGTGGCATATCGGCCGGGACATCGACCGTGTGGGACTTCCCGTTGACCTTGAGGGTGTACGCCATGGCGAGACGGGGCTGAGTGGGAGGCGCTGGCGCGAAGAGCGCTTAATTCTACGCAAAGATCCGCGACCGCGCTGCGTCTAGCGGACTCGGAGCGCACTGCAGAATGACGAATCGACCCAACGCTCGGACTAGCGTGCCGAGCGCACCACCTCGATGAACGCCTCGCCGTAGCGCGACGCCTTCGCTGCGCCGATCCCGTGAATCCCCTCGAGGGCGCTCAGCGTGCGCGGGCGCACCTCGGCAAGCTCGTGCAGCGTGCGGTCGCTGGCCACGACGTACGGCGGAACGCGTTCGGATCGAGCGAGCTCGAGGCGACGCGCGCGGAGCGCCTGGAACAGCTCGGCGTCGGCGGGCGAGAGCGCGTCGGGATCGGGGCGAGAACGTCCTCGGCTCCCGCTCGACGCGGTGCGCGAGCGCTCACGCGTACGCGGCGCATCGCTGGGGAGCAGGAGACGCACCGGTCCCTGCCCGAACAGGACCGCCTTTCCGGCATGCGTAAGCGCGACCATCGGGCGATCGCCGCCGGTGAAATCGACCCACCCTGCGGTCACGCAGCGACGCAGGAGCGCCGTGATCCACTCCTCGCTCCGCCCGCGCAGTGCACCGAAGGTGCGCGTGTCGGCGAGCCCCGAGCGCTCGAGGCGCGGATCGGGGAGCCCGGCGAGAAGCTTCACTGCCGCCACCAGCCCAAAGCGACAATGCGTACGGGCCACAGCGCTCAATGCCTTGCGCACGGCGATCGCCGTCTCTTCGGCATCGCCTTCTTCCGGTGACTCGAGCGCCGTGCAGTTGTCGCACTTGCCGCACCCCGCCAGCGTCTCGTCTTCGTCGCCGAAGTAGCGGAGGATCGCATCGTGTCGGCAGCTCCCCCCTTCGGCCCATCGCATGAGTTCGAGGAAGAGCGACCAGCGATGCTGCACCCGCGACTCGTCGACTTCCCCGAAGTCATTCGGCATCTCGAGGAGGCGGCGGCGCATCGGGAGGTCGCCAGGTGCAATGCACAACACGCCGATAGCGTCGTCGCCATCGCGTCCCGCGCGCCCGACCTCCTGGTAGTACGCCTCGAGCGATCCCGGGGGTGAGAGGTGCAGGACGCCGCGCACGTCGGCGCGGTCGATCCCCATCCCGAAGGCATTCGTGGCGACGATGACATCGAGCTCCCCGTCGCGGAACTGTTGCGACGCGCGTTCGCGCACCTCGCCGCCAAGTCCCGCATGGTAGGAGGCACAGCGCCACCCCGCCTTCGCGAGGCGCGCCGCCTCATCTTCCGTCTTCCGGCGGGTCGGCGCATAGACGATCACCGCACCACGTGCCGCGCGCGGCGTGCCAATCGACTCGCGGAGCGCGGCGTCGACGATTCGCGACGTGTCGCTTCCCGAGCGCACCTCGTGGACACGCAATCCGAGGTTTGGGCGGGCGAAGCCGCGCACGAGCTGCGGCGTGTCGGCGCCGAGACCCAGTCGGGCGAGAATCTCGTCGCGCACGATGGGCGTCGCTGTCGCCGTGCAGGCCATGACGCGCGCCTCGGCCATGTCGGCAACGAGGTCGCCCAACTGCAGGTAGTCGGGGCGGAAGTCGTGCCCCCACTCCGAAATGCAGTGTGCCTCGTCGATCGCCACGAGCGGGCACGCCACATCTCGCAGGAGCGAACGGAACCCCGAGATGGCGAGCCGCTCCGGCGCGACATACGCGATCTGAAACTCGCCGCGCGCGAGCCCCGACATGCGCCGCCGCATCTCGTCGCCGTCGAGGGTCGAGGCGAGGAACGTCGCCGAGACGCCGCGCGCGGTGAGCGACGCCACCTGATCGTGCATCAGCGAGACGAGCGGCGACACCACCAGCGTCGTCCCCGGGAGGAGCGTCGCCGGGAGCTGGTAGATGAGCGACTTTCCTCCCCCGGTCGGCGCCACGAGGAGAAGGCGCCGCTGCTCGAGGATCGTCTCGATCGCTTCGCGCTGACCGGGGCGGAAGGCGGAGTAGCCGAGCCGATCGAGTGCGCGGTCGATGTCGAGGTGCGAGGGAGCAGAACGGTCGGTCATGTGTGCAACTTCACGGATCGCCATCGCCTCCCGCAACCGCCGCAGCGCGCAGTCGTACCAGAACGTGCACGTGAGGCCGAGACCCGGGCAGCGCGAGCTCTCCCACAGCGGATTCGCGATCTCGCGGGCGCGCGAAAACCATGATGGTCGCTGTACCTCGGAGACATCGTGCATCCCTTCGCATTTCCTGAATCAGATGCGGGTCGCTGCCGACTGGCGCCGGGGCGTGACAGGTCGACAGACTTCGCGTCTCCTTCAACCCGCATTCGCACCATGCGCTCGCTGTCGACATTCCGTGTCGTTCCTCTCGCCCTCCTGGTCGCCATCGCGCCGGCCTCCGCGCAACGCAAGGCAGCGCTCAACGAATTCGGCAACCCCGAGCGCATGTCGCCCGCGCCCACGACGAGTGCGATCACGGCGCGCGACCTCCAGGTTCGCCTCTACCAGTTCGCCGACGACTCGATGCAGGGGCGGCAGGTGGGGCGTGCCGGCAACATGAAGGGCACAGCCTACATCGCCGCAGAGCTCAAGCGGCTCGGGCTGGTCCCCGCGGGTGACAACGGCACCTACTTCCAGGTCCTGCCGTATCACCTGCGTCGCTTCACCGACCATTCGCGCCTCACCGTCAGCGGCAATCCGCTGCAATGGAACAGCGACTGGGTGGCGATCCCGGGGACGCACGCGCCGCGCCCGATCGCGAACGCCGAGGTGGTGTACGGCGGCGTCGCCGGTGACACGACCAAACAGATCTCTGCCGCCGACGCCAACGGGAAGTTCGTGGTCCTCCTGCCGGGCGCCCCCGATGCGACAGCGCGCAACGTGCGTCGGTTCGGCCCCCCGCCGCCGACGCGTTTCGACGGCGCGGTGGCCGTCGCGACGGTCGATCTCGACGGACTGTCGATGGTGCAGCGCCGCGCACTCAACGAACCGACGATCGCCACGCAGTCCGGTGGTGGTCGCGGACGCCCGGGCGCCCCGGGAGCTGCAACGGACTCGCTCACCCTCCTCCGCCAGCAGCTCGAGCAGCTCGCGCCGCAAGCCACGCTCCGCCTCACCCGCGACGCGGCGGCGCGCCTTTTCGGCGTGCGCTCGGTCGAGTCGCTGGCGCTGGGGAGTCGCGGCGGGATGGTCACCGCTTCGCTCGACTATGTGGAACTCCCGAGCGACTACGCGCGGAATGTCGTCGCCATCATCCCCGGCAGCGACCCCACGCTCAAGGGCGAGTACGTCGCGATCGGAGCGCATAACGATCACGTCGGGATCACCACGCCGGTCGACAAGGACTCGATCAAGGCCTTCAACAACGAGCGCAACAAGCGCCTCCTCGCCAACCAGATGAAGGCGCTCACGCCGGAGCAGTTGGGCGAGATCCGCGTCAACATGGACAGCATCCGGCGCCTCTTCCCGCAGCCACGCCTCGACTCGATCAACAACGGTGCCGACGACGATGGTTCGGGGTCGATGGGTGTGCTGGAGATCGCCGAGTACATCCAGGCGATGAAGGTCAAGCCGAAACGCTCCACGCTGTTTGTCTGGCACACCGGCGAGGAGGCGGGGCTGGTGGGATCGGCCTTCTTCACCCGCAACCCGACCGTCCCGATGGACTCGGTCGTCGCGCAGCTCAACATCGACATGATCGGGCGCGGGCGCGAAGGCGACCTCCCCGGGGGCTCGAGCGACTACCTCGGCGTCGTCGGCTCCTTCTTCGATTCGAAGGACCTCGGCGAGACAGTTGCGGCGGTGAACAAGAAGCAAGCGCGCGCGCTGTCGCTCGACTATCAGTACGACTCGACGATGACGTGGACCGGCTACAACAACATCTACGGGCGCAGCGATCACTACAACTACGCGCTGCAGGGAGTCCCGATCGCCTTTTTCTTCACCGGGCTCCACGGCGACTATCACCAGCGGAGCGACGAGGCGCAGTACATCGACTACCCGCACTACGCCCGCATCACCAACTATATCCGCGACATCACGGTGGAAGTCGGGAACGGTCCGCGCCCGCGCATGAACGGGACGAAGCCTGCGCGCCCGGTGCGCCCCACCGTCCCGTGATGCGCTGCTGACGTTGGGAATGCGAGAGCGGCAGGGGGTGCACGATGCACTCCCTGCCGCTTGTCACATCACCACCGATCATCTCAGTCGTGGTCTACGCCCCTCGATCCGCGCGACCGACGACACGTCATGATCTACCAGCTCACCTCGGCGGTCGCGAAGATCGAGCGCGCCGGGAGGACGAAGTAGCGCACCGTCCCCGACCCCGACACGGAGCCGCTGCCGTAGCGCTGGCTGTCGCCAAGGTTCACGGCGCGCAGCGTGAGGGCATAGCGCCCCTGCGAGAGCCGTGCACCGCCGTCGAGCATGTAGAACGATGGGAGGACGCGATCGGCACTCCCGGTGTTGTCGAGGAAGGCGCGCGACTGGTAGCGCCCTTCGAGCGACAGCGACAGCATGGGGGTGACGCGCAGGTCCGCACGCTGGGTGGTGACGACGCGCGGGGTGAGCAACGGCTCGACGTTGCGCCTGACGACGGGAGTGCCGCGCGACGAGTCGGTGAACGAACGGATGCGGTTCGTGCTGAAGGTCGCGTTCCCGCTCAGCGCGAGGCGCGGAGTCACCCGCCAGCTCCCATCGAGCTCGAGCCCGCGCCGATAGCTCGCCCCCACGTTGCGCCGCAGCACTGCGCCTGACGCCGTCGGCGCGCCGATGCGGGCAATGTCGTTGTGGAAGTCCATGCTGTAGACGTTCGCCGAGAGGTCCCACTCGGCGCGCGAGAGGTTGATCCCGATTTCGAGGTCGCGCACCGACTCCGGCTTCACCCGCGAGAAGTCGCCATAGTCGGCGACGTTCGAGGCATTGAGGTCGTCGTCACCGGCAAACAGGTCGCTACGCGCCGGCTCACGCGTCGTGGCACCGTACGAGGCGAAGAACTGGGCGCCGGGCGCGAGCTGCACGGTCACGCCACCCTTGGGATTGAAGAAGGTCCAGTCGATCGACCGCTCGGTGATCCCCGCGTTAGGGTCGGGCTCGTAGCGGAATCGGGCGTGTCGCCCCTGCAGGTCGGCAAACCAGCGCGCGCGCCCGATCGTGTAGCCGGCCTTGAGGAAGGCGCTGACGTCCGCCTTGTGACCGGTGTTGTCGTAGAGCGTGGTCGACGGCTCGAAGTAGCCGCGATGCGCGCGCGCGTAGGTGTTGGCGTTGAGCCCGGCGTTGAGCTGCAGCGCGCCGCTGGTGCGGTTGATCGCGCTGGTGACGCCGTACCACTTGTGATCGAGGTTGAAGCGGTACTTGTCGGCGCTGTCGAAGTAGTCGTAGCTCCCGCTGGCCGAGTTGCGGTAGAGGGTGGTGTTGAGCGAGGTGTTCGCATCGACGATGCGCGTCCAGGCGAGGGCGAACATCTGCTGTCCGAACCGGTCGCGCTCATCGGGATTGAGCGGGTTGTACCGCCGGTTGGCGCGCAGCTCGTCGAGCGTGGCACCAACGTAGGAGAGCGTGTCGGAGAGGATCCCGGCGAGCCCGGTGAACTTCACGATGTCGCGGTCGCCGAACCACCCCGCTCCGACGAGCGCCGAGCCGCCAGCCACGCCGCTGTGGTCGCGATAGCCATCGGTCCGCAGCACACCGCCGCGCGCCTGCACGGCGAAGCGCCCTCCCGGTCCGCCGAGCCCCGAGTGCACCGCCCCGCTCACCCGTTGTGCCCCGAACGAGCCGAGTTGCAGCTGCAACGAACCACCCGGCGCGCGCTGGGCGACGGGCATGGTCTCGAGGTTGATCGATCCGGCAAACGACGCCGTGCCGGCCGTGCTCGTCCCCACGCCGCGCTGTACCTGCACCGACTGCACGCTCGACATGAGGTCGTTCAAGTCGGCGAAATAGAGGACCTGGTCCTCCATGTCGTTGAGCGGGATTCCGTCGATCGTGATGTTGATGCGCGTCTGGTCCATCCCCCGGAGCCGGAGGTAGGAGTATCCCCAATTGGTCCCCGTCTCCGTGTGCGCCGTGAGCGACGGCGACGCGCCAACCAGGAGAAGGGGAACGTCCTGGCCGAACTGGCGCTGCCGGATCGTTGCGGCGGGGATGGTCTTCTGGGCAATCGGCGCTGCGTCGGAGGCGCGGATCGCCGTCACGAGCACGTGCTCGAGCCGCCGCGCCGAGTCGGCCGCCGTCGAGACGGTGTCCCTCCCCTGCGCGTGCGCACGCACGCTCCCCGCGAGCAGGGCCAAGACGATGGAGGTGGTGAGGAGGGCGGACGGCATCGTGGCACGTCGCGCCGGGCGCGCCAAGCGCGCCTGAGGCAGGCAGGACATCATTGGACTCCCTACGCCGGTGCGAACCGGATCAGGTTCTACGGGACTCTCTCAGCCAGCGCTCACAAGCGTCGCCGGCACCCCGGTCATGTGCGAGAAGGGTAATCGAGGGGCCACGGATGGTGAAGCCGCCCCCCTCTGGACGCGCACAGTAGGTTGGAGAAGCCGCAGGTCTTCTCGTCTTCTCGTCTTCCCGTCTTCTCGTCTTCAGATGACTGCTTTCTTCGGCCGCCGCCTCTCCCCCGAGCTCGCCGCCCGCGTCCCTCCCGGGCAGCACCTCGTCCCCGACTTCCCCGTCCTCTCGCTCGGCCCCACCCCGCGCGTCGCGACGGCCGACTGGACCTTCGCCCTCAAGGTCGGCCCTAAGCCGATAAAGCAGTGGACGTGGGACGAATTCAATGCGCTCCCGCAGACCACGTACACCCGCGACATCCACTGCGTCACCACCTGGTCCAAGCTCGACACCAAATGGGAAGGCGTCCTCGTCGACGACATTCTCGCCGACGCCGGTCTCACGGCGCCGAGCGACTACATCCTCGCCCATTCGTTCGACGGCTACTCGACCAACGTCCCGTTCGCCGACCTCACCGGCGGGAAGGCGATGGTCGCGCTTCGGTATGACGGCGCGGCGCTCGAACCCGATCACGGCGGCCCCGCGCGACTCCTCGTCCCGCATCTCTATTTCTGGAAGTCGGCCAAGTGGGTGAATGCGCTGCAGTTCACCACCCGCGACGAAGCGGGCTTCTGGGAGCTGCGCGGCTATCACATGTACGGCGACCCGTGGCGCGAGCAGCGCTACACCGATGACTGAACCCGGCACCGACGCAACGCCCGCCCCCGCTTCACCCGCCGCTCGTGCCGAGTGGCAGCGCGCCGAGATCACCGAGCTCACGCCGATCACACCGAGCGTGCTGCGCGTGGGGCTGCGGCCGGATCGCTGGAGCCCCTTCCTTGCCGGCCAGCATGTCGACGTGCGCCTGACCGCGCCGGATGGCTATCAGGCGCAACGGAGCTACTCGGTCGCGTCGTCGCCCACCACCGAGGGGGCGCTCGAGCTGGTGATCGAGCGCCTCCGCGAAGGCGAAGTCTCGTCGTACTTCCACGAGGGGGCGGCGGTTGGGGACGCCCTCGAGTTGCGCGGCCCCTTCGCCGAGCACTTCGTCTGGCGCCCGAGCGATCCCGGCCCGCTGCTCCTTGCAGCTGGCGGATCGGGAGTGGCCCCGTTTCTCTCGATCGTCCGGCAGCGCGCGACGCTCGATGCCCCCGCGCCGATGCTCCTCTTCTACTCGGCGCGCTCCTGGGAGGAGGTCATTGCCCGCGACGAACTCCTCGAGCACGAGCGCGACCAGACAGCGCTCTCTGTCGTCTTCGCGGTCACCCGCGGCGCGGCGCATCGCCCCAGCGATTTCGCCCGGCGCATCGACGGCGATATGGTTGGCGCGCTGCTCCAACGACTCGGTGCCGCACCGGTGCAGAGCTACGTCTGCGGCGCGAACCGATTCGTCGGGAGCGTCGCCGATCTCCTCATCGACGCGGGGATCCCCGCGGCCACCATCCGCACCGAGCGATACGGCGGCACCTGAGCGGGGCATCGAGACAGGCGAAAGTCCTGCTGCCGTTCGAATCCACGTCGCCTCGCTCTACAAGTCGTAGTTTGCTGCGCCCAATCGCCTCGCGCTCATCTCCCCTACTCCGAGCGCAGCGCCTGCGACGGTGCCACTCGGCTTGCTCGTCGCGAGGGAATCCAGATCGCAGCGAGCGCAACCGCTCCAAGGATCGATGTCGCCGCCAGCAGCGTCACGCCATCGGTGGGGTGGACATCGAAGAGGAGCGAGCGCAGGAGGCGCGATGACGCGACAGCGCCCCCGAGGCCGATCGCCAGCCCCACGACGAGCGGACGCGCGCCCGTAGACATCGCGCCGCGCACCACGCGCCCACCCGTCGCGCCGAGTGCCATGCGGATCCCGAACTCGTGCCGACGCCCGCCGACCGAGTACGCCATCACGCCGTAGACTCCAACTGCCCCGAGCAGGAGGGCGAGGATCCCGAAGAACGACAGCACACCGGTGAAGAAGCTCCGCTCGGCCATCGACGCGTCGAGCACGTCGGCGAGCGGTTGCATGCTGGCGATCGGGACATCGGCGTTGAGTCCCTCGATCGCCTGACGCACCGGCGTCGTGAGCAACGACGGCGACGCGGCGCCGCGCACCATGACGACCATGCTCGACACGCCGAACTGCGTGAGCGGGCGATACATCTCAGGGCGTGGGGCGCGGTCGAGCGACTCCTGATGCACGTCGGAGACGACGCCGATCACCCGGAACGGCTGGTTGCCGAAGAGTTGGATCGTGCGCCCGACGGCGTGCTCTCCGGGCCACAGCGCTGCCGCCATCGTCGCGTTGATGAGGCCGACCTTCTCTCCTTCCGCGACATCGGCGTCGGTGACGTCACGCCCCTCCAACAGGCGAATGCCGACCGTCTTGAAGTAGCCTGGCGTTACCACGCGGAAGTTCGCGCTCGGGAGCGGTCCGTCCGACGGTGGCGCGTGCCCTTCGGCGAGATACGGGAATGCCCAGTTGTTGCGCGTGAGCGGAAGGATCTGGATCGCCCCGACGCTCGTCACGCCGGGGATCGCCGCGAGGCGCTCGGTCACGTCGGTGTAGTACTGCGTGGAGCGCGCATTGCGAAAGCGCGTGTCGGGGGGCGCGAGTTCGAGGGCGAGTACGTGTTCGGTGTCGAGCCCCGCATCGACCGCGCGCAGCGCGCGCAGACTCGAGAGGAGGAGCCCCGCCCCGCTCACCACCACCAGGGCGAGCGCGACTTCGAGCGCGATGAGCACCGCTCCCACCTGGCGAGCACCGCGAGACCCGCCGGCCTGCCGCCGCCCCGATCCCAGGTCGGGGCGCAGGTCGCCGCGCGTGGCGCGCAGCGCGGGGACGAGGGCGAAGCCAACGATCGACAGCAGGGATATGACGAACGCGAAAGCGAGCACGCGCGCGTCCATCCTGGTGTCGCCCGAGCGCGGAAGTCCGGAGCGCTCGCTCACCCGCAAGACCGCGAGGATCAGTGCCGCGACGCCCGTGCCGACGATTCCTCCCGCGCCGGCGAGGAGCGCCCCCTCGGCCAATTCCTCGCGCACCAGGCGCCCGCGCTGCGCGCCGAGTGCCGCGCGCACCGCGAGCTCCTGACGGCGACGCTCGCCGCGCGCCATGAGGAGATTGGCGAGATTCGCGCAGGCGAGGAGAAGGACGAAGGCGACGGCGGCGAGCAGGATGCGGAGTGGCGTCTCGACGTCGCCGACGATCGAGGTGAGGAGTCCCATCGCGCCGGCACTGCGCACCGCATCCTCGGTGATGCGCCCGGGAAACTCCATACGCAGGCGCTGCATCGTGGTGCGCACCTGTTGCGCGGCCCCCTCCACCGTTGCAGCTGGCCGCAGCCTGGCGGCGATGCGGTTGACGTACCACGACGAATCCGTGGCGAGCGTGTGGCCGGGGGCGAGGTGGAATGGGACCCAGAGCGACGTCTCCGTTCCCGGCGGCTCGAACGGCGCGACGAAGCCGCGCGGCATCACGCCGACCACGGTGCGCGCCTCGGCGTCGTAGCCGTCGAGGCGCAGGCGACGCCCGATGACGTTGGGGTCGCCTCCAAAGGTGCGCTGCCAGAGCCCATAGCTCAGGATGACCACGTCGGAGCGCTGCGGGATGCGCGCGTCGGCCTCGAAGGGGCGCCCCAGCGCGGGGGTGACACCGAAGACGGAGAAGAAGCCCGGGTCGACGACCTGTGTCGCCAGCTGCACGGCGGCCCCCTCGCCGCTGAGCGTCAGTCCCCAGAAGGAAATCCCCGTCGTCGCCTCCAGCGCGGGGGCACCGTCGCGGATCGCGTCGGCAAGCGAGATGTTGGCGTTCGTCCCGGGCGATACGAGGACGAGACGATCGGGCTCCGGATACGGGAGCGGGCGGAGGAGGACGGCGTTGACCACCGTGAAGATCGCCACGGCGGCGCCGATCCCGAGGGCGAGCGTGGCGAGTGCCACGGCGAGGAATCCGGGCTCGGCGCACAGGCGGCGCGCGGCCACGGTGAGGTCTCGCATGACTCCTGACATCGTTGCGCGGGCGCGGGGGGAGATCGCTGGGGACGAAGGATCTTCGTCCCGTTGGACCCGCGCCGGCTGCGGAGGGTTGCGCCGGGTGCCATCGACACCCGGCGCAAACTCCCGCGTACGACTACTCGAGGATGCGGTTTGGGGCGCGTGTCATCGAGCCACGGCTCGGCGATGCGCCCATCAGCGCAACGTGTCGAGCGATTACTCCACGATGCGCTTCTGGATGCGGGCCTTGAGGTCCGAGTCGATCGCCGGCGACTGCAGGAGATACTGCACGCGCTCGAGGTTGCGCATGGCGACGTCGTTGCGCTTGAGCTGCTGCCAGAGGATCGCGGCCTCGAACGTGGCGTTGAGTTCCATGCTCGGATCGCCAAAGCGCGCCGCCTCGACCGCGAGATCATCGAGGATCATGGCTCCGCCTTGCTTGTCGCCGTCGTAGATGAGGTTCGTGGCGAGTCGCCAGATCGCCTTGCCGGCGTACTGCCGCGATTCGCGCTGTTCATCGATCAACTGCCGATAGATGCGACGGGCCTCTCCCATGCGCCCGGATGCGGTGGCCACATCGGCCTTGTTGAGCGTCTCGGCAATGCGCGACGAGTCGAGCGCGGGGCGTGCGTTGAAGACCGAGGTCGCCAGGTGCATTGCGACGGGCGCCTGGCGTGCCCAGGCGGGGAGTGCGGCGATGGGGAGGGCGAGGCCGCCGAGCAGGAGGAAGGTGGCAGGGCGCATGTGAGTGACCTCCGAAGTGACCACTGAGTGGGGAATTCGCCGTCGCAGTTCGACCGGTGCGCCGGCGGTGTACCCAGTCAGACGCCAGGGGCGCGCGCGAAGATTCACCGCGGGGACGGAACGCCAACGATCCGGGGCAGGGAGCAAGCGCGTGGCGATCGACGGTCTGCCCGTGGACGAAGCGTCGACGAGCCGGCATCCCCAAACGATCGCCAGCATGCTGCCGACGCAACGAGGGCCGCCCCGGGTGACGGGACGGCCCTCGCGCGTTGCAGGACGTGGCGATCAGGAGGCGATGCGTTCCTTCTTCTGCCGGCTCTTGAGGTGCTCTTCCATCTTGAGCCGCGGGACGCCGTTCACCATCCAGTCGGGCGCCGGTGCGCCCTTGAGGTAGTGGTCGAAGTACTCCTGCATGCGGATCGTGTAGTCCTTCATGTTCTTCGGCACGCGGAGGCCGTGGTTCTCGCCGACGTACTGCAGGAGGATCACGTCCTTGTCGAGTTCGCGCAGGACGTTGAACCAGGTGATCCCCTGGTTGAAGTCCACCGCACCATCGTGCTCGTTATGCAGGATCATCAGCTTGGTCTGCACCTTGTCGGCGTGAAAGGCCGGCGAGTTGCGGATGTAGGCCTCGGTGTTCTCGATGACGTTCCCCTTGA
>CAZWVG010000104.1:0-18321 GCA_964637355.1 uncultured Gemmatimonadaceae bacterium
GCTATCGACCAAACTACAAAGTTCTGCATGTGCCTCTTCATAAGTCCGAAGCGCGCTCTCCATCGCATCCTTGGTGGCCACTGCGGGAAGGCTTTCATGCGAACTTCGAAGCGTGGCATACATCGTCTTAAGGTCCGCAACCTTCGCTCCGTCGTCTTTGCTTCGAAACCATGGAGCAAAGTCAGTCATGACAAACCGCGCCCCGAACTGCTTCACATCTGCTCGTCGAGATTCAAGGTCCCAGCGAGCCACGGCTTTAACGATGAGGCGATCGTGCCGGAAGTAGGCCCTGAATTCTTCCTGCTCGAGTGAAGTTAACTCAGTGAAGGTAGCGCTTATTTCGATCGCCTTTGTCACGTCACGCAGAGTGAAGTCTTCCTCGGTAAGGTAGGCGACTGGCGTTGGCGTTCCCGCCGCGTGACGGAATAGGACATTAAGCGCGGCGAGCACTGTCGATTTTCCTGCGCCGTTCGCACCAACTAGGCACGTATAGCTGTCAAAGTTCACCTGAACGTCGCGGCACGAACGAAAATTCTTGATATGAAGTGATTTCAGTCGCATCCCCACACCTCCCGTTGAATGACTTGGCGATATGCTCGTATCATCTGCCGCCAACACTACCCGCTCGATCTCCCAGGCGTGAACCGAAACTTTCTTACTTGAGAGCGACTGTGCTCTCCGAGTTTAACCGAGGGTTCATCCAGACACAGCGATACCGAGAGCCGAGATTTCGTTCACACGCGGATTCAGGGAGCATCCTTCTTGAGTTCAGCAAACTTCTCGGCCATAGTCACGTTTCCTCTGGTGAGTCGCTTGACGGTGAGGTCGCCCGCCTTGTTGTTGGCAAGGCGAAGATTGTTCTCCGAGCCCAATAGGTCGTCCTTCACTTTCTGAAGATGGTCGATCGTCTTGTCAATCTCTTCGATCGCATGCTTGAACTTCTTCGACGCTAGGTCATAGTTGCGCGCGAATCCGGTCTTGAACTCAAGAAGTTCATTCTCGAAGTTTGTAATGTCCACATTCTGCTCCCTCACATGCGCTAGCTCCAGTTTGTATTTCAGCGAGTTGAGCGCGGCATTGCGCAGCAGGGTAATCATCGGAATGAAGAACTGAGGTCGAATGACGTACATCTTCGGGTGACGGTGAGATACGTCCACTATTCCTGAGTTATAGAGCTCACTCTCTGGCTCGAGAAGAGAGACGAGAACGGCATATTCGCAGTTCTTCTGATTGCGATCCTTGTCGAGCTCCTTGAAGAACTCCTCGTTTTTCTTCTTTGAGTTTGTTGCGTCGCTCTCATTCTTCATCTCGAACATGATGGACACAATGTCGCTCCCGGTCTGGTCCGCCTCGCGAAATATGTAGTCTCCCTTGCTTCCTCCTCGCGCATCGTTGTCTTTCTCGAAGAATGCCGTGGGAAACGCAGTCGCCCTGATTCGATTGAACTCGGTTTCGCAGTGCTGCTCAAGCGTCTCGCCGACCATCTTGGTTGAGAGACGGGCCTTCATGTCCCGGAGCCGCTCTATGGCGTCGTCGCGATCCTTGAGCTGCGTTTCGTATTTATCCTTAAGTGCTTTCTCGACTAGCTTCGATTCGAGCAGCGATTTCTCGAGATCTTTCTGCAGGCGATCGCGCTCCTTCTCGACTGTCGAGAGAGCCTCAGCCACAGCGAGTTTCCGTTGAACGTCTGTATTGTCGAGCTTAGACTTGAGCGCCTGAATCTCTTCGTCCTTCTTCGCTGCAGCCTTCTCAAGTTGGCTCGTGACCTTTGTCGTAGCGAGTTCGATGGAGGTCTTCTTGTCCTGCTCAGCTAGTGCAAGTCGCTCGCTTATCTGCTGTGCGAACGACTCGTCACGAACTTGCCGAAGAATGTCGGCGTACCCTGCCTCGTCGACCTTAAAGGCTTTATTGCAGTTCGGGCAGATAATCTCGTGCATCGGTAGATGACCTCAGGGTGAGAGGTAAGCATAGGTGACGAGCAGACAAGACGCATTCGGAAGCACTGCAGTTAGCGTCTAGTGCTAAAGCTGGCCAGAGCGCTTCGACAAACTGGCGAGCGAATGTGCGTCATCGCCAGTCGTTCGTCGAGTACTAATGGCCTATAGCGATAGATTGCGCGCGCGAAGGAGCAGCTACGAAGGGCCGAGATCTGTGGCTCAGCGACGAAATGTGAGGTGCGAAGCGGCTTGTCCGAGAGCTCGTGTTGTGTGAACGAATTTCGGCGGACGCTCTGCAAGAGTGGAGGGATTAGCCCGCACCACCGATCGTGTGGTGTTTTTGCGACGTGTGTAGACAGGGTGCGCGCTCGGGGGTGAGGCTCCAGCGGCGTCGAGATTCTCGATCCTCGCGCTGAGGAGCAGTGACTCGAATCGCGCAGTACGAGCGCGGTCGGTCTACTCCACTCAGGTAGAGGAACGATCGTTGCTTCGTTGTGCTACAAATCTGACACCTGTCCGATTCGCCGGAGCCGCCTAGTGAATAGTGATACCCCCCCCGTCCGCACCCAAGCCGAGAGCTCCCCCCACAAGGAGCACTCCGCCCCCGCCTACCCCACCTCATCCTTCGTCTTTGACGACGCCGAGGAGATGCGCGCCGCGTTCGCCGAGGAGATCGAGCGCAACATCTACAGCCGCTTCACGAACCCGAACGTCACCGAGTTCGTCGACAAGATGTGCGACCTCGAGGGCGCCGAATCGGGCTACGCGACGGTGACGGGGATGGCTTGGGTGTTCGCCACGTTCGCGGGGCTGCTCGGCGTCGGTGAACACATCGTGTCGGGTCGCGCTATCTTCGTGTCGAACCACAAGATCCTCGCGATGATCCCGCCGCGGTTCGGGGTCACGCACACCTAGGTGTGCGCTGCCGACGAGTTGGAAGCGTAGGAAGCGGCGATCACGCCGGCCACACGCATGATCTACGTCGAGACGCCGACGAACCCGGCGCTCCACATCGCGCTCAGGCACGCCTACATCACGCGCGGATCGACATGATCCGAGCGCCCCTCGGTGATGCCACCCATCGTGCCAAAGTGTCCCCGTCAGCCCCCCTTCTTCCCCCCCCGCGCCCGCACCACCTTCTTCGCCGGCTTCACACCCAAATCACCCACTGCCGCCAACGCCCGCACCACACCACACTCCGTAACGGGCGCAATCTCACACGCACACGACGACAGCACGAGGTTGTGATCGCTGTTCTCGACCAGCACACCGAGCGGCGCGTAGTGATGCTCCACGCCATCCGGCCCCTTCGCCAGCCACACGACGTTGCCTTCACTGTCCGTCGTCGTTGGCCAGATGATGCTCCCCGAGGCCACACGCGCCGGAATCAACCAGTAGTCGCCCGAGCGATACGTGCCGTCCGCGGCGAATCGCACCTGGATGCCATTCTCGAGCGTTAGCCAGTTCGGTGCGACGGCGGTCGCTGCGGCCAGCGGAACGGCGCCAGCATCGAGCGTGACGTCGTCCCGTTCGGTCTGGTCCCACTGTCGCGCCTTGGGATGACGGAGTGAAGGCGTGAAGGCGATGCCGGTGGACGGAATGGTGGTGGCATCAATGCTCAAGCGGTCGCTGCTCACGGCGGCGATCTTCACGAGTTTGCCGGGGGTGCCGGCGAGATCGTTGGCGTCGTCGGAAAGCTCGATCCACGCCCCCGCGTTGAAGCCGCGTGTACTGGTGACGACGATGTCGTTCCCCTCGGTGCTCAACCACGGCGTCGCCACGCTCCCGTTGTCACGTGACCACTTGAGCGTCGGGCCGCTCGCGTCGTCGCTGCCGTTGTGAATCTCGACGCGGTAGAGCTGATTCTCGGCGCCGCGGTAGAGCGCATCAGGTGCAATAGTGCACGCATCCTTGATCTGCTGGCCCGGATCGAGTCGCGCGGTCATCGCTTCGTCGAGCAAGCCATCGAGCGCGTGTATCGCCACCTCGCAGTCGGTACTGGGCTCGCCGTTCTCGTTGGCGCTGATGCGCTCGAGATCCCGCTCCACAGCGGCCAACTGTTGGGTGAGGCGTGCAACCTCGGCGGAATCGTTGGCGGCGAGCTTGATGCGCTTCTGTAGTCGGTCGCTTCGGTTCTTGAGCCGCTCCTGGAGTGCAGAGCGGGCGATAGCCCGCACGCGCCACACGACCTTCGTGCGCGTCGTCGTGTCGGGTCCATCAAGGGCGACTTCGCGAATCGAGTCGTCCTCGATCCACGTGACGTGCCGCTCCCACACGTCGACATACAGCAGGTAGTCGTCGCCCGACTCCGCGGTGAGCCGAGTGACCAGTGGATCTCCTTCGGGCGCAGTCCAACTCGGCTGATGCGCGTAGTCCGCGTCGTCGTCCACTTCGACGAGAATGCCGTCGACGTAGTAGCGCCCCTTGCCGATCCGGATGACCGGATTGGTCGGATCACTGTCATCGAGCGCCAGCACGAAGCCGAGGTGGTCGGCGGGGCCGGCGCCGCGACCGAGGAGATCGCGAGCAAGCGTGCGCACGTAGTGCAGCAGGATGGCCGTCTGCTCGTTCGGATCGGCATCGAGCGTGACGCGTCCCTGCTGGTACAACACGCTACTGAAGTGTTTCGTCGCGTCGAAGCTCACGCGTGAGAAGTCGCCCTTCATGTCGGTAGCCTGTCGGGTTGGAAGTAGTCAGCTCGCGAAGATGATGCCCGCGTTCATGCCTGCTGGCGTGTATTCGGACAACCGGGTGAGGAGATTCGCCTCGCGTTGCGGCTGGAACAGATGGTGATACGCACCCATCTCGGATTCGTCGTCGGCGCCCCGCGTGATCTCCACGGCGCAATCGCGCGAGAGCTGCGCGAACGCGGGATTGCCGTAGCGGCGCGCCGTGAAGCGGGGCGTGACGCGAAGCACTTCGTTGGCGATCTCGCTCGCCCGCCTGGCTGCGTCATTTGGATGTGCTTCCTTCACCGCGGCGATCACCTCGTCGGGCTGGCAGCGATATCGGCGGGGCGTGCGGCATTTGGGCGGTACGAAGCTGAAGCGCAGGCACCCGATCTGTCGGCGCGCCACGTTCACGCAGCCGCTGAAGATGCTGTTCTCGCCTAACGGCATGGCGTGCACGTCGGTGATGCCGAACACGGTGCTGCGGCGAATCGTGAGCAGCACGTGCGCAAGCGTTCCTCCCGGGGCGCCGATCGCCTGACGAGTCGACGAGGTGGCGTCGATGATGCTGTCGCTGATCTGCAGGGGTATGGGATTCAATCGCACTTCGTCTTCGTGCACCTGGATCGCGCCGACAATGCTGCGCTCGATACAGATCCGTGCCCGCACATTCACGATCTCCAGGCTCGGCTCGGAGAGGCGCTTCGGCTCGCAATCGCAATCAATCGCCCAACCCGGGACGAGGGTGCAGTGACGGATGATGACTTCCGAACCGCAGACGTCGTTGGCCGCTTTCGCCGAACTCTCCCGCGCTCCAGTGATGTTCAGCGGGCGGCCGGTGACGAGCAGACCATCGAGCGTAATGCGGCTCCCCTCCGCCATCGTCACACTGAGTGCGTCGGGGAGGTCGGTCTGCCAGTCGATGAGTCGAAGTACCGGGCGCACGCGATCGGCCGCGCGAATCTGAAGCGTCTGCCCATCGTGCAACACAATCCGCAACGGCTCCACGTACACGCCGCTCGTGGTGATCTCGACGACTGCGTGCTCCGGCTTGTCATCGCGCCACTTGTTGAGCGCCTCGTTGAGCCGCCGATACGTCTCGCCTTCTCCAACGCGATACAGCGCGAACCCCTCCGGCGGATCGAGCAACGAACGGTGATACTCGCCCCCCCCGATGTCGGCGGGGAAGCCGTAGTGATAGCTCACCCGTACCCCGCGCTTGGGGAGCTGGCTCGGCGGGAAGACGAGCCGTCCGAGGACCGGGTCGACGGCGATGTGATTCAGCGCCGGCACGTAGGTCCAATTCGAGAGATCCGAGGGGACGAGCTGCGCGGTCGGCACCTCGCCTGCCTTGGCCCCCGCCCACCCGTCGGTCTCGATCGACAAACTCAGGCCAGCGCCCACGTAGTCGGTGATATCGTGCTCGAAGGCGTAGCGCCGAATGGGAGCGGGGACGTTCAACTCCTCGGCGATGTGCGTGGGATCCTCTTCGGGCTGGGGCTTCACGAACAGGGGCGCGTCCTGCCCGAGCACGCTGAACGTGAAGCACTGCGGTCCAACGTCCTCGCAGCAGTATGCCGGCGTGCGAGTCACCGAACAGCTCTTGAGTCGCCACACGAACACGCCAACACTGGGGATGTTGAATCGCCCGCGCGTACGCGCGGAGTTGATGCGTCGCACATCCACGCTGTGCGTAATCGACTCGAAGGGGCCGCCGAGTCGGTCGAGCGCGTCCATGTCGCGCAAGTCCGCGAGGCGATGGCGGCGTTCGTGGCGGTGATCGATGTTCTGATGCCAGCCGAGCAGCTTGAAGAACTCGACTGCGCGCGCGGGCCAGTCCGCGACGTCGTGCGCGAGCTGCTCGAGAAGGGCGAGCGTTCCCTTGCGTCGACGCGTGCGAATCAGGTTGGCGATCTCGCGCCGGGGGACGAGTACGCGAGACTCTGCGTCGCAGTTCGTCGTATTCGCCGGAACGCCTGCCTCAGGGACAGGACGATAGCCAACGAGATCGCCGATGTACGGAACGACCCAATCATCACAGGTCTCGATGAATTCGTTTTCGTACATCTGCGCGATGTCGTCTTCGACGACATTGACCTGCTCGGCGATGACCTGCAGCAGCGCCTTGAGCGGATATCCCCGCTCGGCGTCCCGCATGCGATGAATCGCCGGTAGCAACGCGTACAACCGATCGGCACGCGGATCCGTGGCGGTCGTCATGGGATCTGATTCAGAATGAGGGTATCGGTCACGTCGGGGGTGAACGCCACGATCTCGGCCGGACGCAGGACCTGCGTGGCCGGGTCGAACCCGCCAGGCCATGCGGTAACGTTAGGCGGCATGCGCTCAACGAGCGGGAGCGCGCCGTTCAGCGTCACGCCGGCATCCACGATCTCGGCAATCGCGTCGAGGATGTCGTCCTGGGTGAGGAGTTCACGCGTCCGATGCACCACACCATTCTCATCGACCGTGACCGTGGGGACGCGCTCCGGTACCGCGCCGAACGCATCGACGTCGACCCAGTCGACACCGCGAACGCGCTGCATAACGCTGATCGCCTGGCTGAGCAGCGCGGCCTCACCGAGCTTGCGCTTGTCGAAGCCGAACACGTCGAGCAGCGCTGCGCGCACCTCGCTGGCCACGACTTCCCACTGATAATCCGGCAGGATCTTGATCTTGGAGCTCAGCACGAGCGCCTTGCGTTCGCGCAGGTCGATGCGGAGCGGAAGGTCGGGATCGCCGTGTGTGCGCAGCGCGTCGAGGAGGTTGCGATACAGGTCGGACGAGACATCGATCGGTACGTCGTCGGTGCCGGCGATGGTGAGGTAGACGAGGCGCCGGCTTCCGTCGGTGTCGCTGCGCGCCAGTACCTTTGCGATGCCGGCGAAGCGTCGGGTGAGGTCTTCGTAGTCCTGCACGGACACGAGGCGATCGAGCGGCATGACCGAGAGCGGAGCGTTCTCGCGCGCGAGGTCGCGACTCTCGGCATCGGCACCTCCCGATGCGCGCAGCGGATTGATCACGCCTGTCACGCCGAGCGGTCGCGACTGCAGCGTGGTGATCTGTCCGGCGTCGACGTTGCCGCCCGCGCCAATGCCACTGCGATACACGGCGGAGATGTTCTGTACGCCGCTCGGCACGCGAGCGCCGTGTGTGCCATCGCCGAACATGACGGTGGTGTTGGCGTCGTCGTCGGTTTGCGTGACGAAGCCGTGGCTCCTGGCGTCGAGGAATGCAAGCGAATCGGACTCGTGCCACTCGACGTTGTCGACGTACACCTGCAGCGTGCTTGCCGCGCCTTCGGCAGTCGGGGCGGCGACAAAGGTTACCGGCGGCTGCTTGAGCGTGAACGATTGGAACACCTCGGCGCCGTTGCCGCTGCCGAGTGTCTCCTTGCGCGTGGCACCGTGCGTCGCCTTGACGACGTTGCCGTAGATCTTGAGCGTGCCGCGCTTGTACGAGTATGCGAGTGGCGTCGCCAGCACGAGCGTCGTGTGGACGTTGTCGCCAGGTAGTGCGGGATCGAAGCCGTGGCTCAGTCCAGAGATCATCTGCAGCTCGGCGACCGTGACGCCATCCACGTTGTCGATGTCCGAGCGTTCGCCGGAGAGAATCACCCAGCGCCCCGACGTCAGCTCCTTGTAGAGTCCGTCGAGTGGAATGGTCTGACTGTCGATTGCGCCGTCGAGCGGCTGGTCGACCAGCGTCAGCGCTTCGCTCTGTACGTAGAGCTTCGTGGCGCGCAGGGCGTCGATGAAGGTCGACGTACCGACGTTGCGCCAATTGTCGCTGGCGCCCATCTGGAATGTGAGCGCTGTCGTCTGGCCGCTCAGTCCGTAGGCGGTGCGCGGCGACGTGGTCGACTGTGCGACCTTGAGCACGCGGCGCTCCGCGAAGACCTCGGTCACGACGTAGCTGCCGGGCGCAATCGCCTCGTTCGCTGCGTCGATGAAGGCGTTCTGCCCGGTTTCATCCCACGTGTAGGTCCAATCACCCCACTGATCTTGCGGCAGCAGGGTACCGGCGGGGAGACCGTCGGAGTTGTTGCTCGAGGCGTACCGCGGGAGCTTGGAGGCAGTCGCCCCGAAGAGTGAGGCGCGCGCTCGCAAGGCATACACGGCCTTGAGCGGCGCATTCGCGGCGTTGAGCTGTGCACCCTCCCACGCCTTGTAATAATCCTCGGCGAGGTGGGGGACGAAGCTGACGAGGAGCTGCGTGCCAACATCTGCATAACGCGGTGCGAACTGAAGGCTCGACGCGGCCTTCGCAGCGGCGCTCTTGTGAAGTCCCTGCGTCGGCAGGCCACCGGTTGGTGCGAAGGCCTGCGAGAGCGAGCGCGGAAGTGAGAGGCTATTGCGCGCCTGCACTACCGGTGGCGTGAGCAACGGCTTCACGAATGCGGATGGATTGGTGGTCTTGATGCTGTCGTCAGGCGGCACGCTGGCCTTGATCGCGGCGTCCATCGTCAGGATGGCGTCGGTCATCGCCTGCGGGAGCGTACCGTCGGCGGCGTTGAACATCGCGTCGGCCCACTTGACCGGATCGGCTGGCGCGCCGAGGTACGCCTCGTTCAGGAACGACTCGGCGGTGTTGAGCGCGCGCCCCTCGGCACCGGTCGGCGTGCTTCCGACTATCGCCGTGAGTTCGTCGACCAATGCCGCGAGGAGCGGCACCGAGTCGAGCAGCAAGGGGGTGAGGGGCTGGAGCGCGATCGCCGTCCGCTGGTCGCCGATCTGGCTGTCGATCGACGCAACCGTGCGCAATGCCGCGCTCGATCCGTCATCCGCAAAGGTGAACAGCAGCTTGTCACCGGCCCTGAGATTGGTCGACACGCCGGCGACGTAGAGCGTGTTGAGCGCGAGCACGTTGTCGAAGCGAATGTCCTGCGGCTGCTTGAGACGCACCTGCAGGTTGTTCCATTCCGGCCTCGTTACGACGTCTTCGACGCTCTCGAACGTTTGCGGCTCCTCGCCGGGATTGGGAACGCTCTGGGCCGCACTCCCGGTGGGGATGGTGAGCGGTGCGACCTGCTTGTCGTCGATCGTGTAGGCGAAGAAGGTCGATGCCGCGACACCCGGGCGAAGGCGATAGCCCACCAGGCGCGCCAGCTCGAGGACCGAGCGACGCTCCGTTGCCGTGCGGAGATAGTTCTCGTTGGCGATGCGTTCCTGATAGAACGTGAGAACGTCGCCGACGGTCGCCCATGAGTCGAGCAACGCGATCGAGAAATCGTTAGGGTCGCGCGTGGTAAAGCCCTGCAGCGGCCTGAAGGTGGCGGGGGTCTGCCCGTCACTGGCGACGCCGTCCACTTCCATCGTCGTCAACCGCGCCTTCATGCTCTCGAAGAACTGCGCGTGCGTGCCGGCGCGATACCGCAGGGAGTCGAGCCCGGGGCGGTTGTTCTCGTCGGCCGGCGTGAGCGTCTGCACTCCGTCGCAGCAGCCGCAGGGAAGGGTATCGCAGCCGCACTTCTCGCAGCCACAGGTGTGGGCGCTCATCGGTCTACTCCCGTCTCATCGAGGCGAGTCATGGCATCTCTCCTAGCGACCGCCGTGAACGGTGATGGTCAGCTGTCCGCGCTCGGGGTGGTTCGGGTCGTTATCGAGTTGTGCGATCTCGTTGGACGCGAGCGGCAAAATGCCGTTGTCGATCTCGTGATTGGCCGGTTCGAACAGGCGGTGAAACTCGGTCACCGCGACGCTGCCGACGCCCTGCACACCCTGCGCGGCGGCTATGATACGGCTCAGGAACACCGCGCCACCGAACGTGAGTTCGTCGGGATGAAAGAAGCCGCGCTTGCCGCAGGGAGAGAAGCCGTTGCCGAGTCGAGCAAGCAGCGCGCTCTTCACGCGTCCACGTTCGTAGCCGGGGAGTGCGCAGACGTCGAGCACGATCTCGAGCGGGACGTATACCGCGCGCTCCACATGCAGGTCGTGACCCATGCGGCGATAACGGAACAGTTGCTTCTTGACCACATCGAGCAGGTTGTCATCGACCGATTCGCTGCCGAGCGGGTCGACGGCGACATCGGCCTCGTACCAGCTCCCGGTCCACACGAGTTGTGCCGCCGCTCGTTGCAGCATCAGGTTGCGCTCGGCGATGGTGGCGTAGTCATCGGCCGTGATCGCCCGTTCGATCTCGCGGCGGAATGCGGCCGGTGCGAGTGCTCGAACCTCCTCGATCGACTCGGGGTCGGTGCCGCCTCGCGCCGGCAACGGGTTCCGAACCGTGATCGTGATGCCGTCGACCGTGAGGTTGTTGAGCACGAGGACAGAGATCGCGTCGGCGCCTACGTTACCCGCCACGCCGCCGCCGATGCGATAGGTCGCGTCGAAGCCCTCGTCGCAGTTCGGTGCGCGACCGATCTCGTCGTCCCCAAAGCGCAAATGCGCCCGTGAGTGGTTGTCGACCTCTACGACCACGTCGCGATCATCCGGACCACTGGCGAGAAGGTCGCGGCGGGCGGTCCACCCCCGGCCGGAATCGTCGATGAGTGCGAGGGCGGGGACGGCAGCGCGCGGATCCTGCGCAAGCGTGAGTGATGCCGGAGCACTTGGCGTCGGCAGCGGAGCAGAGAAGACGAGCAGTGACTGATGGAGCACGGGGCGATACTGCGCCGGGCGTTGCGTCACGTCACTCGGCGCGCCTTCGCACTCGCAGCAGGCGATACCCGCTTCGCACGGCACCGGCGGCAGCGTTTGCGAGACCGTGCGCCCGTGATCTACCAGCACGAGATTGCCCAGCGCGACCGAGATGTCGGCGAGATACGCGCACTCCGGTGCCTGGCCTAGCGCCGATATGCAGAAGGGGAAGGGCAACGCATCTTCGGGTGCCCACTCGATGTTCACCAGCGGCGTGGGGACGTGTCGCGTCTCCCGGGACCGCGGCACGTCGACGAGGTACACCGGGTCTTCGGTGAGCTCGACCTTGGTGATGCGCACGGCCCATCGCCGAGAGGGATCGGCGTCTGCGGGGTTACCGGTCTTGGCGCCGAGGACCTCCTGAAAGATCAGGACGTCGCCGACGTGGATATCGAGCGCTCGCGTTGGAGCGGGCAAGCGAGTGGACGCTCGTCCCGTGTCCTTCCTTGCGCCGTCAGCTGCATCGGCGGATGGTGCGGGCGTGTAGCCAGCCGGCGTGGCGCCGCCGTTCGGCTCAGTCGTTCCGGGGACCGTTTCGCCGTCGGTTGGTACGTTTCCGGCGGGAACGCCGGGGTCGTTCGGCGGCGTATCCTGCGGCGGAGCGTCGACGAGCCAGGTGTCGACGAGCGTGGCCGACGTCGCACCCTTCACCAGACAACACTCTCGACGCCCCCATGTATAGAAGGCGATGCGATTGTGGCCCGGCCTGAGCGCGATCGTGCGTGCGGGGGTCGACGGGAGCGGTTCGAAGAATTCGTAGCTGCGCCCCGGCAATTCGTCGACGGCTTCGATCTGCATCACGGACTGCTTGGCCGAGATCGGCACATTGAGTCCGGTGATGAACGCGATCTGCGACGAGGAGAGCTCGAGATGTCCCGAGACTGCGATCTGCACCCACGTGCGCGCATTGCACCCCTCGTGCATGAGATAGTCCACGAGGCGAGCGTGCCGCCGCATCGAGATGCGCTGCTTGCACGTGCCGATGTACGCTTCGGTGGCGACGGCGTCCTGGTAGTAGCTCAACTGATCGCCGGTGTACGCCAGCAACTCGACCAGCGTAACTCCGAGGTCGGGCGCGTGACGCTCGGTCCACCCAGGTACGAGCACCGACAGGCGGTCGTAGATCAACTGCTTGAAGCTGCCGTAGTCCTTGGCGAGATAGCTGATCTGCGGTTCAGCGAGCGGAGCGGGGGGGCAGTCGCAAGTGGTCGCGCAGTCGAGATCACTCGGGCAGGAGATGCCGAACCGGAACGTGGCGCTGTCATACCGCGGGTCGATGCCTTCGACGCCAACCAGTGTGAGCGTATACGCCGAGAAGTCCCCGGCTCTATTTAGGGTGACGACAAGGAAGTCGTCCTTCTCCGGATCGTCTTGCACCTGCGGATCCACGTCGACGATCGAAAGCCCGGTGATGCGTTCGCCGCCATCGATGCGGAGGAACTTCTCGATCCCCGGCTTGTTGGTCGCCAGCTCGGGCGGGAGCTTGCCGAGGAAGTAGACGTAGAGCGTGGGAACGCCGGTGTCGTCGACCTCGACGTAATCCAGGCCATTGCGTCCCTTCAGGCGACGTACCGCGTCGCGGCGCGGATCGGTCTTGCAGGTGAGATCCATGGGATGTCCTCGCGTTAGACCGGGCGCATGAATGTCGCCGTGGCTTCCTCGCCCGTGGCCACCAACGCATACGTCAGCGAGATGCGCAGCGTCGAATCCTCGGACGTCACCTCGAGGTCGCGCACCTGAATCAGGTCGCCGAGCCAACGCTGCAGTGCAGCCTGCAGGGTGAACTGAACGGTGGCGGCAAGCTCCGGGCTGTTGGGACCAAAGACCAACTGCAACAGCCCGCTGCCGAAGTCCGGGCGGTTGACCCGCTCGCCGGGATTGGTGAAGATCAACTGCTCGATCATGTCGCGCACGTGATCGTCGCGATCGGTCGTCGCCGTTCGTCCGCGGCTATCGAAATGGTACGAGAAGTCGACATCCATACGAGATCTCCTGGCTCCGACTCAGGTGGCGATCACACGCGGTTGCACGGTGCTCACGATCGGTGGTCCCTGCGGGATCTGCTCGGCACTCTGACACATGGCGGGGCCAGGCCCTGGCGAAGGGATCACCATTGCCGGTTGCCCCATGACCAACACGCGGGCAGAAGGCATCAGCCATTTGACGGTGACGCACGGTTGCGGCTTGGGGCCGGGGATGGTGAACGGGCAGCCGGTGACGATGATCTGTGCCGGCATGGTGGCCACCGGTTGTGCGCTCACGAACACGCGCGTTTGCGTCGGGATGATCGTGGCCGGAATGCCGTGCGTGCATTGCACGACCGCGTTCTGGTGCATCAGGAAGCCGGGCACAGGAGCCTCCTCATGTGACCGTAAGGGCGCCGAGATTCATGTCGATCGTCGGACCGACCATGGTGATCATCGCGCCTTTCCCGTTCGAGATGTAAATGCCCGAATCATTGACCACGATCATCGCGCCGCTCGTACTCTTGAGGATGATCCCTCCGGTGACCGGAGTCGGGGGCATGTCGCTGATCATGAGCGTGTGCTGCAGCAACGACTGAATGCAGATGTTGGGGTCTGCCGGATTGCCGAGCAGTGCGAGCGGAGGTATGTCGCTCGCCAGACCCCATCGGCAGCCTAACCACACGGGCTTGTCGGGGTCTCCGTGCTCGAACATCACCCAGACACCGGCGCCGGGCGGTGGCACCATGTACACGCCCATTGGTGGACCCGTAGGTCCCGCCAGCGGCACGCTTGGCTCTGCCCAGGTTGTCGGGATGAAGCTGTGCACTTCGGGAACGATGAGCTGCAGTCGACCGCGCAACATGGGGTCGACGTTGATCGTGACCGTCCCTTGGTAGATCCCGTAGTACTTGCCGCCGTCGCTGGCGTCGTCGGAAGGACTCATACCGGCACCTTGGGTGTGTTAGAGATCAATCCGTCGCGACTGAGCTGAAAGCTCTGCTTGTACTGTCCGCGTTGGATGTTGTGCGTCACGCTGTCGACGTAGTACAAACCGTCGTAGGTGAGTCCCGCGCCACGCACACCGACGAGCAGCTTGGAACGCAGCACGTGGCCGTAGCGCAACACATCGAGCGAGCCACTTACCGTGATCGAGTTCGAGGCACCCTTCAGCATTTCGCCAACGACCTGATTCAGCACCTCAGGTACGGACTTGTCCTCGACGTTCTTGGCGAAGCGGATCTTTGCCGGGAAGGTGGGGCGAAGTCCGAGCGGGGGCTGGAAGATGCTGATGTTGGGTATGGGTACCGGAATGGGGATCTTCTTGGTGATCGGATCCATGAACGTCACGATCATCACTTCCTTGGCGAGACCGTCGAGCGAGAAGCTCATCGACTCCACATTCGTCTCGGCGTCCATGTTGATCGAGAGCGCTGGCTGCGGCACCGGAATGCGAATGTCGGGACCGAAGTACGCGATGCTCTGCCCCGGGAGCGGCCCGGGCTCGACGTAAAAGACGTAGCCGCAGAGCTTGGCCATCTTCTTGATCAGTTCGAGGTCGGTGCCGGTCTGCGTCTTCCAACCTTTGGTCGGCACTTCGATGTCGACGAAGAGATTCGGCAGCACCAATGGGACGACGCCGAAGGCGGCATACGGCGCGAGCACTTGGTACAGCGTGAGGGTGTTGTCGAGGGCGATGAACGGGCGCTTGATCTCGACGATGTCCATGAGGACGCTCAGGTCCTCACCCGTAATCGTGAGGGTGGATTGTCCCGGCTCGCTGCTCGGCGACATCTCCTGCCGCGTAACCACGCCATCCATGATCACGTTGGGAAAGCCGCCGATCGTGACGATGATGATCACGCGGGTGGTGATCGGATCGAAGTAGCCGGCGGGCAGCATCGTGGTTTGCAGCGGCGAGTTCTTGCCGAGGGCAAACGTGATCTGGAATCCCGTCTTGTTCTTGCCCGACGTCACTTGCACGGAGCGCACGGCGTCCGTCACCGCCTTGGGAGCGGGGATGGGCACGGCGGGCCCGATCAGTAGCGTGAGGTGGATGCCTTGCAGCATGCGCTCGTCAGGCGATCGCGGTGCCGCCCGGAATGCCTTCGGGCAAGGTGATGCGGACTGTTTGGCCAAGCTCTTCGACCAGCTCGTCCGGGCGCATCACATCGTTCGAGTCGGCGATGCGCCAGAACGCCTCGGGGTCGCCCAGTTCCTGTGCGGCAAGGCGGTCGACCCGTTCGCCTTCGCTCACCGTGTGCAGGCGCAACAGCGCGAAGCGACTCGACGGCGGCAAAAAGCGGCGTCGCAAGTAGACGCGCTGCGTGCCATCGGGGAGCTCGAACGTGGCGAGTTCGATGGAGGCGTAGCGGCTGGTGGGCGGGAAGTTGTAGGTCGTGGCCATGCGTAGTCTCAGGGAATGCCGTTGATGCCGAGCTGCGAGAAGGTGCCAGCCTTGCTGCTCTGTGCGAGTTGCTCCTTTGTCTGCAGATATGTCATGAACAACCCCCCACCCTTGGCCTCGAAGCCGAAGTCGTCGACCGAGAGGACTCGCATGCCGAGGCTGACCTTGGCGCGAATGGGATTGAGGTCCGGGTCGAAGGCCTCTTCGGTGATGGAGAGTTCGGTGATGCGAATCGGTACGATGCGCTTGGGACCAAACACGAAGAGCGGAAGCGGCGCTTGTGCCGGCGCGATCTCGATCGACCCGCCCGATGCTTCGGCATTGGTGGCGTTGAGATGCGCGCTGGTCGGATAGACCATGGTCTCGATCGCCGCGAGCTGCGGATGCAGCCCCGACGACACGGTCTGGCCATCGCCTGTTTCGAGTTGATCGGTCGCATCGATCTCGGCGTCGACCTTGATCGTCTCGACCGGCGGGCCCTTCAGGCGGAGCGCTTCCATGTGATCGCCGGTGTCGGCGCTCGCGGACTTGATCTGGAAGCTGCGCGTGAGCGTGTCGGGGTTGTATTGCAGCGCGATGATGCGCAGCACCGACCCAGTCGTGGGATCGATGAGCACGAGCCCGCCGCGTAGCAGTTTGGGGGAGCCAGGGAACGTGCTCATTTCTTGTTCTTCTTCTTCTTGGAGCCGAAGAGCTCGAGGAGGTTCGGCGACATGATGACGTGCGCATCCAGGTCCTGATTCGATTTCTCGATGACCGTGGGATCATTGCGCTCGTGATATGCCTGGATGCTGTTCTTGACTTCCTTGTTCGCGAGTTCCCCGGCGCCGAGGTCGATCGGTCCGAGTTTGAGCTCGTCAGGGATGCCGAGCCGGCGATATTTCCAATACGCTGCATCCCACATCTCGACGATGTTGCCGGTGGCGGACGCGCCGACGCCGTGCATCGCGCTCGGATTCACGAGGTCCGCATTGTTCATCAGGTGACGAGGGGTGAGGAGCGGCGGGAGTGGCCTGAGGTAGGGGGGCTGCGCGAGCCCGAACCTGGTGGGATCGAGGACGATCGGGGGAATCGGCGGCGGCCCGTCGCCTTCCTTCGTCGTGTCGTTAGGCACCGTGATCCCGCGCGGCGGGACCAGCGGCCCGCTCCCGAGATCGAAATGGAAGGTCGGGTGGTACCCGCCTTCGGCGACGGTTCCCATGACGGAGATGCCACCGCGCCGATTCTCCTTTGCCGCCCCGAAGTGGCGGCTCTCTCCGTGCGCGAAGACGTAGATCCTGGAGCCGGCGGGGAGGAGCTTCTCGAGTAAGCGCTTCAACTGCACGCCGCGATGCGCCGACAGGTTCAGGTTGTAGTCGCCCGGACCTTCGGCGCTCGCGTAGCCTTGCACGTGGACGATGGACGCTTCCTTGATGTCGGCGACGGCCTTCCTGGCCGCGGCTTCATCGTCGGCGTCGATCGCGGCGTCGTCCTGTCCGAAGAGAATGTGGGCGTCTTCGGATCCCCACGTCTCGGTATCCTTGATGAAGTCCTCTTCAGGCGGTGTGGCGCCGATGCCCGCCTTTTGTCCTTTGGGGTCGAACTGCAGCGCAGGGCTCCCCTCGGCGCCCTGCTGACCGACGTGCGCGACCTCGTGCGCCAGCAGCTCGCTCCCCGCCTGGCTGTTGGGCGCGAACTGCCCCGGGCCGAAGAAGACATCGTGGCCGTACGTGAACGCCTTGGCGCCGAATGACTCGGCGAGACCCTGGGCTTCGGAGTCGGCGTGCACGCGCACATCGCTGAAGTCGGCGCGAGGAGCCATTGGAGCCGCGTCGGTCGCGGGCGATGATGGCGTTGTCGCCTTCTGCGCCTGCGCACGCGCATCGGCCTCGTGGGACTCACCGGGAGTCCACGACTTCGGCTGCTGCCGCGCCGGGGCAAGGAGATCGCGCCAACTCATTGCGCGTTCTTCTCGGCTGGAGGCAAGGTGACCTCGATGTTCTCGACGGAGCACTTCGTGAGTGAACCTGCGAGGTTGGTAGGCACCGGAAGCTGATTCTGCGTCTGGTTGCCGTCGTCGTCGGTGTAGACGGGTCCAACACCCCTTGTCCTGAATTGCAGGGCCGCATCCTTGACGCCGCCGATGCTGATCGCGCCGGTGGTAACCTTGGAGCCCTCGTTGTCGAGCTTGAGGTCGAGCTTCGAGACGTTCGCTTCGAATGTCGGCACCGTCGTCTCGATTGCCGGGAGCGAGCGGCTCTTGACATCCAGGGTGACCCCCGGCGTCTTGTCGTCGCCACCGAGATCGATGAAGCCGGCGTTGCCAAGCGGAATGTGCGCCTTGCCCGGCAGGGTGAGGTGCACGTCGACGTCGCCGAAGAAGAGGTGTTTCAGCAGCGCTGCCTTCGTTGGTTTGTTCGGATCGCCGGGTTCGGTCTGGATGGGATGGCGAATGAGGGTGCTCAGCTTGACGAATCCCGTGCGTGCGAGGCTCGCTTCCTCCTGGTCGAGCTCCCACCAGTAGGGATCGACGTAGGGAACGTGAATGTTGGCCTGTAGTCGTGCCGGCAGCATGCGAACTGGTCTAGCGTCCCAATCGACGCGGCCATTCATGTAGTCCAAGTCCACAAAGAAGTCGGCGATGTTGCCCGTGCTTTGATCTTCCATCTTGCCGAACTCGATCTTGCCGTCGGGATACTTCTTGTCCCAGGCCTTGCGGTAGTC
>CAZWVG010000105.1:0-18248 GCA_964637355.1 uncultured Gemmatimonadaceae bacterium
CCGAGGGGATGCCGAGCGCGGCGATGTCCTGCCCGCCGATGCCGCGCCCGATGTACGGGAGGCCGGGGAACTGCTGCGGAAAGAGGCGCGCCCACCCCTCGGTGATCGAGTTGCCGAAGAAGACGACGCGTTGCTCGCCGGGAGCGGGGGGGGCGAGGCGGGCATTTTCGTCGCGATAGCGGGCGAGCCAGGGCCAGTCGGTGTGCAGGCGTTCCTCGGCGGGGTTGGCGGCGGGTGCTGGCGCGGGGCGTGGCGAGGCGACGGGTGTGGATGGCGTGGACGCGCAGCCGGCGGTCACGAGAAGCGAGAGGGAGAACAGAGCGCGTCGGGTGGCGAAAGCGGGCACCGGTTCACCATGTGGTCTGAGGGAAGTGGCCTCGACAAGGATGGCGCGGGGGCGACAGTCTGCCTAGAGCTTGCGGGTGGCTTCCGCGTCTTGGCACGCCGCGCCACTCGTTATGTGTGTGAACCGCCACACGTGAATGCTGATTCGTGGGGGCATTCACTTCGTCGCCTTGGCTGGGGCTGGCTTGACAATGGAGTCTGCTCCGGCGACACTCTGGCCGGCGCAGCTACGCGGTTCGCACGGCGAGCGCGCGTTCGAGCGTGGGCGAGGGCGTTGGCGCGGGTGCGGGTGGGGATTTCTGCCAGGAGGGGAGATGCGCGCGGTGCCGATCCATGATGTCGGCGAGGAAGTGCGCGTCCGCGTGAGCCACCGCGGCGCGCGGGGTGCCGCGACTGGCGACGCTCCGCCTATGCGCTTGTCCGGGGCCGCGCTCGAGAGTGCGCGCGCGCATCGTGCGTTGTGGTGTCGCGCGGCGCTGCCTTCGCGGGTGCCTGTTGCGGGAGGCGCGCGATCGCCCCGACAGTGATTCCTCCCGACGATCGGCGAGTGGACCGCGCCGTTGTCGAGTCGGCTTCCGCTGCAGCGAACGCCGCGGACATCCCGACGCGGATCGCGAGCGGCATAGGCATCGCGCTGATTGCCGTCCCTGTTGTCGTCCTGTTGGGATGGATCGCGCGCCTCCCGGTCCTGACGCGGCTCGCCCCCGAGTGGCCGAGCATGAAGCCGGTCACGGCGACGGCTTTCGTGCTGACGGGCGTTGCGCTGCTCCTGTCACGAGAACGAACCGCACCGGAACGCCGACGCATTGCGCGCTGGTGTGCCGCGATCGTCGCGATGATCGCGATCGCCACGCTTGCCGACTACGCGTTCGATCTGGGAATTCCCTTCGGCATGTTTCTGGGGCATGCGGCCCCCGTCGCTGGCGAAGACCTCCCGGGGCGGATGTCGGGAGGAACTGCCGCCGGCTTCCTGCTGCTCGGCGTTGGCGTGCTCCTGCTCGACTCGCGCAGGCGAGTCGCGCGCTGGACGATGGAGGGTGCCGCTGCGCTGTGCGCGCTGCTCGCGCTGCTGGCGATCGAAGGGTACGTCTTCGACGTCAGCCACCTGATCGCGTTCGCGCCGTACGGCTCGATGGCGCTGCACACGGCGGTGCTCCTCTTTGCGGGCGCAGCAGGGCTGGTGCTGACGCGCCCGAATCGAGGGATCGCCGTCTCGATCACCAGCCGGTTCGGCGGTGGGCGGCTCGCGCGAATCGTCGTTCCCGTGGCGGTCGTCGCCCCGGTGGTGCTCGGCTGGGCGCAGTTTGCAGCCGTGCGCGAAGGGCTTATCGGTCCAGGTGTGGGCCTCGCGTTCTTCACGACGCTCATTGGGCTTCTCGTGACGAGCGCGGTCTGGCTCGGGGCAGCGCAAGTGAACGCAGCGGAGGCGGAGCGGAACGCGGCGCTCGCGGAGCTTCGGGTGCAGGTCGCGCGCTTCCGAGAGCTGTCGGCGATCGTCGAATCGTCCGACGATGCCATTCTCACCAAGACGCTCGATGGCACGGTGCGATCCTGGAACCGCGCCGCGGAGCGATTCTACGGATACGCTGCGGAGGAAATCGTCGGTCGCCCGATCGCCACGATCGTTCCGAGCGATCGCATGGCGGAACTCGACGAGCTCCTCGCGAAAATTCGTCGGCGCGAGCACATCCAGCATTTCGAGACGGTTCGTCGCCGCAACGATGGCCGGCTGGTCGACGTGTCCCTCTCCTTCTCTCCAGTCGCGTTAGGCGACGGGCGTGAGCCGGGCGTCGCGGTCATCGCGCGCGACATCACCCAGCGCAAGCGCGCTGAGCGGGAGGTTGCAGCGAGCGAGCAGCGTCTCCGCGACGTGGTGAACGCGATTCCGCACCTCGTGTGGACGAGCACCCCCGACGGTCGATGGGACTATGTGTCGGAGCGATGGGCGGAGATGCTCGACGTCTCGATGGCGGCGGCTCTCGGAAACGGTTGGCTCTGGCATGTCCATCCAGACGACAAGGCGGGCGCAGCACTCGCTTGGGAGAATGCACTCCTGCGTGGCGAAGAGATGCGTCATGAGTATCGTCTACGTCGACGAGGCGGTGGGTGGCATCGATTTTCGGTCTACGCGTCACCCTTGCGTAATGCCGATGGAGAGATCGAGAAATGGGTGGGAGCGAGCACGGATGTCGAGGAGGTCCGTCGCACTGAGGAACAGCTGCGAGAGAGCGAGGAGCGACTCCACACCGTACTGGAGAATCTCACCGAAGGGGTAATCGTTTCGGACCTGAATGGAGAGCTCTTGCACTGGAATCGTGCGGGGCTCGAGCAGCATGGCTACACGAGCCTTGCTGAAGGGCAGCGTGCTCTCAAGACGTTCATCGACGAGTTCCAGCTGATGGAGGTCGACGGGCGTCCGCTCTCATTCGACGAGTGGCCGATGCCGCGGGCGATCCGAGGGGAGCGCTTCCGCGACCTCGACATCCGAATCCGAAAGACGAATGGTGACTGGGAGCGCACCTTCAGCTACGGAGGAACAACGGTCACGGAGCCAGGGGGGCGGCGTCTCGCGGTCCTGACGATCAACGACGTCACTGAACGGCGACGCGCCGACGAGCGCTTTCGGTTGTTGGTTGAAGCGAGCCCCTCGGGGATGGTGCTCGTCGATGGCGACGGCGTCATCCGCATGGTGAACGGTGAGGCGGAGCGCCTGTTTGGCTGGCGGCGCGATGAACTCGTTGGGCAATCGGTCGAGTCGCTCGTCGTCCAGCCGCCGTCTCACGACCGGGACTCGCACGACAGACTGCGTGCGCTCTACATGCACGAGCCCGGGCGTCGCGCGATGGGTATCGGACGCGACCTCGCGGCGCGACGGAAGGATGGGAGCGAGTTTCCGGTCGAGGTGGGGCTCACGCCGATCGAAATGGAAGGAGGAACATTCGTGCTCGCGATCGTCACTGACATCACCGAGCGCCAGCGGGCAGCGCGAGCGATCCAGCGACACCAAAGTGAATTGGAACGATCAAATAAAGAATTGGCCCAGTTTGCTTATGTTGCATCACATGATTTGCAGGAACCGCTGCGAATGGTGGCGAGCTATACGCAGCTGTTCGCCGAGCGCTACCAGTCGCGGCTGGATGAGCGCGCCGAGAAGTATATCGGCTACATCGTCGATGGCGCGCGACGCATGCAGCAGTTGGTGCGCGACCTCCTGGCCTACGCACGCGTCGAGTCCCAGGGGCGGGAGCTCGTCCCCGTCAATGTGACGTTGACGCTGCGCGCTGTCCGGCATGACATGGCAGCGCTGATCCGCGAGTCAGGGGCTCACCTCGAGGCCGAATCGTTGCCGGAAGTTTGGGCAGATCCGGGACAGCTTCATCAGTTATTGCAGAACCTGGTCGGGAACGCGATCAAATTTCGCTCGGCGAAATTGCCCGTGATTCACATCGGCGCCGCACGGCACGACACGATGTGGGAGTTCGCTGTGCAGGACAATGGCATCGGGATCGCGCCCGAGTATGCAGAACGCGTGTTCGCCATGTTCCAGCGACTGCACACGCGCGACGAGTACCCGGGGAGTGGAATCGGGCTCTCGATAGCGCGCAAGATCGTCGAGCGACATGGGGGCCGGATCTGGGTCGATCCGGCGGTCACCGAAGGGACCACATTGCGGTTCACGCTGTACGCGGCCGACGCAGCACTGCCGGCGGCGCTTCGGCGAAGTCCGCGAGTCGACTTGGCAGGGAATGAAGCCAGTGATGCAGGGCGGACGTAGCGCTGCGCAACAGTTGTCTCACTCGACGAACGACCGACGAGAATGAGCACAGTGGAGCAGGACGCGCGATTGCTGTACGTGGATGACGATGTGGCGGTGGCGGAGGGCTTTGCGCGCACCGTGCAGCGGCATGGCTTTGACGCCGATATCGCGACGTCCGGGGCCGATGCATTGCGCGTCGCCCGAACGCGACACTATGCGGTCATCGTTACCGACCTGCGCATGCCGGGGCTCGATGGTTTGTCGCTCATCGAACAGCTCAGTCCCATCTGCCCGACGACGACCTTCGTGATGGTGACCGGTCTACCCGACCTCGACCTGCGTGCGAGCCGGCACGTAGACAGCGCGATCGCGTCGGTGGTGGTGAAGCCGTGGGATGAGGACGAGCTGGTGAACACCTTGACGCGCGCAGTGGCGCTGCACCATCAGCGTGCGAAGCCCGGGGCCGAGCTGGTTGCGCCGCGCCGCAAGACACCGGCGATCCTCCTGGTCGAGGACAATCCGGCGGACGCAGACCTGATGGTCGCGCTCCTCGCCGCCGAGTTTCCGTCGGACGCGTTCACCAAGGTGTCGCGGCTCAACAATGCGCTCGAGTGCGTGCACGAGGAGACGTACGAGGCGATCATCGCCGACATGGTTCTGCCGGACGCGCGCGGCTTCGACGTGGTGACGCGGCTGCAGGCGGCGGCGCCAGCGACGCCGATCATCGTGGTGAGCGGGTTGGCGGATGAGGAACTGGCGCAGCAGGTGGTGCAGCTCGGGGCACAGGACTTCCTGATCAAGGGATCGCTCACGGCGCCGCTCGTGGCCCGGGCGATTCGCCACTCGCGCGAGCGCAAGCGCGCCGAGCAGCGGCTGATGAACCTCGCGCATTATGATCAGCTTACGGGGCTGGCGAACCGCGCCACGTTCTACGAGCGTATCGCGCAAGCGGCCACGCGAGCTCGGCGACGGGGGACACGCTTTGCCGTAATGTACCTGGACCTCGACAAGTTCAAGTCGGTGAACGACACGATGGGGCACGATGCGGGGGATGCGTTGCTGGAGGAGGTGGGGCGTCGCATACGCTCGTCGGTCCGCGATTACGACACCGTGGCCCGGCTCGGCGGCGATGAGTTTGCGGTCCTTGCCGATGAGTTGGACTCGCTCAACGGGCTCGATGAAGTGAGCCGTCGCATCGCGTCGTCGCTCAGCGAGCCGATGAAGCTCGCAGGACGAACGATTGCCACATCCTGCAGCATCGGTGTGGCGGTGTATCCCGACGTGGCGCGCAATGCGTCGGACCTGATCAAGTGCGCGGACGATGCGCTGTACCAGGCCAAGCGCGCGGGGCGCAACCGGGTGGTGTACTTCGACGCGGCGCGGAGCGAAGTCGGGACCGTGCAATCGCCGCTCGCCGCGGATCTCAACGTGGCGCTCAAGCGCGGTGAGTTCAGGCTGTACTACCAGCCGCAGGTCGCGCTGCAGGACTATCGGCTGCAGGGGTTCGAGTTGTTGCTGCGTTGGCAGCGGGGAACGGAAGTTGTGCCGCCGTCCGTCTTTGTCCCGCTGTTGGAGGAGGCGGGGGGCATGGTGTCGGTGGGGAACTGGGCGATGCGCGAGGCCGCGCGGCAGCTCGCCGAGTGGCGCCGCCACGGGGCTCCGAACTTGCGGCTGGCCATCAATCTCTCGTTAGCGCAGGTGGAGGAGCCGGGGGCAGCGGACTCGATCGTTCGTGCACTCAAGGACCACGATCTCCCCGCCGACGCCTTCGAGGTCGAGGTGAGCGAGCAGGTGCTGATGCGGGGAACGGTGCGCGTGAGCCTGGCGCTGACCGAAATCAAGCAGCGCGGATTGCGGCTGGCGGTAAAGGGATTCGGGACGGGATTCGCCTCGCGCGACTTCCTGGCGCGGTTCGGGGTGGATACGCTCAAGGTGTCGCGGACCTTCGTGTCCGCGGCGCCGGACGACACCGACAGTGCGTCGGTGGTGCGGGCGATCGTGGCGTTAGGCGCCTCGCTGGGCGTGGACGTGCTGGCCGACGGCGTCGAGACGCGCGACCAGCTCCTCGCCGCGCGATCGCTGGGGTGCCGGCTGGCACAGGGGTATCTCTTTGGCCGCCCGCGCGCGGACTGGACACTTCCACCCTTCTGGGGACCGGTGGATGACGACGCATCCTGACTTCAACGAGCCGATCGAGATTCTCCTCGTCGAGGACAATGCGGCCGACGCCTACCTGATCCAGGATCGGTTGGAGCGGTCTCGCATCCTGAACCGGATCGCGGTGGTGGCGGACGGTATCGAAGCGGAGGCGTACCTGCGGCGCGAAGGGAAGTACAGTGGGGTCGCGCGCCCCGACCTGATCCTCCTCGACCTCAACCTCCCTCGGCGTGGCGGAGTGGAGTTGCTCTCGCGCGTGAAGACGCAGCCGCACCTGCGTTCGATCCCGATCGTGGTACTGAGTTCATCGGAAGCCTCGGCCGACGTTTCAAAGTCGTATGCCGAAGGGGCGAATTGCTATGTCGCCAAGCCGCTCAACCTCGACAGCATGAAACACGTCGTCGAGACGATCGAAAACTTCTGGTTCACCTTCGTCAAACTGCCCCCGCACGGGGATTCCTGATACGCATGCCCGAGAGCCTGTCCATTGCGCCGTTCATCCTGCTCATTGAAGACAATCAGGGGGATGCGGACCTTTTCACCGAGTTCCTCTCGGCGGACGTGCATCCGCCGATGATTGTGCATGTCACGCGCATGAGCGAGGCCGAGCATCGGCTCGCCGACGCATCGGTCGATATCGTCCTGCTCGACCTGACGCTCCCCGATGTCGGCGGGATCGAGTCCGTGCAGCGTGTACGTGCACGCGTGGCCGAGGTGCCGATCGTCGTGCTCACCGGCTCGGCCGACGAGCGTCTCGCGATGGAGTGCATCGAGGCGGGGGCGTCGGACTACCTGTACAAGTCGGAGCTGCGCCCGCACGTGCTGCGACGCGCGATCGGCTATGCGATGTCGAGACGCAATGCGCAGTTGGTGCGCGAGCTGCGGAAGACGATCGAGGGGTTGCGACGGCTGACCAACTCGCAGGCCGAGGCGCCGATGACGGCCATGCTTGCCGGCGTTGGTCCGCTTCGGGCTCGGCAGCCAACGATCTTCTCCGAGTCGCTCCTGACGTACCGGGAGCTGCTCGTGCGGTATCTCGATTTTCTCATTCTCGGCGCGCCGAAGCCGCAGACTCGCATGGAGGTGGCAGCGACGGCCTTGGGCGATGCCGACGCGGGACCGCGCGACCTCCTCGATATCCATGTGGCGGCGCTCGAGGCGGGAGCGGAAGTGCTCGATACGCGACACCAGTACGCGCAGATCGTCGAGGGGCGGATGCTGGCGCTGGAGATGATGGGATTGCTTCTGGATTACTATCGATCCGGCCATCGACGCCGGAGTGGGGGAGGACAATGAAGAAGTATCGTTTACGACTCTACATCACCGGGCGCACGTCGCATTCGCAGCGGGCAATTGCCAACCTGCAGAAGATCTGCGAGTCCGATCTCAAGGGCGAATACGAGATCGAAGTGATCGATGTGCTCGAGCACCCTCAGCTCGCCGAGTACGAGAAGATTCTCGCGACCCCGACACTCGTGCGGCAGCTCCCCGAGCCGGTGCGAAAGATCATCGGTGACTTGAGCGACCGCGACAAGGTGCTGCTCGGCCTCGACTTGCTAACGATCGGATCCGGTCCTCATCCCACTGTGTGAGCCCCTCATCCATGTCATCCACTGCTCCTTTCGTTCTCGAAAAGCTGCCGACCGGCATCAGCGGGTTTGACCTCATTGCACAGGGGGGGCTTCCGCGTGGGCGCAGTTCCCTGCTTTCCGGGACCGCGGGTTCCGGCAAGACAACGTTTGCGATGCAATTCCTCTCGGCAGGACTCAAGCGCGCCGACGAGAGTGGTGTTTTGGTGACATTCGAGGATCCGCCAGCCGACATCTTCGCCAACATCCGGTCGTTCGGGTGGGGGATGGATGAGGCGCTGGCGTCGAACCGCGTGGCCGTCGTGGATGCCACCCCCGAGCCTGGCGACACCATCATCAGCACCGGGCCCTTCGATCTTTCGGCGCTCATCGCCCGCATTGAGAATGCGATCCGGCGTGTCGGCGCGAAGCGCGTGGTCCTCGATTCGGTGGGATCGCTCTTTCCGCAGCTGCGCGACCCGGGGCTGGTGCGGTCGGAGCTGTATCGACTCCTCATCGGGCTGCGCCGGATGGGGACGACGTCGCTGGTGACGATGGAACGTTTGGACGAGGAGGGGGCCGCCGGGCGTTTCGGCATCGAGGAGTTTGTCGCCGACAACGTGATCCTGCTCCGCAACCGGCTGGAGCAGGAGAAGCGGCGGCGCACGATCGAGATCCTCAAGTTTCGCGGGACGATGCACCAGAAGGGTGAGTATCCGTTCACGATCGACCCGCAAGACGGTGTGACGATCATTCCGCTCTCGTCGATCGAGCTCAAGCAGCACTCGTCGGACGTGCGCGTCCCCTCCGGCATTCCCGAGCTGGACGCCATGTGCGGCGGCGGGATGTATCGCGATTCGATCATCCTCGTCAGTGGAGCGACCGGGACGGGGAAGACGCTCACCGTCACGCACTTCATCAACGCGGCGATCCAGGCTGGGGAGCGGGCGCTTCTCTTCGCCAGCGAGGAGAGCCGCGAGCAGCTGACGCGCAACGCGAAGATGTGGAGCATGGACTACGAGCAGGCCGAGGCCGACGGGCTGCTCAGGATCATTCCGCGCTATCCCGAGGTGATGGGGCTCGAGGACCACATGGTACACATGCGGCGCGAACTCGACGCGTTCAAGCCGCGCCGCGTTGCCGTGGACTCGATCTCGGCGTTCGAGCGCGTGTCGACGCACAAATCCTTCCGCGAATTCATCATCGGACTCACGAGCCTGATCAAGCACCAGGAGATCACTGGGCTCTTCACCAACACCACGTCGATGATGGTGGGCGGGGAGTCGGTGACCGAGTCGCACTTCTCGACGATCACCGACACGATCGTGCTGCTGCGCTACGTCGAGCTGCTCGGACAGATGCACCGCGGGCTGGCCGTACTCAAGATGCGCGGCACGTGGCACGACAACGAAATCCGCGAGTACTCGATCGATGGCGACGGGATGCACATCGGCGCACCGTTCCGGGGGGTGCACGGCATCCTCGCCGGGACGCCGACATACTCGTACTCCACCGAGCGAGAGCGGATGCAGGAGATGTTTGGCCGACCAACGAATGGATCGGAAGGAGAGGGGTAGCAGCGATGTTTGAATCGAGGGTGCGGATCCTCGTCGTCGAGGACAATGCGGGAGACGCCGAGCTGGTTCGGGAGCGCTTGTTGGACGCCGATCTCAGTCCTGACGTGATCCATGCCGCTTCGCTTCGCGAAGCTGCGGAACTCCTGCTTGGTCCGCTCCCGGATGCCATCGTGCTCGACCTCAATCTTCCGGACTCCAGCGGGCTCGAGACGCTCGAACGACTGCGCAGCCTTTGTCCCGACGTGCCGACGGTCGTACTCACAGGAATCGTCGAGCCGCAGATGCGTCGGGCGATTCTTGCGGCCGGCGCGGCAGACTGTCTATCGAAGGAATCCTACCCCTTCGATGTCCTGCTACGCAGCATTCGCCTGTCGGTCGCGTTGCGCCGCGCCGTCGGGCAACAGCTGCAAATGGAGCGATTGCTCAAGGCGAGCCCAGATGCGGTGATCGTGGCTGATTCAGCCGGAGTCGTGCGCTTCGTCAACGACGCGGCGCTGGAACTCTTCGGGAATCGACGCGAGGATTTCGTCGGTGAATTGCTCACCTTCAGCGTCGAGTACGGGACCGTGGTCGATATGGAGATTCATTCGCACGGTCGACTTCGTACGGGTCAGATGCGTGCGGTAAGCGTCGAGTGGGACGGTCGCTCGGCGTCGATGGTGACGATTCGCGAGACGACCGAGTCGCGCCGCCTCTCCGAACAGCTCTTCCAGGCGCAGAAGATGGAGGCAGTCGGCCATCTCGCGGGAGGCGTGGCGCACGACTTCAACAATCTCATCACCGTCATCCTCGCCTACAGCGCAGCGATCAAAGATACGTTGCAGGCGGGGGATCCTCGACTCGAGGACGTCACGCAGATTCTCGCCGCCGCCGAGCGCGCGACGGCGCTTACCCGTCAGCTCCTCGCCTTCGCGCGACGTCAGCCGGTGCAGGTGCAGACGGTGCAACTCGGCGCGCTGGCCACCGGCGTGCGCAACCTGCTCGGCCGCATCGTTCCCGAGACGATCCAGCTGACGATCACCGCGGTCGAGGACGCGTGGCCGGTGCTGGCGGACCCCGGACAGGTCGAACAGGTGCTGATCAACCTTGCCGTCAATGCGTGCGACGCGATGTCGCGAGGCGGGAAAATCGAGATCGCCGTCGACAACGTGGACGATGCGCCGTCGAGCGAAGGGTGGAAGGGGGGTCAAGCAGTTCGCATCCGCATGACCGACACCGGCGACGGGATTCCGCCGGAATTCCTGCCGCACATCTTCGAGCCGTTCTTCACCACCAAGGCGCCGGGAAAGGGGACCGGACTGGGGCTCGCCACCTGCTACGGCATCGTGCGGCAGGCCGGCGGGACGATCACCGTGACCAGTGAGGTCGGACGCGGAACCGTGTTCACCATACTCTTCCCGCGCACCGAGGTGACGGAGAACGCCCCAAAGGGTGCGAAGCCGACGCCGCCGATCGACCTGTCGGGGCACGAGACGATCGCCGTCGTCGAGGACGACGAGCCGTTGCGGCGCTCGATCGTTCGCATGCTGCGGCGCTACGGATACGATGTGCTGACCGCGACCAACGGGGTGGAGAGCCGGCGCATCATCGAGGGGCACGACCGCGCGGTCGACGTCCTTGTGACCGACGTGGTCATGCCGAAGATGGGAGGAGGCGAACTGGTCGACTACATTCGCCTCACGCGCCCGTCGACAAAGATCCTCTGCATCACGGGGTACGCGCTGCGCGAAGACGACTCCTCCACGGGACTGCGCGACGGCGTGGAAGTGCTGTACAAGCCGTTTGAACCGCTCACGCTCCTGCAGCGCATTCGCGAGATGCTTCGCGCCGAGAACGATGCCCCGCGCGAACCGATCGGTGGTACGCCGCCGTATGGTCAAAAGGTCGCGCCCAGCGAGGCGCTGTAGCTTTCTCCTCCCGGCTTCGCTGCGATGGATGCACACGCCAGTGGACAACGGCCTGACGATGCGAGTGCGCTCGCCCTCGAGATCGAGCGACGACGCTCCGTGGAAGAGCAGCTCCAGGAAGTGGAGCAGCTGTTGTCGTCGACGCTCGGAGGGATCGGCGCGGGATTCATCACGACCGACGCCAGCGGGCGCGTGACGCGGCTGAACCAGGTGGCGGCACGCATCACCGGGTGGACGCAGGACGAGGCGGTCGGCGAGAGCCTCTGGGACGTCTTCCAGCGCGAAGGACGTCCGCCCAACATGCGCGTAGCGAATCCGGTGGAGGTCCTGGTAACGGCCGGCGTCTCACCCGACGAGGTGCAGAGCGTCGTTGCGGTCTCGCGCGACGGCACGCAAACCGAGCTCGAGCTGCGCGCCGCCGTTACGCGGGGCGATGACGATCGCCCGAGGGGAATGATCGTTGTGTTTCGTGACGTGACGCGCCTCAATCGAGCCGAGGCGGCGTCGCGGCGCCTCGTCGCGATCGTCACGTCGTCGAATGACGCGATCATCGGGAAGACGCTCGCCGGAATCATCACTGACTGGAACGCCGCCGCCGAGCGGATGTTCGGATACACCGCCGATGAAGCGATCGGCCAGCCAATCACGATGCTGATCCCTCCGGATCGTTGGGAGGAGGAGCCGGAGATCCTGCGACGAATCTCGGCAGGGGAGCGCGTTTCGACGATGGAGACGGTACGGCACACGAAGGATGGTCGTCGCATCAACGTCTCGATCACCATCTCCCCCATCCTCGATGCGCGGGGGCGGGTCGTCGGTGCCTCCAAGATCGCGCGTGACATCACGGAGGCGACCCGGCGCAAGGAGGAGCTCGAGCGGAGCAACGCGGAGTTGGAGCAGTTCGCCTACGTCGCGTCGCACGACCTGCAGGAACCGCTGCGCATGGTGGTGAACTACACCGAACTGCTGGCCAATCGATACAAGGGAACGCTCGACGAGAAGGCGGACCAATACATCCACTACGCGGCAGACGGTGCGCGCAGAATGCAGCGGCTCGTTCGCGACTTGCTGGCATACTCGCGAGTGAGCAGCTCGACCAGGCCGCTCGTCCCGGTGTCGACGCAACGCGTAGTGGAAGGCGTGCTCGAGACGTTGGACGCGACAATCCGTGAGAGCGGGGCGACGGTCCTCTACGCGCAGCTTCCGGTGGTGCTGGGCGACGAAGGGCAGCTGACCCAGCTCTTCCAGAACCTCATCTCGAACGCGATCAAGTACCGGCGCGACGAGTCGCCGCGCATCTCGATCACTGCGATTCGTACGTACGAGGAATGGGAGTTCGCAGTCGCCGACAACGGAATCGGGATCGAATCCCCGTATCGCGAACGCGTCTTCCAGATGTTCCAGCGCCTGCACGCGCGCCACGAGTACGACGGGAGCGGGATCGGGTTGGCGATCGTCAAGCGCATCGTCGAGCGCCACGGCGGGCAGATCTGGGTCGATTCGACTCCGGGAGAGGGGAGCGTCTTCCGCTTCACGCTCAAGTCATCGCCCGTCACCACTCCGAAATAGCAGTGCAGCGTCCAGCGCGTTTGGATCGGGGCGCGACTTCGCACTCCTTTCTTTCCGACACACTCGCTCGCGCACGTCGCATCGTTCATCTTGTGAGGTGACGTTTCATCCCCCTCGAGTGCCGAGCCATGACCCGACCCCTGCGCGTCCTTCTTGTGGAGGACAATCCCGGCGACACGGACCTGATCAAGGAATCGTTGCAGAACGGGAAGCTTCACCTCCAAGTGCGGTCGGTCTCGGATGGCGTGGAGGCGCTCGCCTTTCTGCGGAAGACTGGCGCCTACGCGAACGCCGAAACTCCTGACATCCTCCTGCTCGACCTCAACCTACCGAAACTCAGCGGTCCGGAAGTCCTGGCCGAAATGAAGCGGGATGCCCGGCTGCGCATCATTCCGGTCGTGATCCTCACCTCGTCCGACGCCGAGGCGGACGTCTTGAGCAGCTACCAGATGGGTGCCAACTGCTACGTCACCAAGCCCGTCGGGCTCGAGGCGTTCCAGAAGATCGTGCGCAGCGTCGAGGAGTTCTGGTTCACGATCGTCAAGCTCCCCTGAGATGGCGAGAGGCGCACTCACGTCGCGCGCGCGCCGTCGCGTGCTCTGGGCGATGGCGACGGCGCTGCTGTTCGTGGCGTCGCGTGCGCCGGCACAGCAGGACACCGACGCACGCATTGCAAAGCTCAAGAAGTCGTTCGACTGCACCGAGGTGAAGGAGCGCTCCGCGTTCGTCTGCTTCATGAAGGATGGCGTCGCCGGGTCGCTCGTGCGCAAGCGGATCGAGCCGGTGATCACCTCGACGGGGGCGCTCTTCCTGCGCAGCGTGTATCGCGACCGCGACTGGATCTACCACGACCACGTGGTGGTGCAGATCGGCGATCGCGAGCTGCGGACCGATGCAGTGGAGCCGACAAGTCCGCAGATGTCGCGGCGAAACGTACCGCGGACCGGGAGCAGCCTTGGGCGCGGACGCAACCGCGGCAATGAGCGCGACGACTTCATCGCCGAGACGGTGTCGTATCGGGGAAGCGACGAGAGCGCGATCGTCGAGGCGATCGGCGCGGCCGGCGACGCAACGGTGTCGATGCAGCTGGTGGGAGGGCCTCGGCACTACGAGAAGGAGCTCTCCAACGACGAGAAGCGCCTCTTCGCCGAGGCGGTCGAGCTCGCGCAGCTCATTCGCGCGCGACTGCCAGCGCGCGAGTAACGACACGCCTGGAATGGCGCGCCGGCAGTCGCGCCGACGTTTCGCGCGCGCGTAACCAAGCGGTCGCCGCCACCGACTACCTACACCACGGCAGCGACGAGCGCGCGTTCGGGTCGCTGAAGCGCGTGCGTCGATGCCGTCAGTACTCGACGAAGGCCTCGTCGGGGAAGCAGAAAAGCCATCGCTCTCCCCGCTCGGCGGAGGCGATCACTGGATGGCCGCTGGCGTGCGCGTGCTTGCTGGCGTGCCGGTTGGGCGAGCTGTCGCAGCAGAGCGTGATGCCGCACGACTGACAGGTGCGCAAGTGCACCCAGCTCGCGCCGATCTCGACGCAAGTGGCACATTCACGGCGTTCGGGACCGCGAACGCTGGTAATGGCGGCAATATGGCTGCAGGGCGCGTCGGGCATGGGGAGTTCCTCGGGTGCGTGGAGGGGCAGGACTAGTCGGGGAAAGCAATCTTCCGTCGGCAGGAGCGGTCGCGTTCACTCGGCGAGCACCTGGTGCACCGACGAGATGGCGACCGACCCTTCACCAACGGCCGATGCGACGCGCTTGACGCTGCGGCTCCGCACGTCGCCGACGGCAAAGACGCCGGGGAGGCTCGTCTCGAACGGATGGGGCGCGCGCGCGACCGGCCAGGCGTTCCTGGCGAGATCGGCGTGGGTGAGGTCGGCGCCGGTCTTGACGAAGCCGCGATCGTCGAGGGCGACACAACCCCCCAACCATGCGGTGCAGGGGTCGGCGCCGGCGAGGCAGAAGAGGTGGCGGATGCCGTGCGTCGCCCGTTCTCCGCTCTCGGTGTTCTGCCAGGTGATGCGCTCGAGGTGGATTCCTCCCTCCAGCGACTCGATCTCGGTGTGCGTGAGGAGGGTGATGCGCGCGTCCTCCTCGATGCGCTGGATGAGATAGCGCGACATGGTGGCGGCGAGCCCCTGCGAACGCACGAGCATGTAGACGTGCGCGGAGTGCGCGGCGAGGTAGACCGCCGCCTGGCCGGCGGAGTTGCCGCCTCCCACCACGACCACCGGCTCGTTGGTGCAGAGCTGCGCCTCGATGTTCGTCGCGGCGTAGTAGACCCCCGACCCCTCGAAGTCGCGGAGGTTTTCGATGGCAAGGCGTCGGTAGGCGGCGCCGGTGGCGAGGACGACGGTGCGGGTGGGGATGCGCTCCCCACTCTGCAACTCGACGGTGTGGATGCGGCGCCCGCAATCGAGCCGGCTCGCCTCGCGGGCGATCATGACCTGCGCGCCGAACTTCTCGGCCTGGGTGAGGGCGCGCGAGGAGAGTTCGTCGCCCGAGACGCCCATGGGAAAGCCGAGATAGTTCTCGATGCGCGAGCTGGAGCCGGCCTGTCCGCCAGGTGCAACCTGCTCGACCACGAGGACGTCGAGTCCCTCCGAGGCGGCGTACACCGCCGCCGAGAGTCCCGACGGACCGGCCCCGACCACCACCACGTCGCGCAGGTGCGAGGCATCGATGGCGTCGTTGAAGCCGAGGCACTCCGCCACTTCTTCGTTGGTCGGATTGCGCAGGACCAACGTGCCGCGGCAGATCAACACCGGAATGTCGCGCGGCGAGATGTTGAATCGGTCGAGCAGCGCCTGCGCGTCGGCGTCGGTGTCGAGGTCGACCAGCGCGTACGGGTGCCGGTTACGCGTGAGAAACTCGCGAATGCGGAGCGTGGAGCCGCAGTGTGCCGAGCCGAGGACGACGACGTCGCCACGCCCGCTCTCGACGAGCTGCACACGACGCAGGATGAAGGCGCGCAGGAGAATGTCGCCGAGTTCGGCATCGTGCTGCATGAGCGCGAGGACGTGCTCCCGATCGAGGGCAATCACGTCGCTCGGTTGCGAGGCGGCAACGCGGGCGAGGCCGCGACGCCCGGAGAGCATGCTCAGCTCCCCGGTGAACATCCCGGGGGTGATCGTCGCGAGCTTGACGGTGCTCGTCGGCCCCTGCTGCTGCAGCACGAGTTCGCCGCGCTCCAACACGAAAAAACTGGTCGCCTGCTGGCCGGGCTCGACGAGGATCGTGTCCGCGTCGACGGTGCGCCGCTCGCCGACCGTGGCGAGGCGCTCCATCTGCTCGTGAGTGAGGACCGGGAAGAGAGTGTCGGGCATGCAGAGAAGGGGAGTTGCGCCGGCGTTCTCGGGGAGGCCCGGCCGGTCACATCCGGCCAAGGCATGTGAGGATAAGGCGCGGTGTGCGCCGTCCGCCATCCGCCATTCGGGTAAGTCTCCCGCGCGGCCGTGGGGCCGCAGGAACGATCGCGAGCGGGCGCTCGCCGTGGTCTCCTCGCGCTCGGCGACGGGAAGGGGCAACTCCATTCTGAGTAACGAACACCGGCGACGCTCGCCGGCAACTCTAGTACGCGCCCGAGATGACGAACGAAAGTCGACGCGGCTGACGGGCTCGTCGCGAACGGACCAGTGATATCTCGCTTCCCGAATTCCCATGCTGACCTTTCGTGAGCTGACTGCTCGACCGCTTTCCACGCGTTCGCGGAAACCCCGGCGCTGGGTGACGTTCGCCGCGCTCTTGACCGCGTCGCCGAGCGTTACACAGGCGCAGGTGCAGGTGACGCTTCGCGAGCCGAACGCACGACTCGCGCAGGACTTCTCCCAGGTGCGCGGTGTGCGAGAGCTCCCAGACGGGCGCGTGCTCCTCACGGATCGATTGGAAGAGAAGGTGTGGGTGGCCGACTTCGCCTCGGGGGCGACGCGAACGATCGGGCGCGCGGGGCGCGGGCCACTCGAGTTTCACCTCCCCACCGCGCTCATGCCGATGCCCGGGGATTCGACGCTCCTGATTGACGAGGGGAACTCGCGCCTCGCGGTGCTGTCACCGTCGCTGGCGATTGCGCGATCGTTCTCGCTGCGCCTCCCGGGGATCGGCGTGCCGCTCGGCGCGCGGGCGATGGACGCACAGGGGCGATTCTACCTGCAGATTCCGGGGTGGATCTCCAACGCGCGAGAGCGGGGAGATTCGGTCTGGGTGGTGCGCTACACTCCGCGCGGCGACCGCGTCGACACGCTCGCACTCATCCAGGGGGCGACATCGCCGCCTCAGCGCGATGGGCGGCAGATGGGGATCCCGTTTGTACCGTTCGCGGCACAGGACGCCTGGGCGGCGGCGCCGGACGGGCGCGTGGCGCTGGTGCGGGCGAAGGACTATCGCGTCGACTGGCGGAGCGCCGACGGGCGCCTGACGAGGGGAGTCGCGGTGAGTGGTGCGCGCGTGCCGGTGACGATGGCCGACCGGGTGGCCTTCACGCGCAACTTCATCGCGAACTCGCCGATCGGCGGGCGCGACCCCAACGGGGGAATGAGTGCGGCGCCCGCCGAGCTCCTGGAAGAGAAGACGGTGCGGGACATCGCCGAGCGGAACACTTTCGCGTCGGTGATGGGGGCGTTTACGCAGGCGGCGCCGATCGTTGCGCCGGACGGAACGCTCTGGGTCGAGCGCTCGGCGCACGTGGGAGCGCCGTCGACGTGGGACGCGTTCGATGCCGCCGGTCGCAACGTACGCCGCACCACGCTCCCGGCCGGGCGGCGACTTCTCGCACTCGGACGCGCGCACGCGTACCTCGTGCACACGGACGACGACGGGCTCGAGCACCTGGAGCGCTACCCGCTCAAGTGAGCGGGTCGCGCGTGGCTGCTGGTTCGACGCGAGTGCCTAACGCTTCGGAGCGGCTGGCGAGTACGGAGTCATCGTCATGTAGACGCGCTCCGGCGGCTTGGCGAGGATCTTCCCGTCGACCTCACTGGCGTCGCGCACCTTGATCCACTCCGGATCCTCACCGAAGGCCTTCCAGTTGGCGTCGGCCTGCTCGCGGCTGGCGTGCGAGATCACGTAGATCAGCGTGTTGTCCTTGAGCGCGCTGTCGGTGGGCGTCCAGTACATCACGTTATGCATCCCGTGCCGCTCGAAGATCGCCATGGTGTGCTCGGCGAAGCGCTTGTGCAGGGCGGGGAGGCGTCCCGGGTTGGTCGTGTAGGTGCGGAGTTCGTACACACGGGAATCCTTTCCCTGTCCGTTGGCGACGCCGATGCGGTAACTGGTGAGGGCGACGACGACGAGGGTGAGCGCGGCGAGGGTGCGACGAACGGCGGGGCGAGCGGACATGCAGCGGCTCCTTGGAGGTCAGGTCAGGGGGTAAC
>CAZWVG010000106.1:0-18245 GCA_964637355.1 uncultured Gemmatimonadaceae bacterium
GGGGGGCCACGATAAGAAAGCGGCAATGAAGCGTCAACAGCCAATTTCGATGCCAAGAATCCCGCATCTTGCACTCGGGATGTATGTCCCTATACCACTTTGGGTTGACGCCGAGCCCTGCTTCACAATTTTTGCACTAGCGATCCCGAACGTTCCACTCCGGTTACCCTTTCCCACCGAACAGAAGCCGACCGCCAGCTGCGCCTACCCCGGCGGCTGCGATCCGCGACGACGCCCCACCCACAGGATTACCGAGATAGCGAACACGGCTGCAATGATCACCGTCGGCATCGGTACGTCGAGCAAGTAGGAGCCGAAGGAGAGGAGGAGGATGAAGAGAATCATCCCGAGGATGCCGGCGCCACGAGCGGTCATGCGTAACCCTCCCGGAAACGAGGAGTTGGGAGCGGACTCACGGGCGTCGTCAGGCGCACGACGCATCTGACGGACCGCCGAACGAGGACTCCCCTACAGCTTGCACTACAGTACGGCGCGTACGTCGGTTTCGGGGACGGCGATACCGAAACGCGTGTCGGCACCAGCCATTTCGCCCACGCGAGCCGGAAGGGCGAAGATCACGCGCCCTGCACGCGCCTTCTTGTCGAGGCGCATGAGCTCGAGGAGCGCCGACGCGTCGACGTGTGCGGGGCGTTCGGTGGGGAGCCCGACAACCTCCAATGAGGCGCGAACGGCGTCGGACGTCCCCGGCTCGGCGATCCCGATGCGTTCGGCGAGCCGACTCTCCAACAGCATTCCGATCGCCACGGCGTCGCCATGGAGGAGGGTGAAGTCGCTCGCCGCCTCGATCGCGTGTCCTATCGTGTGGCCGAAGTTGAGGATCTGCCGAATGCCTCCCTCGCGTTCGTCCTGGCGTACGACGTTCGCCTTGATTTCGATGCTGTCGGCGATCAGGTCGGCGAGTGCGGAACCCTGCCACTCGATTTCGCTCCCATCCACCAGCGCCGGTCCCAGCGCCACCGCACGATCGAGGTAGGCGGCGTCGGCGATGATGCCGTGCTTCACGATTTCGGCGAGCCCCGCACGACGATGCGCAGGCGGCAGCGTCTGGAGTACGGTCGGGTCGACGAGAACGGCGTTGGGCTGGTGAAATGCACCGACGAGATTCTTTCCGGCGGGAGTATCGACACCGACCTTGCCGCCGACCGACGCATCGACCATCGCCAGGAGCGAGGTCGGGCATTGCACGAAGGGGACGCCGCGCATGAAGGTCGCCGCGACGAAGCCCGCCAGGTCACCGACCACGCCCCCGCCAAGTGCAACGACCGTGGTATCGCGTCCGCATCGCTCGCCGAGCATCCAATCGGTAAGGGCGCCCCACGAATCGCGCGTCTTGTGCGCCTCACCCGCCGGGATGGCGCGAAAGAGCGTGTGTGTATGCGGGAGGAAGTGGCGAAGCGACCCGACCGTCGCCGGCACGTGCAACGGGGCGACTTGGTCATCGGTGATGACGACGACGGTGTGCGCGGGCGCCGACTCGGCGACGACGCGTCCCACGTCGTCGAGGAGCCACGGCGCGATTCGTACGCGAGAGCCGAAGATGTCGACCGTTCTCTCGCGAGCCGCAGGCGCCCCGCTCGAAGCGTCGGGGCGTGCTACCACGTCACCTCGCCCGCGCCGGCGCGCTTGTTGGCCAGGCGCGCGAGCGTGAACAGAAGATCTGAAAGGCGGTTGAGATAGATCACCACGAGATCGGGGATCCCTTCCTGGTGATGCAGCGAGACAACCCGGCGCTCGGCGCGCCGACAAACTGTGCGCGCCACGTGCAACGCCGAGGACTTGGGCGTTCCTCCTGGGAGGATGAACGAACGCAGCGGCTCCAACTCCCGGTCGCATTCGTCGATGGCGCGTTCGAGTTCGGCGATGCGCTCGTCGTCGATGCGGGCCTTGGCGAGCTGCTCGCGCATCTTCTCGCGATCGGGGGTGGCGAGGAGCGCGCCGATGGAAAAGAGATCGCGCTGCACCGGGACGAGCACCTCGTCGATGCGCGGCATCAACTCGACGGAGCGGGCCATCCCCAGGCAGGCATTGAGCTCGTCGACGTCGCCGTAGGCCTCGACGCGCGGGTGGTCCTTCTCGACTCGGCCACCGCCAAAGAGAGCGGTCTCGCCGCTGTCGCCAGTACGCGTATAGATCTTGAGAGTCATGGATGGAATCTAGAAGACGAGAGGACGAGAAGACGAGAAGACGAGAGGACGAGAAGACGGGAAGTGGTTCGATTACCTTTTTGGCATGACAACCCACGACATCGTCGATATCACGATCATTGGCGGGGGGCCGACGGGGCTCTTCGCCCGTTTTTACGCCGGGATGCGCGGGGCGAGTGCGCAGCTCATCGATGCGCTCCCGCAGCTTGGCGGGCAGCTCACGGCGCTGTATCCCGAGAAATACATCTTCGACGTCGCCGGGTACCCGAAGGTACTCGCCAAGGATCTCGTCGCCTCGCTCGTCGAGCAGTCGCGCCAGTTCGGCGGACGCGAGCACCTCAATCAGGAAGTCACGGGGCTGGAGGAGGGCGACGGACACTTCGTCCTTCGCACGTCGTCTGGCGACTATCCGACCCGCTCGATCGTGATCGCGGCGGGGATCGGCGCCTTCTCGCCGCGCCGCCTCCCGCAGCAGTGCGCGGCGCCCTGGTACGGGCGCGGCGTGCACGACGTGGTGCTCGATCCCGAGGAGTTCCGCGACAAGCGCGTGATCATCATCGGTGGTGGCGACTCGGCGTTCGACTGGGCGCAGCAGCTCACGGGGCGCGCGACGCACGTGACGCTCGCGCACCGGAGCGATCGCTTCCGTGCGCACCACGCGACGGTTGCCGACGTGCGGCGCCTCGAGGCGGAGGGGAAGGTCGACATCTTCACCTTCCACGAACTGCACGACGTGCTCAGTGCCGACGAGCGGCTGACGGGGGTCGTGCTGCGCGAGACGAAGACCAAGCAGACGCGTGAAATCGCGGTCGATGTGGTGCTCCCGATGCTCGGCTACGTGAGCGACCTGGGAGAGCTGACCAACTGGGGGCTGACGCTGGAGAAGGATGAAATCGTCGTGAACTCCCAGATGGAGACGGGGCGAGCCGGGATCTACGCGGCGGGCGATGTGACGACCTATCCCGGGAAGCTCAAGCTGATCGCGACCGGGTTCGGCGAGGCGGCGACCGCCGTAAACCAGGCGGTGCACTGGATCTATCCGGAGAAGAAGGTGGCTCCCGGGCACTCGTCGAACATGGCGATCTTCGGACAGGAAGCCGATTGACGCTTCCTGGGGCTCAGCGCGATGGGGAATCCTCGTCGCGGCGAGCCATGGCGTCGGCTGAGGAGAAGCCGTCGGGGTAGCGCTGGCGCAGCTTTTCGACGTTCGTGTGCGCTACGTCACCTAACGAAAGCCCGAGCGAGCCGGCGACGGTGCTGAGGCACCAGAGCGCATCGCCTAACTCACGGGTGATGGCTTCGCGATCGAGGGGGCGATCCTGAAAGAGGTGCTTGCGGACGGTCCCGAGCACCTCGCCGGCTTCCTCGGCGAGTCCGGCGGCGGCGTCGAGGAGTTGCGCGCGCTGATCGAGTGCGGGATTGCGCGTGCGCGCGGCGAGTGACTGGTAGTGATCGAGGTCCACGAACGGCGGCGGATCGATGCGTCGGGGGCGGGGCAAAATGCCGTGTCGCAGAACGGGCGCTGCGATTGACAGTATGGGTGGACGCGCGAGAACTTACGCCCTCGGCGCGCGACCCGTCAAACACGAGGCAAGTAGCCATCGTTCCGTGAGTTATCTCCTGCTGGCCGACGACAACGAAGACATGCGCCTGATGCTGCGCGAGCTGTTCCGCGCCTCGGGGCACGAAGTGTCGATGGCAGCGGACGGACTCGAGGCGCTGGCGATGGTCGCCGAACGCGAGCCCGACCTCGTGATCCTCGATCATTCCATGCCGCACATGAGCGGGATGGAAGTATGCCGGCGACTCAAGCAGGATCCCGCCACCGCGCGCGTCCCGGTCATGATGCTCACCGCTCAAAGCGGCGTGGAGAGCAAGGTCGAAGGGTTCGCTGCCGGTGCCGACGAGTACCTGGCCAAGCCGTTCGACCCGCGCGAGCTGCGCGCCCGCGTGCAGGCAATGCTCCGTTTGGTGCGCCGCGAGAGCGACCGGAATCCTACCAGCGGATTGCCGGGCGGCAACGCGATCGAGACGGAGATCATGACGCGCCTCAATGCGGGCAACGCCTTTGCCGTCTGCTATCTCGACCTGGACAACTTCAAGCCATTCGCCGACACCTTCGGCTTCAATATCGCCGACGTGGTGATCCGCGGGCTCGGCGTGGCGCTTCGCAGTGCGTCGGCGGCGGTGCCGGGCGATGCGTCGGGCGACTTCGTCGGACACATCGGCGGCGACGACTTCATCGTCATCAGCACGATCGAGCGCGCCGTTCCGCTGATGGACATCTGCGCGACGCGCTGTCGCGAGGTAATCGAGGGAGCGGTGGGGCCGGCGGCGGCGGCGCAGGGGACGTACACGGGCGTCGATCGCGAAGGACGCGTGCGCGAGTTCCCGCTGGCAGGGGTGTCGGTCGCGGTGCTGCATGTGCACCCCTCGGCGTGGGTGAATCTGGCGCATCTTGGCATGCGCGCCGCGGAAGTGAAGCGGCGCGCGAAGATGAAAGGGAACGGCGCCGTCCTCGTCGAGACGGCCTGACGTGCGCTGGCGTCTCGGCGCGGCGCTCGCGGTCGCGTGGTTGTTCCCGTTCGCGCGCGCGGGGGCGCAGGCGCTCGAATGCGACGCCAACTCGATCGAGGTCCGCCAGCTCGACTTCAAGGGGAACGACACCTTCAAGAGCAGCGACCTCGCCAACGGCGTGGCGACCACGCAATCCTCGTTTGCGCGTCGCTATTTCCACATCTTCGGCAAGCGCTACTGCCTCGACCCGGTGACGGTCACGCAGGACTCGTTGCGCCTGATCCTCTTTTACCGCAATGCCGGGTTTGCCTCGGTAAAGGTGGGAAAGGAGATCACCATGCTCGACCCCAAGGCGGCGCGCTTGCGCTTCGTGATTACCGAGGGAATTCCGACACGCATCGACAGCGTGAGCTACCAGGGGTTCGACGCCGTCCCCGACTTCGACCGTCTCAAGCGCGGGATCGAGCTCAAGGTCGGTGCGCGTTTCGACAAGTCCGTCGTGCTCGGCGTGCGCGATTCACTCGCGCGCCGGCTCCGTGACCGCGGATATCCGCTCGCCGAGGTACTCCGCAGCTTCGATACCGACACCGCGAAGCACACCGCGACGGTCGAGTTCAGCGCGTCGACGGGACCGCGCGCCTGGCTTGGGCAGATCAACGTCAACATCACGCATTCGGCGAACGAATCGGGACACATCGATCCGGAGCGGGTGAAGAAGGTGCTCGGGATCCGAGAGGGACAGCTCTATCGTGAACGCTCGCTCGAAGGGGTGAAGCGTGGGCTCTACCTCTCCGAAGCGTTCCGGCACGTGGACGTGGAAGTCGACTCGACCTCGCTGGCTGGCGTCTCGGACTCGCTGGTGACGATTAACGTGCAGCTGACGGAAGGTGAGGTGCATGCCTCGCGCGTTTCGCTGGGCTGGGGCAACCTCGATTGCCTGCGCACGCAGGGGAGCTACACCGACTACAACTTTCTCGGGAGCCTGCGGCGGCTCGACCTCAACGGGCGCCTCTCGAAAATCGGCGTGGGGAAGCCGTTCGAAATGGCGAGCGGGTTGTGCCGAGGCGAAGTGCGGCGCGACATCTTCAGCGATACGCTCAACTACTACGGCGGCGTCACCTTCTCGCAGGCCTCGCTCTTCGGGCTGCGCACGATTCCGACGGTGACGGTGTATTCGGAGCGTCGGTCGGAATTCCAGGCGTACCTGCGCGACACGCCGGTCGGTGTGATCGCCTCGCTGCAGCGCGGAATCGACGGCCGGCTTCCGCAGAGCTTCTCGTACCAGCTGGAGTACGGCAGCACGTTCTCGTCTCCCGCCTTCTTTTGCGCCGTGTTCAACGTCTGCGAACCGGATGCGCAATCGCGGCTCCTCGCGCGCAATCGTCTCGGCGTGGCGGGGTGGAGTGCGACGCGCAATCGCGCCGACGATTTCGCCAATCCGTCGCGCGGCTCCGTCACACGACTCGAACTGCGACACGCCTCGACCTTCATCGGTTCGAGCGCAGACCAGCAATTCAACCGGGCCGTCTTCGACGGATCGATCTATCGCCCGGTCTTCGACGGCGGTGTGTTCGTACTGCGTTTTCGCGCCGGAACCGTCGTGGGACGAAGCCTCGGCGGACTTTCGGGGAGCCGAACGTTCGTCCCGCCCCAGGAGCGATTGTACGCCGGTGGACCTACCACGGTGCGCGGCTTCAGGCAGAATGAACTCGGACCGGCGATCTACGTCGTCGATACGTTCACGGTCGCGCCGGCCGAGGGAGACACGTCGTTCTTTCAGACCGACCCGACGAAGGTTCGTACGCGCGTGGTTCCATCAGGCGGCGACAACGTGGCGATCGCCAACGCCGAATTGCGCCTGCGCTCGGTCTTCCTCCCGGACCTGATCCAGTACGCGTTCTTCGTCGACGCGGGCGAGGTGTGGAATCGTGGCGGAAACAGCGCCAGCCAGACGCAGATCAAGGTGAAGGTGACGCCAGGGGTGGGGGTGCGCGTGTATACCCCGATCGGCCCGGTGCGCGTGGACATCGGCTACAATCCGTACCAGGCGCCGAGCGGTCCGGCATTCTTCAGTTCGACCCGGCGCAACGCCAACGGCGATGTGGTGGAAAGCGCGCTCTACTGCGTGAGCCCCGGGAACATGCTCGCGGTCACGCCGGCGACGACGGAGGGCGCGCTCCCGGTGCAGGCGCGCGGGTCGTGCCCGTCGACGTATCTCCCGGCGCGTCGCACGTCGTTCGGGAGCCGGCTGACGTTCAACTTCTCCATCGGCCAGGCATTCTAGCGATGTCGCGCCGCCGCACCGTTGTCCTCGCCAGCGCCGCCACGCTCTTCGCGTTAGGCGGCCTCGTGGCGGCCGGGGTTGCGGCGTTGACGCAGACGGCGTGGGGGCGTGAACAGATCCGCGAGTACGCGGTCTCGCTGATCAACAGGAATCTCCACGGCAAGATGTACATCGGGCGGGTCGACGGCTCGCTCTTCACGAGCATCACGGTCGACTCGTTCGCCATCCGCGAGCTCAACGACTCGCTCTTCCTGTCGACGGGACCGATCCACATCCGCTTCGACCCGCGCGACCTCCTCGACCGCCGAATCGTCGCCTCGACCGTGACGGTCGAGCGCCCGGTGGTGCGAATCGTGGAGGACTCCACGAAGGTGTGGAACTACCGGCGCATCTTTCCGTCCGGACCCCCTAAGCCCCCGCAGCCACTCGCGGCGCGCAACTTCGGCGACTACATCTTCGTCAACAGTGCCCGCGTCGAAAATGCCACGGTCCTCCTCGGGATGCCGTGGCAGCCCGACGATTCGTTGCGCGGGAGTCGGCGAGACAGTGCGGTCGCCGTCGCGCTCGCCCGCAAGGACAAGCGCATCATCCGGGTGGGGAGCAACTTCCAGGTCGAGCGGAGCTGGACGAACGGGACGCTCGTGCTCGGCCCGTCGCGCATCGACGACAAGGACAACATCGGGCGCCTGTTCGACGTGCGCCGCCTCGACGCCGACGAGTTCGATCCCCCCTTCAAGTTCCGCGAGGCGCGCGGTACGGTGCGCAACAAGGGCGACTCGCTCTGGGCGGACATCTCCCACTTCCGCCTCCCCGGTTCGCGCGGGACGGCGAAGGGGAAGGTGTGGTGGGGGAGCGATCTTCCCACGCGCTATGACCTGACGTTCGTGTCTGACTCGGTGTCGTTGGCCGACGTGGCGTGGGTCTATCCGACGCTCCCGACGACTGGGGGCGGGGCAATGACCCTACACATCGGGAACGGTCGCGACCTGCACGTGCTCGAGTACGCGCTGCGCGACATGGACGTGCGCACGATGAACTCGCGCTTGCGCGGGGCGATGACCTTCGGGACGGGTGCGCCGGTGCTCGTGGTGAAGGACGTGGACCTGCGCGCCGAGCCGATCGACTGGATCCTGATCGAACAGTTCACCGGCGAGCCGCTCCCGTACCCGTTCAAGGGAAACATCACCGCGACGGTGAAAGCGAAGGGAGGGCCGGTCAATCGCTTCCAGGTTGATGAAGGGACGTTCCTGTTCCGTGATGCAAACGTCCCGGGAGCGACGGCGCAGGGAAAGGTGAACGGAGAGCTCGACATCCTCTTTCCCGCGTTCACCAAGTTCCGCGGCTTCAACCTCGCGCTCGATCATTTCGACCTGCGCTCGATCCAGGCCGTGAATCCAGGCTTCCCGCACTTCTTCGGCATCGTGTCGGGGACAGCGCGCCTGGACTCGTTATGGACCGACGTGCGGTTCCGGAACGCCGACATCACGCATCGCTTCGGCGACGGGGAGCCGTCGCGCTTTACCGGGAACGGACGCGTGACGATCGGCGACAAGTTCCTGGTCTACGACCTCGCGCTCGACGCGAAGCCGTTGAGCCTCACGACCGTGGCGCGCGCCTATCCCGAGGCGGAGCTGATGTACCGCGGGAGTTTCAGCGGCCCGCTGCGGTTGCAGGGCGAAGCACCGGACCTGGCGCTGTTCACCGATCTCACCGGTGCGCCGGGGACGCTTGCGTACGACGGGCGCGTCGACGCCGACTCGGTCGACGGCTACGGCTACCACGGCACGCTGCGCTTCTCGAACCTCGATCTTCGCCTCCTCCTCGACACTACGTCCGTTCCGCACACGCAGCTTTTCGGCACGGCCGATTTGGATGTGAAGGGGGACTCGCTCTCGGTGTGGGAGGGACCGGTCGACGTCGCGCTCGATCGCTCGCTGATCGACTCGGTTCGCGTGTACTCGGGAGCCCGCGCCCGGCTTCGCTTCGGTAGTGGCGCGGTTCGCATCGACTCGTTGAGCGTGGAGAGCGCGCTGGCGTCGATGACCGCAAAGGGAGGGCTCGGGCTCCTTCCCGGCGTGCGCGATTCGCTCGAGTTCACCGTGACCGCCGATTCGCTGGGCGCGTTGCGGCAGTACCTCGTCGCGGCGAGTGGGGAGGATTCGCTCCTCAAGGCCCAGATGCAACGCGACTCACTCGGCGCGGAGATCAACGGGCGAGGGGTCGTGGTCGGATCGCTCGACTCGATCGATGTGCGCGGCGCGCTCGACATCCGCAACCTTACCTACGGGACGTACGGTGCAAAGGTCGCGCGCGTGGCGTTCGACCTGCGCGACGCGATGTACCCGCAGGTGCACGGCACGGTGAACATCACCGCCGACACGCTGGCGCTCGGCACGGTCGCCGTGACCAACGCGGGGATCGACCTCGACGTGGCGTCGCAGCGAGAGGTGAAGGTCGGCCTGCTGAGCACGTTGTCCAACGGTCCGGTGCTGGAGGGGCGCGGGATGTTCGGCGTGAGCGGTGACACGACGGTTGCCGGGATCTCGTCGATGCGGATCGGCCTCGACGGACGCGAGTGGACACTCAAGCGGGCGGCGTCGTTTGGCACGACGGGAGGAGCGTTCACCCTCGACACGGTGCGGCTGGCGGGGAGTCGCGGTGGGGAGATTACGCTCGCGGGGACGGCGAACGCCGACAGCAGTGTGCGCGCATTCCTGGCGATGGACAGCGTGTCGCTGGCCGATCTCGCCAACCTCGCGCAGTCCAACATGTCGCTCGGCGGGTGGCTCGATGCGCGGCTCGAGGTCGAGGGAACGCGCTCGGAGCCGCAGATGTCGCTCGTCGGCGGCGTGACGGGTGCGACGGTGGGGCAGGTCAACCTCGCGCACGCGTCGCTCGACGGTCGCTATGCAGACCGGCGCCTCTTCTTCGGGGCGAACGTGCTGCGTAACGACACCAGCGTCGTGTCGATGGACGGCAACGCTCCGATCGATCTCGCGCTCGAACCACGGGATCGCCGCCTGTTGCGCGGGGCGCCAAGCGACACGCTTCGGGTGTCGGTCAAGTCGATGGCGCTGGACATGCCGGTGGTCGAGAGCTTTCTCCCGGCGATGTCGAATGCGACGGGACGCCTTTCCGCCGACTTCTCGCTCGCCGGTCCGGTCGACCGGGCAGCGCTCGAGGGTTACCTGCGGATCGATTCGGTCTCGGCATCGATCGCGAACCTCGGTATCCGGCTGCGTGACATGAACGCCGATCTCGAGGCCGCGCGCGACACGCTCCGCATCAAGCGCTTCTCGGTGGTGAGCGGCAACGAGGCGCGCGACTCACTCTGGCTCTCGGGGTGGGTCGCCCGCCTCGCCGCCGACGGAGCCGCATTCGATGTCTCGTTAGGGGCGCGCGACTTCCAGGCGATCGCCAACCGGCGTGTCGCCGAACTCTCGGTGTCGGGAGGGCTCAAACTCGAGGGATCGCTGGACCGCTCGCGCCTCTCCGGCGGCGTGACGCTCAACAACGGCGTCATCGTCATCCCCGAGTTCACCGGGAAGAAGCTCATCTCGCTCGATGATCCCGAGCTGTTCAACGTCGTCGACACGACGGTCTTCGCCAATCGCGCGCTTCTCCCCAAGACATCGCCCGACCTGATTCGCAACCTGACGGTCGACAACGTGCGCATCGCGATGGGCTCCGACGTGCGCGTGCGCTCGGAGGAAGCCGACATCAAGCTGGGTGGTGCGGTGAACGTGACGGTCGGTGAGCGCCGAGGCGGGACGGCTCCGCAGCTGGCGCTCGACGGCGCGCTGCAGACGGAGCGCGGCTATTACCGGCTCGACCTCGGCGGGTTGGTGCAACGCACGTTCAACGTCGAAGGGGGAGAGCTGCGCTTCCTGAACGAGACCGAGCTCAATCCGATCCTCAACATCAGCGCGATTCACACGGTGCGGCAGATCTCGAGCACCTACGGCGGGCGCAACGACGTGCGCATCCGCGTGCGCGTGCAGGGGACGCTCACGCAGCCACGCCTTCGGCTGGAAAGTGCCGACTCGTTGCAGCTGTCGGAGTCGGACCTGATCTCGTACCTGGTGGCGGGCGTCCCTTCGTTCGGGATCGGGGGCGGGCTCGCCGAGAATCGCTTCAGTGGCGTAGGCTTCGCCCTCAGCACGCTCTCCTCCTACATCTCGGCCAAGTTCTCGGGTGGCCTCTTCGACTACGTGAACATCCAGACCGCTACCGGAAACGCCGGGACCGTGTCGGGGCAGGAGCAACAGTCGCGTCAGGGGCTCCTGAACGGGGTGCAGTTCGGCATCGGCAAGCAGCTCGGAGACCGAACATTCCTCTCGCTCACCACTGGGCTTTGCCGACTCGGTGCAGCTGGCGGACAGTTGAGCCCGGTCGATCTCGCGCAAATCATCGGGGTCAAGCTCGAACAGCGACTCACCGATGGCTACGGCTTCTCCTTCTCGCTCGAGCCGCCGCTCGACAAACTGTTCTGCGATACGGGGACCGACCGCTCCTTCACCACGACGCGGCGCCAGTACGGCTTCGACCTCTTCCGATCGTGGCGGTGGTAGCCGCCAGGCGCATCCTCCTGATCGTCAATCCGGCATCGCGACGTGGCGCAGCATCCCTCCCTGCGGCGCGTCGCGCGTTCGTCCGTGCGGGAGTGCAGTGCGACGAGCACTCGACGAGTGCAACGGGCGATGCCGAGCGCGTGGCCCGTCTTCGCGGCGCCGACTATGACGCGGTCTTCACGCTCGGCGGCGACGGGACGGTGATGGAGGTGGTGCAGGGGCTGCAGGGGAGACCCACGCCGGTTGGCGTGCTCCCTGGCGGTACCGGGAACCTCATCGCTCGTGCGCTCGGGATCCCACTCTCGGTGCCGCGCGCCGTTCGCCGCCTTCTCGCCGGGACGACGCGCGACATCGACCTCGGTGCGCTGGGCGACGGGCGCGTCTTCGCCTTTGCTGCCGGCATAGGGATCGACGCATCGATGGTCGCCGAGACGTCGAGCGCGGCGAAGCGCCGATTCGGCGTGCTCGCGTACATCGCGACCGCGGTTCGCGCGACGCTTGCACTCGAGCGATTCGTCCTCGAAGCCACCGTCGACGGGGTCACGCATCGCTATCATGCAACGTCGGCGATGGTGGCTAACTTCGGGTCGGTACTCGGCGGGATGATTCGGCTGGGTCCCGGGATCCAGGAGAATGACGGAATGCTCGACTTGTGCGTCTTTTCCCCAGCGAGTGCGGGTGACGCATTTCGCGTGGGATGGCGCCTGCTGCGCCACGACTTCCGGAGCGACCCGGCCATGCATTTCCTCAGGGGACGTACCCTGTTGCTCCGCACCGATCCCGCGCGTGCGACCCAGGCAGACGGCGAGCTGCTCGCGGGCTCCACGTTGCAGGTGACCGTGGCGCCGGGCGCCGGTCACCTGCTGGTTCCGCAGAAGCGGCGTTAGGCCCGCTATGAGCGTGACACCGTCGGACCTGCGCGACCGCACCACCCCTCCCGACCTCGCCGAAATCGAGGGGTTGGACGCGCTGCTCGAGGGGCTCGCCCCTGTCGACAGCGAGCGCGTGCGGCGCATCATCGATCGCGGGCGCCGCCACGAGGCGCGGTTGCAGCTGTTGCAGCAGATCGCTGCTTCGCTTGGGCGTTCGCTCGACGAGGAGGAGATTCTCGACGAGCTGTCGCGCGGCGTTCGTCGCGCGGTCGCGTCGGAGGGGGTGGTGGTGGCGCTCGTGGACAACGACCGCCAATCGGTCGACGTCGTGCACCACGTGGTCGGGGAGCTCGTTCGCCCGCAGAAGGTCGTCCCGTTGGGGAGCGGCCCGCTGGGCGAGGCGGCGCGAACGGGGGAGGCGGTGCACGTGTCGCCGTACGATCCCGCCAGCTCTCCGCTGGCAGCGAACGACGACGTCCTGATGGGGCTCCCGCGCGCCGGCTCGGTCCTCGCCGTGCCGATGATGCACGGGCGCCGCCTCCTTGGGGTGGTGGCGCTCCACGATCCGCGCGAGGATGCCTTCGACGGCGATGCGCGCGAGGTGATCGGGATGCTCGCGCGTCACGCCGCGGGGGCGCTCAGCAACGCGCGCCTGTTCGCGGCGAGCGAGCGCGAGCGGCGGCAGAGCGAGGCGATGGCCGAGATCGCGCGTGCCGTGGGCGAGTCGCTCAAGATGGGTGAGGTGCTGCGCCTCATCCTCCGACATGGGATGGCGCTGCTGCAAGCCGAGGGGGCGTGCGTCGCGCTGCGCGACGGCGACTACCTCAACGTCGTGTCGGCGTTAGGCATCGCCGAGCTCCTGTCGGGGGTGCACATGCCGGTCGCCGGTTCGCTGATCGGGCGCGCGGTGGCGACCAATCAGGCGATCGTGACGAACGACATCGTCTCCGAACCCGACGTGCACAAGCCCACGGTGCGCCTCCTCCCGCTCCAGCGCTCGGTGATGGTTCCGCTGAGCACTGCGCACGGGATCGTCGGGGCGCTGGCGGTCTACAATCGTCAGGCAGAGTTCACGGCGGAGGACGCGCGCATCCTGCAGCGCCTCGCCGAGCAGGTGTCGGTGACGGTGGTCAATGCGCGGTTGTACGACGAGCTGCGCGACGCCACGCGCGAGTGGTCGGCGGCGTTCGACTCGATCGGCGTGGGGATGTGCCTGGTCGACGAGCACGGGTTGATCACGCGCTCGAACACGCGCGCGTTGCAGCTCACGATGGACGCGACGCTCCGCGTGCTGATGGGGCGCCCGTTCTACCAGACGCTCCTCGGGAGCCGTCCCGAGGATGGGGGCGATCCGCTGGCGCGGGCGATCGAGGACGGCGTGCAGTCGCGCTGCGTGTGCGAGGGAGGGAACGGGCGCTGGTTCGACATCCTCGCCGTCCCGCACCCGAGCGGCGGGGCGATCGTCACCTTCGACGACGTGAGCACGCAGCGCGCGGTTTGGGATCGCCATCGCCTGATGATCGAGTCGGCGGCCGACCCGATCTGCACGCTCGACCGCGAGGGTCGCCTGATCTTCGCGAACCCGGCGGCGCGCGCGCTCTTCGGGCGCGACGACCTGACCGGGGCGCACTGGAGCGAGCTGGTACTGCACGAGATGGCCGACGAGGCGCGTGCCCACGTGCAGCTGGCGGCGGCCGACGAGGTGCAACGGCACGAGTACGTCGTGGTCCGGAGCGACGGCGAGCGACGCGTCGTGGCCGCCGCACTCGCGCCGGTCAAGGAGCGCGACCACGTGGCGATGGTGATGGCGTCGCTGCACGACGTCACCGACGAGCGCCGAGCGCGCGATGCGGTGCTGCAGTCGGAGACGCGCTACCGGCAGCTTTTCGACCTGGCAAGCGACGCGGTGATCACGTTGAGCCTCACCGGCGCGATCACGTCGGCGAATCCGGCGGCCAGCACGCTCTTCGACGTCCCCGGCGATGAACTGCTGGGACGGAGCTTCCATCCGTTCGTCGCGCCGGCGGACCTCGATCGCCTGGTGACCTTCCTCCGCGACACGTGGGAGAGCGAGTGGCGCACGATCGAGTGCAGCGTCGTGCGGCGGAGCGGCGCGAACCGCACCGTGTCGATCACGGCGATGCCGATCCAGCAGGGGCGTGCGCTGGTGGGGATGCTGCTCGTGGTGCGCGACGTGACCGAGGATCGCGGGCGCGTCGACCTCCTGCAGCGAAGCGAGGCACGCTACGCACAGTTGGTCGAAACGTCGTCCGATGCGATCTTCACCGTCGACGAGGAGGGGAGCTTCACCTCGGTCAACCGGGCGTTCGAGGCGGCGACCGGGCACGGGCGCGACGCGATCACCGGGCACCACTTCACCGAGCTCCTGGACCCGCGCGACCGCGAGGCGATCTGGGAGCAATTCGTCTCGGCGCTGCACGGGCAGCGAGTGCGGCGGGAGGTGCGCTTCCTCGATGCCTCGGGGCATTCGCGCTGGGGATCGTTGGTCGCCTCGCCGATGGTCGAACAGGGGCGCGTGACGGGGGTGCTGGGGATCGTGCGCGACGTGTCGTCGGAGAAGCGGATGCTCGACGAGCTCCTGCGCCGCGAGCGCCTCGCGTCGGTGGGGCAGTGGCTGGGGGGGGTTGCCCATGAGCTCAACAACCCGCTCTCAGCGATCCTGGCGTTCAGCGAGCTCCTCCTCGAAGACCAGGAAGGGGGGACGCGCGACCTCGAGACGCTGCGCACGCTGCACGACGAGGCGCGCCGCGCCGCCGGGATCATCGGCAACCTCAAGGATCTCACGCGCGAGCGCTCGTCGGAGCAGCGCGAGCTGCAGCTGGCGGACGTGGTCGACCACGCGATGGCGATCCGGCGCTACGCCCTCGGCACGGCGGGGATCGCGCTCACGGAGGACATCCGGCGCGACCTTCCCACCACCGTGGGCGACGCCGGACGGTTGCAGCAGGCGGTGCTCCACCTCGTGAGTCGTGCCGAACTTGCTCTCCGTGGTTGGGCTGGCGCGCGCACGCTCGCGGTTCGGCTGTCGCGCGTGGCGAATGCGCTCGTGCTCGAGGTGCAGGATTCGGGAGCGGGGATCGCCTCGGCCGACCTCGACCGGCTCTTCACGCCGGGAGTGACGGAGCGCGACGGAGTGGACCTCGCCGGGGTGGGGCTCGTCGTCGCCGCCGGGATCGTGCGGGAGCATGGAGGACACATCCACGTCGACTCCACGCCGGGCGAAGGGACGACCTTCGTGGTCGAGATCCCGATCGTCAGTCCGCGCGGCGACACTGTGCCTGACGAGGGCGACGCGCGCGCGACGCGCGCGCGTCCGGCCGGTACGGGAGGCGCAACGACGATGGACGTGCTGGTGGTCGACGACGAGCCGTCGATCCGCCTGGCGCTCGCGCAGCTGCTGCATCGACTTGGACATCGCGCATGGCTCGCGCGCGATGGCGAGGAGGCGGCGCGCATGGTGGAGGATCGCCCGCTCGATCGCATCATTCTCGACCTCCGGATGCCGCGCATGGGCGGCGACGCACTATATGCGATGTTGCGCCAGCGTCGTCCGGAGTTGAGCCGGCACGTCATCTTCCTCACGGGCGACGTGGAGAGCGAGGCGGCGACCGAGTTCCTGCGGGCGAGCGGGCGCCTAACGCTTCACAAGCCGTTCACGCTCGATGCGGTGCGCGAGGCGCTCGAGTCGCCCGCGCCGGGCTGAGCCCATGGCGGACCTCCTCATCGTCGACGACGAGCCGATGGTCGCGGACGGCTTCGCGCGATTCCTCGAGCGCTCCGGGCACACCGTGCGACGCGCGCACACCGGCGAGTCGGCGGTGGCGGCGTGGCACGAGCGCCGCCCCGACGTGACGCTCCTCGACTTGCGCCTGCCGGACATGTCGGGCTTCGACGTCTTCGCGCGCATTCGCGAGGAGCGCCCGGTCGTGATCATGATCTCGGGGCACGCCGACATTCCGCTCGCCGTACGCGCGGTGCAGGAAGGGGTCGAACACTTCCTCACCAAGCCGGTCGAACTCCCGCATCTCGGCCTGGCGATCGAGCGGGCGCTGGAGAAGGTCCAGCTGCGCCAACTGTCGCGCTATCTCACCGAGCGGCGCTCGATCGGCGGGAACGTGGCGATCGGGTCGTCGCCGGCGATGCGGGAACTCGCCGCGCAGGTGGAGCTGGTCGCGGCGAGCGATCACGCGCCGGTGCTACTCTCGGGTGAGGGAGGGACGGGGAAGGGGCGGGTCGCCGAGTTGATCCACGCGCACTCGCCGCGCGCGCAGGGCGCATTCGTGTCCGTCAGCTGCACGGCGCGCGCGTCCGACGCGCTCGAGCTGGAGCTGTTCGGTCGCGATGACGCCGCCGGCGTCTCGCAACCGGGGCGAGTCGAAGTCGCATCGGGGGGAACGCTCTTCGTCGACGAAATCGGCGACATGTCGCCCGCGTTGCAGCTCAAGCTGATCCGGCTGCTCGAATCGCGAAGCCTGCGGCGCGTCGGCGGGACGCGCGACATCGGCGTCGACGTGCGCGTGATCGCGGCGACCACGCGCGACCTCGTGAGCGAGGTGAACGCGGGGCGCTTTCGCGAAGAGCTGTACTACCGGCTCGGCGTCATGCCGCTCACGCTCCCTCCGCTCCGCACGCGTTCGCGCGACGATCTGGTGGAATTGATCTCGCGGTTGATGGAGGAGCTCGCCTCGCAGCTTCCCTCGGCACCGCGGGCGCTGAGCGACGCGGCGCTGGACGCCCTGCTGCATCACGCCTGGCCCGGCAACATGCGAGAACTGCGGAACGTGCTGGAGCGCGCGATGATCGTGGGGCGCGGGAGCGCGCAGGTCGAGGTGGTGTCGCTCCCGCACGAGGTGCGCGGAAGCGCGGGGGGCAACGACCCGATCGCGCCGCTCGAGGGGCGCACGCTGGATGAGGTCGCGCGCCTCCACATCGAGCGTACGCTCAAGCGTCACGCGGGGAATCGCACGCACGCGTCGCGCGCGCTGGGCATTTCGCGCGCGACACTCATCAAGAAGATTCGGGAGTTCGGCCTCGCTGCGGCGAACGGCTGACGCCTACACCGGGAGAACCGAATGACGACGCCTCACGAACGCGACGCCATGACATGCCGCGCCTGCGGCAACGAGGAGCGCGCCTCTGAAGGTTACCCGTGCAGCGACTGCGGAACCTTCATCTGCGTGATCTGCAACATGCGCGGCGTGACGTTGTGTGCGAAGTGCGCGGCGAAGCGCGCCGAGCCTAACACCGCGCCGCCGGCCGCCGGCTGACGCCACTCTGCAGCACGCGTCCGCGCGCGTGTGCTCGCGCGCTCCTGCGCGCGTGTGCTCGCGCGCTCCTGCGCGCGTGTGCCAGCGATGTCGACGTGCAGCTCGTGCGCGGGAAGGGAGCCGGACGCACGTCGGAGGACGTCAGGACATCATCGCGCCCGGCGCGGGCGGGGCGACGAATTGCGGCGGGGCAGCGCGCACGAGGAGACCGACCTCGCCGCGCGGTTCCTGGTCGAGCGCGATGCGCATCGTGTACGCTCCGGCTTCGTCGAGCGGGAGGTCGATCGCGGCGATCAGCGGGAAGTCCATGTCGGTGGCCGACGCCGGCACCCCCTCGACGTCCAATTCCCCGTCCGACGACCAGAGCTCGACGCCGTTGGGATTGACCCAGCGCAGCGAGACGGTGTGTGCGCCGATGTCGGCGGCCCCTCCCTTGAGGCGCACGACGAGGTGTGCGCGGGGATGAATCGCCGGGAGTTGGCCGACCTGCACGGCGTCGAAGACGCCCAGGATGTTGAGCTTCCCTTCCTGGGAGAGGTTCGCCGCGT
>CAZWVG010000107.1:0-18196 GCA_964637355.1 uncultured Gemmatimonadaceae bacterium
CGCAGCGACGCATCGAACGCATCGCGCCCCGCAGTGCTGAGGAGCGCGTTGCGCATCGCGACGAGCGTGTGGTCCAGGACCGCCACCCGCCCGGTGATCTGCTCGCGCGCCTCGATGGCGCGTTCGAGTGCGTCCACGTCGCCGGCGTCACACGCCCGCATCGCGTCTTCACTGAGCGCGGTAAAGCGCTCGAAGAGGTCGCGAAGCTCAGTGGCAACGGCGGGCGCACTCACGCTCATGACGCGGCCACCGCCTGGCGCGCGGAGGGTTGGGTCGCGGCGACCTGCCCAAAGGCCTCGTGCAGTTCGGTGGCGAGGGCGATGATCGCATCGAGCCGTTCGGCGCTCGGCTTCACGCCCAGGACCGACAGCTCGCCAAGCATGAAGGTGTAGATCGCGCCGAGCCGCGCCGCGAGGTCGCCCCCCTTCTCGTGATCGAGCGTGACGAGAAGCTCCGTCAACGCCGCGCGAGCGCGGGCGAGCGAGTCCGAGCGAGCCGCCCCATCGACATCTGCCACCTGAAGGCGGGCACGGCGCAGGTTGATCAGGAGATGCTCGTACACGATCACGACGAGCTGCGCTGGCGAGGCGGAGAGAACCTCCGCCTCACGATAGCGCGCGGCCTGCTTGGCGAATGCGCCGTACGACATGCTGCCTCACGAAGAGAGTGGGAGCGCGTGTCGCAGGAGAACTAATTGCCCGACGCCTGCAGCGAGTTGATGAAGCTGGAGAGCGCCGATCCCTGCGACTGAATGCGACTGATCGCAGCCTCCATCTTCGTGAACTGCGCGACGAGCGCGGCACGACGACGGTCGATCTGCTGCTGGAGAGTATCGGCACGCGTCCCGAGGTCGTTGATCGTCTTTTCGAGCTGCTGCTGCTGTTCGAAGATCGTGCCGTCCGGGCGGGCGAACACGTCGGCGGCGTTGTACAGCATCCCCCCCACGCCGAGCGTGAAGTTCAGGTCGCCCACCGCTCCCGTGGCCGTCCCGCTGTACGAGATCGCGAGTCCATCGACGGCAGTGCCGACGAGCGCCGGCGTCGCCGTGAGGACCTGCCCGCTCCCCGTCGCCAACTCGCCGCCGATCGTCCCGGCGACGTCGGTTCCGGCGAACGAATTGGCCGCGATCCCCAGCTGCGCAGTGCCGTCGGCGCCGCCGGGCGTGTAGGCCACGGTGAAGGACGATGCGCTGCCGTAGCGCGTCCCGGTGATGACGAGATCGTTGCCGTTCTTGGATGCCGACAACGCCATCTTCGAGGTGGCGAACAGCGAATTGAGCTTGGTGACGATCGTGTCGGTCGTGTCGCCGTTGGCGAGCGAAATGCTCCCGGTGGCGCCGCTGATCGCGTCGGTGATGTCGAGCGTATCGGGCGTTCCGTCGTCGACGTACGTCCCCGAGAAGCCGCTTCCCGACACGGTCGGCGTCGTGGCTGCAGCGGTGATGTTGACCGCGTACGAGCCGGCGAGTGTCTTGTACGACGACGTCCAGTAGGAAATCTGGTTGTTGGCGCTCGTGCCCGAGGTGGTGAAGAGCGAGACGACGTCGGCGAAGTTCGAGTTGAGCGAACCCTTGAAGACCGTGTCGTCGAGCTTGAGCGTGCCGTCCGCCTGCAGTGCCAGTCCGACGGAGCCCGGGCGATTGAGCGTACCGGAAAGGCCGGACACGTTCGACAGAAGCTGCGAGGTGAGCGACGCGATCGAGTTGCGCAGCGTGGGATTGTTCCGGAGCGGCTGCCCGTCCTTCTGCTGATCGGCGCGGAACTTCACCAGCGCGTTGTAGGCATCGGCGACCGCCTTGACCTTGGTCGAGAGGGCGTCGGTGTCGCGTCCGATGTTGAGCGAGACGGTCGTCCCAACTTCGGCCTGCTGCAGGGACAGCGTCACGCCACTGAGGGCGTCGGAAATCGTGTTGCTCGCTCGCGAGACGACCACGCCGTCGACGCGCACGGATGCATCGGTGCCGGCGACGACTTCGCGCTGGCGGCCGACCGTCGAGACGAGCTGCCGCCCCAACGACACGGTGGATCCGTCGGACACACGAGTCGCCGAGAGCGAAAGGGCGAGCTGTGAATCACCCGTCGCATTGTCGCTCAGGACGATCTGTCCGTTGCTGATCGAGGCGGTTGCGGTGCGCGTACCGGCGCCGAAGCCCGACGTCACGTCGTTGATCTTGGTGACCAGCGTCTGCAGCGTGTCGCTGGCGCCGACGGTGAAGCTCAGGTTGACGGTGCTGCCGTCGCCGCGCTTCCCCTGGATGTTGAAGGTGTCGCCGGCTGCAAGCCCGAGGGCGTTGCCGGAGACCTGCAGGGCGGACAAGAGCGTGCTCCCGGTCGCCGTGCTGCCAACGCCGTCGGTGAAGGCGTTCTCGCTCTGCACGACCTGCGACACGCCGCTGCGCCCGTTCTTCACGAAGCCGAGGACTTCGAGCGTGCGCTGCCCGTCGACGGTGGATGCGCTGACGGTGTCGCTGGTGACGATGCGGTAGGAGGTCTTCCCGCCCGCCGTCTCGGAGGTGACCGACGCGTTCCCGCCTGCTGCGGATATCTTGGCCGCAATCGACGCAAGCGAGTCGACGGTGAGGTCGACCGTGATCGTGCGTCCGCCGACTTCGATGGTACTCGGCGGCGGCATGCTCACGCCGAGCATCGCGGCGATGGCCGCGGTGGTCGACGAGACTTTCTGTGTCTGGACACCGCCGTCGCTCGCCACGTTGAGGGACTTCGTGCCGTCGACCACGCCGAGCTGCTGCAATACGCCGCCGGCGTCGTCGATGAGCTCGATCCCCGCAGCGCCCGTCTGGTCGGACGAGAGGACGAGGCGATGTTGGGTGGAACCGGTGCTGAGCACCGATGCCGTCACCCCCGACGCGCTGGTTCCGGCGTTGAGGGCGTTGATCTTGTCGCGAATGCTGTTGAGGGTGTCGGTGGCCACCACCGTCACCTTCTGACCATTGACACCGAATTCGCCGCTGTAGCCGAGCGCCGACGACGGGCTGCTGACGACCGCACCACTGAGTTTGTTGGCGCGTGCGACGTCGAGCACCTCGACTGCGTAGTTCCCTGGCGACGCGCCGGACGACGCCGACGCGGTGAGCAGTGTGCGTCCGGTGGCGATGCTCGTACCGCCGGATACGCTAAAGGCGCCGAACGCCGCGCTGTCACGCAGGGCATTCGCCGCATCCCGAAACTTGACGGCCAGGGACTGATACGAGGTCCAGGCCGTGGCCTGGTTCTGCGCGAGCGTGGTGCGAGCGGTAACCGGATCGAGCTTGCGTTGCTTGTCGATAGCCACGAGCTGGTCGACCAGGTCCCGCCACTGCACGCCGCTCGCCAGCCCGGAGAAACTGCCAATGGGGTCTGACATGGGAACTCTCTCGCTTTGGACGAATGCCCGGGACCGGCCGAATCGCCGATCCCGGGCTCGTTCGTCGCCTGCCTACGAGGATTAGCCGCGGAGCAGGGTGAGGATGCTCTGTCCAGCCGAGTTGGCCTGGGCCAGCATCGCGGTACCAGCCTGCGAGAGCACCTGGTTCTTGGTGAACGTGGTCATCTCGCTCGCCATGTCGAGGTCACGGATCGTGGACTCGGCGGCGCTGAAGTTCTGGATCGTCGTGCGGACGTTCTCCGTCGCCACGTCGATACGGCTCTGGAGCGAACCGATGACGCCGAGCGCGGTGTTGACGTTCGTGATTGCGGTGTCGATCTCGCTCAGCGCGGACTGCGCGTTGGCAAGCGTGGTCGGGTCAGTCGCAACCGTGAGCGCCGAGGAACGGAGGTCGAGCGAAGAACCGGAGATCGAGATCTGGTCGTTGCCGCTGTACTGGCCCGACGAGGACACGAGGAACGTACCGGTGCTGGCGCCAACCGTGATGTTGCCGGCGATCGAGGAAGCAGTGACCGCCTGGTTGGTGTCGATCGTGACGCCGAGCGACGTGAAGTTGAGCGTCTGCTTGGAGCCGGCGGTGACACCGAGGGTCTGCGAGGTCGAGCCGTTGGTCAGGGTGACGACGCTACCGCCGGACGACAGCGTGAGCGCGCCGGTGCCCGCACCGGAGAGGCGGACATTGTAGACGCCCGTCGAGGTGCCGAGCGCGGTCGACGCGGAGTCGACCGTGGCGCCGAAGGCGCCGTTGAGCAGCGTGTTGCCCTGGAACTTCACCGTGGAGACGGTACGGTCGATTTCGTTGCGGAGCGCCTGATACTCCGTCGTGATGCGGCTACGACCAGCCGAGTCCACGTTGTCCGACGCCGCCTGCGACGCGAGTTCCTTCATACGCTCGAGCATCTTCTGGATCGTGCCCGCCGCGCCTTCGGCGATGTTCAACACCGAGTTCGCCTGCTCCGAGTTGCGCGCCGCCTGGCCCAGCGAGCGGATGTCCGCGCGAAGGACGTTGGCGATACCCAAACCGGCCGAGTCGTCAGCCGCACGCGTGATGCGGAAGCCGCTGGACAACTTCGCCATCGACGAGGAGACCTGCTCGTTGACGCGGGTAAGGTTGCCCTGCGCGCGCAGCGCGCTGACGTTCGTGTTGATACGCATGAGTCCTGCTCCTTGGTCTTGAAGTAGGGGAATCCGTTCCCCTCTGGGGCTTCGGCCTTGTGCCGTCCCTCCGAAAACCCGTATCGGAGGAATGCGAGCAGAACTTTAGAAAGTTTGAAAGAAAAGAGCGGACGGGGGACGGGAGACGGGGGACGGGAGTGCCGGCGCGCTTTGCGCGCCGGCGGAGCTCCCGTCGCTGCTCCGATCCCTCCTACGCCGCCATCGCCGGGGCTTCCGGGTGGCGGAACAGGATGTTGAAGACGTAGTCGGTCTGCGGCGATTCGTCGGCCTGCAGGCGCTGGAGGAACGACTGTCCGGGTTGGAAGAGGTAGGTTTCGTAACCCAGGTCACTCATGAACTCGCGCACGTGCCGCTCGCTCGCGCCCATCGACTCGAGTCCGAAGCGGTTGATCTCGGCGACTATGAATGGAATGCGGGTACGGCGGAGCAGGTCTCGCGCACCGACGAGGATCGCAAACTCCGCCCCCTCGGCGTCGATCTTGATCGCCTTGAGGGTGCGCATGTCGCGATTCTCGAACATGTGATCGAGCGAGGTGACGAAGACCTTGCGCGAAACCGGCGCGTTGCGCGTGCGCTCGTTGAACGGGTGACGCCCCACTTCCCAGAGCGCGTGCCCGCCGTCGTTGTCGGCATTGACGAAGAAGTCGGCCGTGGCTGGCGCGGCTCCAACCGCCATGTGCAGCGGACGGATATTGGTAGCGCCGTTCACCTCGATGTGCTCGAGGAGGTGACCGTAGTTCCCCAGCTCGGGCTCGAAGCAGTAGACCGCTCCGGTCGGCCCCACGAGAGACGAGGCCAGCATCGTGAAGTAGCCGACGTGCGCCCCGATGTCGATGAAGGTGTCGCCCGGCCGGAGGATCGAGCCGATGAAGTTCGACGTTTCCGACTCGTAGAGCTGCCCCGAGCCGAAGTCGTTCAGCATGAAGCGCTGGCTCATCTGCTCGGGATCGAGGAGGAGCTTGAGCTGACGCGGACCGCTCGGTGACGCGAGGTTGATGCTGATTTCCTGGCGCATGGATTTAGGGACGGGAGACGAGGGACGGGAGACGGGGGACTAGAGCAACGGAGCGAGCGACCTCACGAGCTCGCCCACCTGATTCTTCCAGCTCATGGCGCGCAGGGCGACGGCGCCGTTGCGCGCGATTTCCCTGGCGCGCGCGCGGTCGGTGTAGACTTGCTCGAGCGCTTCGACCATCTCCTCGACGTCGCTCTCGCCCCACCCGTCGGTGCTGCGGAAGTGACGGGTGGGATGCGCGACCGGGCGCTGCTGCTCCAGCGGAATCGCGCCACCGGTTGCCACCAGGTCACGCTGTCCCGAGTTGTTCGAGACGATGGTCGGGATTCCGGCCGCCATGCACTCCATTGCGACGAGGTTCGTCCCCCCTTCGCACCGGTTGGGGAAGAGGGCGACATTCGCTTCGCGGACGACTTGCCCCATCATCGCGTTCGGGGTGCGCCCGACATCGAGGATGGCGCCCCGCGGGATGCCGTTCGACACGAGCCACGACGGGACGTCGAGGTGACCGTCGCGAACGGTGGGAACACCGTGTACGTGCCCGGCGAGATCGAGGTCGGCGATGAGCTGCGGCCAGTTGTTGTGCCATGCCGTCAGGAGCAACGCGTCGGTGTGCCGCGCCTGGAAGCGGCGGAATGCGGCGACGACGAGGTCCTGTCCCTTGCGATACTCGAGCTTCCCGCCGGAAAAGACGACGAAGCGCTCGCCGAGATGGCCGCTGGCCGGCGCGGGGTGGAAGATCGTGGGATCGATCCCCTGCAGGACGGTCACGACGTGGTCGAGCCCCTCACCGCGCAGCACTTCGGCGTTCCACTGCGAGCCGGCGACGATGAGGTCGAGAGAGCGCGCGCGCTGTATCGCCGCATCGTCGAAGGCAGAATCCTCGAAGAAGATGACGCCCGCGTTGCGGCTGGCGGCGACCTGCTCCCACAGCGGACCATGCCCGAAGTTGTTGCCCAGCGCGCGCAGCATGAGCCCGTCGAAGGGGAGCGGCGTCGCCCTCCCCGCGTGCGCGTGAGCGCGGGCCGCGCCCGAGCGCAACGCGCGATCGAGGCGAAAACGCGCGATCGGCGACAGGTCGTTCGTGTCGGCCGCGAAGATCGCGGGGAGATGCGTCCCCGAGCGTTCGAGTTCGAGCGCGAGGTTGGTACCGTAGACGCCCCACCCCGAATCGCCACGCAACTGCCAGTCGATGCCGATTTCGCCGAGGGCGCTGGTCTCGCTCGCGGGGGCATCCGTCAACCGTACCGGGTCCGACGATGCCACGGCGATCGATATCGCGCCGCGATTGGCCACCGGCGCCGAAGCGGGAACGGGAGCCGGCGCAGGAACGCTCGCGCCGGGCATCGAGATCGAAACCTGAATCGGCGCTGGAGCGGCCGGAGGGGGCGCCGCGGCGGCAGAGGCGTCCGCGTCCTGTTCCATCGCGTCGAGCGCCGAGTGTGCGATGCTCACCAACGCCTGCGCTCGCGACGGATCCGCGATCGCGTCGAGCGACGCCTCGGCGCCCGCGACGCTCAGGGCGACGGTCACGTACCCTAACGACTCGAGGAAGGCGAGCGGGCCGCTGGCGTCGACCGGCACGAGGCTCGACCACGCCACGACGGCGGGACGCCGGTCGCCCTCGGTGCTCCCGATCGCGTCAACGACGCGCGCGACGTCGCTCCCCTCCCCTGCGCGGACGACCAGTCGTGCGCTCGGAGCCCGATCGCTGTCACGCATGGCCGAACGCGCGTCGGCGGCGCGAACGACTGAGACCAGCGGGGCGCGGCGCGCGACAAGCGACTGCAGGCGGTCCGCGTCGGCGTCATTCGCTTCGACGATGACGATCGTCGCAGGAGGTTTCGGCGCGGTGGCGGCCGACAGGACGGTGATCCCGAGCTTGGGCGCGAGGTCGACGAGGACATCGCCATCGCGCAGGTATTCGTCGAGGAAGGTGCGCACCGGCATGTCGTGTCCGACGCCGACGAGTTCCGACTCGTACTCGGCGAAACGTTGCGGATCGGCGAGCGATGCCAGCGATGTGTAGAGATCGAAACGCGGACGCCCGTCGGGAACGCGCGCGGCCGACGACAGCGTCACCACCGTGTCGTCGACGACGGCTGGCGCCGGCGTGGCGTGAGCCGCCGATGCGAGCGACGGCGCCGCGGAGTCACCGGCAACGCGCTCGCGCAGCGCGATCGCGACCGCGTCGAATACGCTCTCCCAGTCGCGCGGCTCGGGCTGGCGGAAGATGCGCATCGTCGGATACCACGGCGAATCGGTGCGGTCGAGCAGCCAGCGGAAGTCGGGGACGTGCGGGAGCAGGAGCCAGGTGGGCCTGCCTAACGCGCCGGCGAGATGGGCCACCGACGTGTCGACGGTGATGACGAGGTCGAGCGCCTGCAGCACGGCGGCCGTATCGCGAAAGTCGCGCAGGTCGCCGGCGAGGTCGACGACGCCGTCGATCGGATGCGCCGCGAGTTCGCGTTCCGCGGCATCCCCTTTCTGCAGCGAGAAGAACTTCACGCCATCGATGGCGGCCAGCTCACGGAACGACTCCAACGGAGCAGAGCGCAGGAAGTCTCGCCCGTGCAGCGGATTGCCGGCCCAGACGAAGCCGACGGTGAGGGTCCCCGCGGGGGCATCGACGCGCGCGCCGACCGTTCGCGGTTCGACGGGGATGTACGGCACGTCGGCCGGAATCGAGTCGAGCGTCGTTCCCAGAAGCCCGGGGAGGCTCATGAGGTTGGCGTGGACATCGAACGCGGGGAGCGGAACGCCACGCGCGACGACACCGTCGAGACCACGCACGCCGCTCAGGAGCGGGACGATCGGATACGGACACTCGAGATAGACGCGTCGAGCACCGCTGGCCTTGAGCTGAGCGGCGAAGCGCACGAACTGGAACGCGTCACCCACTCCCTGTTCGGTGTGCAGGAGAATGTCGCGCCCGGCGAGCGGACTCCCATCCCACTCCACCCCGGCGTAGTCCGCGCGATCGATGACCGCCGATTGCAGGCGCTTGCGCCACTCGAACTGCGGCCATCCGCGCGCAAAGTCCCCCTTCAGGAGCCAGAGGAGGGCAAGGTTCCAGTTGGCATTGCTGTTGTAGGGGTCGAAGGCACGCGCCTTCTCGTACAGCGCGATTGCCTCGTCGTATCGCCCCGCTTCCATCTCGCCGTTGGCGAGGAGATTCCACGCCTCGGGATAGGTGGGATCGAGCGTGCACGCATGCTCGGCGAGCTCGCGCATTCGCGCGTAGTGGCCGCGCGCCTCGAAGATCGCCGCGTAGTTGCACCAGAGCTTTGGGTTGGCCGGGTCGATCGCCGTCGCTCGCGCAAGGAGCGACTCGGCTTCATCGAGGCGCTTCATCTCCTTGAGCATGATGCCGAGGTTGCTCAGCGCGTTGACGTGCGAAGGGGCGAGCGAGAGCGCGCGTCTCAGCGATTCGATCGCGTCGTCCTGGCGCTGCAGGCCGCGGAGGGCGAGGGCGCGATTGGACCAGACGTCGGCATCGCGATCGTCGATGGCGACGGCGCGATCGAAGGCAACGATTGCCTCGGCGAAGCGAAAGAGCTCGACGCAGGCATTTCCAAGGTTGCTGTGCCACCCCGCCTTGGAGCCGTCGAGCGCCACCGCCCGTTCGAATGCGGCGAGGGCGCGGGCGAACTCGCCGCGCCCCGACCAGAGGAGACCAAGGTTGTTGTGCGCTTCCGCATAGCTTGCCGACGTCCCCACGGCGCGCAGGAGCAGCTGCTCGGCGCGCTCCTCCTCACCCTGCCCCGCGAGGATCGACGCGAGGTTGTTGCAGGCCTCGGCGTGGTCGGGATCCCGGGCGAGCACCTGCTCGTACTCGCGCCGCGCGGCGGCGATGTCGCCGGCGATATGGAACGCGACGGCGCGCGCGAAGTCGGCGTGAGCCGTTGCGTCGGCTGGAGGTAAGACAGCGGACATGGGTCCCGTGGTCCTGAAGTCGGAAGGTCTTCCGGCGGTCGCCCGGCAAACGGGCGCACGTATCCTTTCAGAGCCTAGGCACCGACCGTGCCACTCAGCAAACCATTGTCCTGTATCGTCTTACAGATTCCGGCGCGACGCGCGCCGGAGAATGCTTCCGGCACGAGACGCCGAGTCACGGCAGGAAGTGCCGCTCGATGTCGTTAGGGCGCAGCCGCCGCCGGTTCGCGAGATCGCGTCCTGCGCGGCGCCCTTTCACGTCATCTCACCAACTGTCGCCCGTCGCGCCGACGCGCCGCGCCGACCGGAGGCCGCCGACTACTTGTGAGATGCCCCTATCGCGCGGCGACAGCCGCCGATTCGGCGGGCGGCTGGTCGAGGTAGAACGGCTCGCGGATGCTGTTGCCGTCGTCGGGGCGAATCGACTGGTGCGCGTGCCGGTCCCGCATGTTGAACAGGATGGGGGCGTGCAGGTTCGCAGTGCACGGCTCGCCCGGTGCACTGGGCATCGTGACGATGGTGAGCACGAGGAGGTGCTTTGGATCGTTGGAGCCCAGTCGTGCCAGGTCCACGTCGTCGAGGTCGATGTGGTAGTCCGGGAACCAGGCGAACGGGTCGGCGAGGAGGAACGAGAGCGTGCTGTAGTCGGTCGACTGCAGCCAGAAGAAGCTCTCGCGCGCCGCCGGGAGGAGGACGAAGCCGCGGCACTCCGGAAAGCCATACAGTCCGCCGGGAAAGCGGACGATGTCGGTGGAGGAGACTTCCAGGGCGCCGAGGAGGTCGGACGAGATGGAGAGGCGATCGTCGGGAGCTGTTGCCACCGAGTTGCTCATCGCAGGTAGTCTGCCAGGTTGAGGCTCATCACGCGGGACGTCGCGAGCATCGCGGATTGATAGGCGGTCTGACGCCCGACCAGCTCGGTCACGGCCTTCTCGATGTCGGCATCCTGCAGCGACGATTTGAAGGTGCGGAGCGACGTATCGAGCGCGTCGAGATTGGAAGTCGCGACGTCGAGCTGCTGCGACGCGGCCCCGGTCTCGCCGATGAGGACCTGCACGTTCGCATGCGCGCTATCGAGCGAGGAGAGCGACGCCTGGATCGCAGTCTGGTCGTTCGCGCCGAGCGCGAGCGAGAGCTGCTCGAGCGACGCGAGGACACCACTATTGAGGAAAGCGTCGGTGCCGTTGTGGTTCGTCCGGATGCTCAGCGCCGACGAGATCTCGGTATAGCGAGTCCCGGTGGGCGGAGCCGCGGAATACGGAGCCGTGGTCCCGTTGAACGGCGCGACATTCGACTGGTCGCCACCGAAGAGGAATTCCCCCTCGTGCGACGTGTTGCCGAGTTGAACGACCGCCTGCAGGAGCTGGTCGACTTCGGCCTTGGCGGTCAGCCGCGTCTGCGCATCGGCGGTGCCGGTTCCCTGCGAGACGCCGAGTTCCTTGGCGCGCTCGAGCATCGTCGAGACCGACCCCATGACCGACTCTTCCCGATCGAGTCTCGCGCGTGCCGAGTTGATGTTGCGCTTGTACTGGTCGATCGCCCGCAGGGTGGAACCCGACGCCATGATCGAACTGGAGGCAGACGGGTCATCGGAGGCGCGTTCGACCTGCAGACCGGTCGTCGCCCGGTTCTGCGCATCGTTCACTCCCCGAAGCGCTCGCTGAAGTCCTGCCAGCGAAGCTCGGCTGACCATGTTGTTGGTGATCCGCATGCGACCCTTGGGCGGCGAGAATGTCCGAGCGGAAGAAGTTGCCGACCGCGCGTGATGCGCGTCATGTGCGAGTATCGACCATCTGGATCGATTGCTTAACCGATCCTCGCATTACCGCTGTTCGCACTACCACTGCTCGCACTACCGCTGCTCGCACTACCGCTGCTCGCACTACCGCTGCTCGCGCGTCCGCGTCCCGCTCTTCCCGTCACCCGTATCACGCCCGTCACTCGCATGGCGAATATCCTGTACGTCGATGACGAACCGTCCGTCGGCCTGATCCTCGAGGACACGCTCTCGCGCGCCGGTCACCAGCCGACTGGTGCCCGCAACGTCGTGGAGGCGCTCCAGGTGCTCTCGCGCGAGAGTATCGACCTGATCATCTCCGACTACCGCATGCCGGGGCTCACCGGGCTCGAGTTCCTCTCGCTCCTGCAGCGCGAGGGATACGACATTCCGCTGATCATGCTCACCGGGTATGCGAGCATCGAGCACGCGGTCGCGGCGATCAAGGCCGGGGCGATCGACTATATAACGAAGCCCGTTCGCACCCAGCAGCTCGAGCTCGCAGTGGAGCAGGCGCTCGAGTACGTGCGCCTCCGGCGCGAGAACGAGTCGCTGCGGCGTGAAGTCATGGAATTCCGCAACGAGCGACAGATCATCGGCGAGAGCCTGCAGATCCGCCGGATCCTGCAGACGGTACAGATGGTCGCGCCGACGCGTGCTACCGTGCTCCTCGAAGGAGAGAGCGGGACGGGGAAAGAACTCTTCGCCCGCGCGATCCACGACCAGAGCGACCGTCGCGACAAGCCGTTCATCAAGTTGAACTGTGCAGCGCTTCCCGAGGGGTTGATCGAGAGCGCGCTGTTCGGACACGAACGCGGCGCCTTCACCGGGGCGATCAAGCGAGTCGAAGGGGCCTTCGAGCGCGCGCACGGGGGGACGCTTCTCCTCGACGAAATCTCGGAGATGCGGCTCGACCTGCAGTCCAAGCTCCTGCGCGTGCTGCAGGAGCAGGAGTTCGAGCGCGTCGGGGGGACGCACTCGATTCGTGTGGACGTGCGCGTGATCGCCACGACCAACCGCAACCTCGCCGAGTTCGCGGCGGCGGGGCACTTCCGGCAGGATCTCTATTATCGATTGAGCGTCGTGCCGATCGCGATTCCGGCGCTGCGCGACCGTCCGGATGACATCCCGATCCTCGCCTACCGCTTTGCGATGCGAACGGGGAGCGAGATGGGGAAGGAGATCAGCGGGATCGCGCCCGACACGATCAAGATCCTGCAGGACTATCCGTGGCCGGGGAACGTGCGCGAGCTGCAGCATGCGGTCGAGCGCGCGGTGATTCTCTCGCACGATGCCGAACTCGCCTCGCACCTCTTCGACCACCAGCGCATGGCAACCGTCGGGCAACATCCGCTGGTGCGGCAGGCGCTGCAGCGCAACGGAACGCCAGTCGATGGAACGCCACCGGTCGCCGCGACACCGCCGAACGGAATCGTCCTCACGACGCTCAACGTCGAGGAAGCCGAACGGGCGATGATCCAACGCGCCCTCGAGCTGACGCGCGGCAACCGCACCAAGACCGCCGAACTCCTGGGGATCAGCGTGCGCACGCTGCGGAACAAGTTGAACGGTCCGCAGCGCGTGGCGGTGGCGGATGACTAGCGCGAACCGCGGCGGGCAAGAGTGACCGCGCCGAGACGGCAAACTCTTCCTTCGAGGTAAAAGCTGCGCCCTGACCCGGGCGAATATTCGAGGGAGAAATCGAGGGAAGCTCGGGCCGGCTGACGGAATCTAAGCACAACAAGAGCAACGCTTTAGGGGCGCCCCGGACTCGGCGGCGCCCCTTTCGTTTTCACGCGCCGGCGTCTGGTCCGTGCATTGCCTTTCCAGTGAGCGCGGTCGTGTGACCGCGTGGGACCGATTTCACGGAGGGAGCGATGCTCTTCGGATTCTTTGGCCGGGTTTCGCAGGCGCCGCAGCTGCGCGATGCACTCGATGCGAGCAGTCAGCGCGTCAAGTCGATCGCCCAGCGCGTCTCCGGCGCATCCCTGCAGAACCAGAGCGGGTTCGCCCTTCCCGACGGGACGACCGCGCCGGGCGAGGCGGTGAACCTGGAAGCCGAGATGACGTCACTCGCCGATGAGCAGCTGCGCTACGAAGCGACGGCCAAGCTCCTCGAGAAGACATACGCCAAGCTTCGCCTCGCGATCCGGGAGCGCTGATGACGATACCTCCAGTCAAGATGCTTCCGCTCCTGACCAACAACATGGAGCGCTCGCCGCGTCCCCCGCTTTTCCGTCCGATGGACATCGCGACGAGCGGGATGTCGCTCCAGCGACTGCGGATGGAGACGGTGGCGACGAACATCGCTAACGCCGAGACGACGCGCACCGAAGGGGGCGGCCCGTATCGCCGTCGCGTCGTCGTTGCCGAGCCGTCGATCCGCGAAGGTTCGGCGCCGGCGTATCCGCCGCTTCCGTCGGCCGACATGCAGCCCGGCGTCTCGCCGGAAGATCCGACCGACAGCTACGGCGGCGTGCGCGCGACGGCGATCGAGGAAGATCCGAGCGAAGGCCCGATGGTCTATGACCCTGGGCACCCTGACGCCGACGCGAATGGCTACGTGCGCTACCCCAACGTGCAAGTGACGGACGAACTGGTCGACATGATGGAAGCGCGCCGGGTCTACGAAGCGAATGCCACCGTCTTCCAGGCGGCGAAGCAGCTGCTGCGCCGGGCGTTGGACATATAAGAGCGGACGGGGGACAGGGGACGGGGGACGGGAGTGACAAACCACAGAGAGCGATAGGCACCTGATGAGCATCAACGGGATTCGATCACCATATGGAGCGCCGATCCGGCCGTCGAACGTGCCGGCGCGCCCCGATCAGGCGGGGACGGCGGGACAGGCGCAACGCGCCAACGTCCCGGCGCAGGCCGCCGCTCTCCGTGCTCCGGCAGCTGCAAGCCCCGCGAGCGTTCCGGTCCAGCCGCCGCAGGGGACCGATCCCGAGTTGTGGAGCGTGCTCACGCAGGACGAGCGCGCCTACTTCGCCAAGTTGGGGGCGATGGGGCCGCTGACCTACGGGCGCGTGCTCTCCGGACAGATGCCAGCGAGCGCGCCGATGGCGCGCGGCGGGCGACTCGACGTGAAGGCCTGATCATGAGCGATCCGATCGGCGCGATCACGTCGCGCCTCTCCGCGCTGCAGGGGGGCGGCATCCAGGGTGCGCTGAACAGCGCGCTGAACGGAGGCTCCGGCGACTCCTTCGGGAAGATCTCCGGTGGTGTCACCGGGCCCGATGGCGTCAAGCGATACACGATCGACATCGGCAAGGGGGAGCAGGCAGGTGCCGGCAGCGGTCCGTCGTTTGGGGAAACGCTGACGAAGGCGATTAACCAGGTCTCGGATGCGCAGGACACGGCGAGCGACCTGAGCGCGCGCTTCATGCGCGGCGAGCCGGTCGAGCTGCACCAGGTGATGGCCGCCGCCGAGGAATCGGGGATCGCGCTGGAAGTGATGATCGAGTTGCGCAACAAGGTAACGGACGCATATCGCGCCCTCATCAACATGACGAGCTAGGAGTAGCCGCCCCGCATGCCTGAAGGACTGCGCGACATGATCGAACGAATCGGCGGCTGGCGCCGCATCTCGACCATAGCCGTCGGGCTGGGCGCCATTGCGCTGATCATTGGCGTCTCCCGGTGGGCCACGGCCCCGACGTACGTCCCGATGTTCACCTCCATCTCGCTCGAGGAGAGCGCGAAGATCACCGACGGCCTCACGCAGGCGGGGATCCTCTATCGCCTCGAGCGCGGCGGTGCCGACGTGCTGGTGGCGGCGACCGACCTTGCGCGCGCACGTGTGGCGGTGGCCAAGGACGGCGGGTTGCCTAACGCCGGCCGCCCCGGGATGGAGATCTTCGACCAGCCGGCCTACGCGATGACCGACTTCACGCAGCGCATCAACTACCGTCGCGCGCTCGAGGGAGAACTCGAGCGCACGATCGGGAAGATGCGCGCGGTGGAGTCGGCACAGGTGCACCTGGCGATCCAGGAAACCTCCACGTTCCGCAGCGCGGCAAACCCCGCGACGGCGAGCGTGGTCCTCAAGCTCAAGAACGGCGACGATCCGCCAGCCGACGTGGTGCGCGGCATTGCCCAGTTGGTGGCGTCGAGCGTCGACCGGCTGCAGAGCGAGGACGTGACCGTGGTCGACGACGCGGGGCGCCTTCTCTCGCTGCCGGCCGATCGCACGTCGATGGCCGGCCTCACTTCGCGCCAGCTCGAGGTGCAGCAGGAGATGGAAGAGCACTTCCGCCAGAAGGCCGAGGAGATCGTCGGCCAGGTGGTGGGGCGCGACAACGCGCGCGTGCAGGTGGCCGCCTCGATGAACTTCGATCGCGTGGAGCGCACGACGCAGACGCTCGATCCCGACAAGGCCGCGACGGCGACCGAGCAGAAGGCCGAGATCGTCCCCGGGGCGCAGGGGGGCGCCGGCTCGAGCAACCAGGCCACGACGTACGAGAATTCCAAGAGCACCGAGGTCTTCGCCCCGGCGGCGGGTACCGTTAGGCGCCTGACGGTGGCGGTCCTCGTGAACGACAAGCAGGTGGGAAGCGGCGACAGCGCGACGTTCCAGGCGCGCACGCCGGCGGAGCTCGCCCGCCTCGACACGCTCGTGCGCGGCGCGGTCGGTTTCGACTCGACACGCGGCGACCAGGTCTCGGTGGTCTCGGTACCGTTCGCCGCGCCTGCGATCATCCCGCCGGCGGTCGAGGCGCCGCCGACGGTCCTGCAGAAGGTGCAGCAGAACCAGTCGCTGATCCTCAACAGCGCCGCCCTGCTCTTCGCCTTTGTCATCGGCTTCATGGCGATCCGCTCGTTGCGCGCCCCGCCGCCACCGGCCGAGGTGCCGCGGTTGACGGCGTCGGCGCAGATGGACATGGCGAGCGTGGAACGCTTCGATGCGGAATCGCTTCCGTCGGCGGGGCCGGCCGAGGTCGAGGATCCGTCGCGGGCGGTCAAGATGCTTCCTGAGCTGGCGGCGCTGCAGGCCAACCAGGAGACGAAGCAACGCGTCGCCTCCACGGTGGAGCAGCAGCCCGAGGTCGCGACGAAGCTCATGCGTGCCTGGTTGAAGGAGGCCTAACGCGTGAGTACCGCCCTCGCCACTCGCGGCAGCTCCAACGCACTCGACCTCGTCGATCCGCAGTCGCTGTCGGGACGCCAGAAGGCCGCGATCATGTGCCTCGCGCTCGGCTCCGACGTGGCCGCCGCGATCACGCAGAAGATGGCCTCGGAGGAAGTCGACGCGATCTCGTTCGAGATCGCGCGCCTCGAGAGCGTCTCGCCGAGCGTGGTCGACGCCGTGCTCGACGAGTGGATGACGCGCATCATGGTCGCCGACTCGCTCGCCCAGGGCGGTGTGGACGCGGCGCGCGAGATCCTCGAGAAGGCCTTCGGCAGCCGCAAGGCGTCGCAGGTGCTGGAGCGCATCCAGGGGCAGCTGCAGAACACGATTGGTCTGCACCGCCTCCGCAACGCCGATCCGCAGCAGCTCGGGCAGATGCTTGGCGGCGAGCACCCCCAGACCATCGCGCTGATCCTCGCGCACCTCGATCCGCAGCACACCGCAGCGATCCTCAAGGAGCTGGACACCAGCGTGGGCGCCGAGGTCGTGTATCGCATGGCGAAGATGGAGAAGGTGCAGCCGGATCTTCTCCTCCTCATCGAACGCTCGCTGAGCGCCGACGCGGACCTCACGGCAACCCAGGGCATGTCCTCCTCGGGCGGACCGGCCGCCGTGGCGTCGGTGCTCAACTACGTCGCCGCCTCGCTGGAGAAGGTGCTGCTCGACGGCGTGTCGACGATGGACCAGGGGCTCTGCGACCAGATCAAGAACCTCATGTTCGTCTTCGAGGACATCGGCACGCTCGACGCACGTGCGCTCCAGCGCCTGCTGCGCGACGTGGACTCGAAGGAGCTGTCGCTCGCCCTCAAGGCCGCGAGCGCCGAGCTGCGTGGCAAGATCACGGGCGCGATGTCGCAACGCGCCGTGCAGGCGCTCAACGACGAAATGGAAATGCTTGGCGCCGTGCGCATGCGCGACGTCGAGGGGGCGCAGGCCAATATCGTGGCGATGGTCCGCAAGCTCGAGGAAGCGGGCGAGATCGTGCTGAGCGGAGGCGACGATGACATGGTCCAGTAGTCCGCGCGGCGGACGGACCGAGTCGTCGGAGGGCGCACATCATCCCGTGATGTGGGCGCCGGAGGAGCTCGCGCTCGACACACGCGGGTTGCACGAAGCGCTGCGCCGTCAGGACGAAGATCCGGCGGACGCGGAGCCGGCTGCCCCGGATCCGGAGATCCTCGAGCGCGCGATGCAGGAGGCCTACGAGCGCGGTGTCGCAGAGGGACGCCGCGTCGGCGACCAGGAGGCCACCGCACGGCTGCGCTATGCGATGGACGCGCTGACCGAGGCGCTGGAGTCGCTGAATGCCGATGCCGCACGATGGGTCGGGAACGCCGAGGAGAATATCTGCGCGCTGGCGATCGCAGTTGCGCGGCAGGTGATCGGGCGCGAGGTGGCGCTCGACAAGTCGGCGCTCTCGACGATGGTCGCGCAGGCGCTCGAGGAGTTCCCGCTCGACCAGCCGGTGACGCTGCGCCTCAACCCGCAGGACCTGCAGGTGATCAACGGTGCGTTTGTGGCGTTAGGCGATGCCTCTCCGCTCGCCCCGCGCAAGGAAGTGCATTGGCTCGCCGATCCGCGCATTGCGGCCGGCGGGTGCCTCATCGAGGGACGCGACCGGATCGTGGATGGTCGCGTCGACACGGCGCTCGAGCGCCTTTACCGCCGCGTCACGTATACCGGTGCCTGATACCCTCGCCCGTCGCATCGTCGACGTCTCGCGCTTCGCGCGCTACGGCCGCGTCACCCGCCTCGTGGGGCTGGTGGTGGAGGC
>CAZWVG010000108.1:0-17923 GCA_964637355.1 uncultured Gemmatimonadaceae bacterium
GGCAGACTTCCTGGCAGTAGCCGCAGAAGATGCAGCGGAACTCGTCGATCTCGAAGACGAGCGGGTAGCGGTTCCCCTGCTCGTCCTCGCCAGGCACCAGCTTGATGCAGTTGGCCGGACAAACCGTTGGGCACAGGCCGCAGGCGACGCACTTCGCCTTGCCGTCCTCGGTGGTGAGCATGCGATGCGTCCCGCGCCAGCGCGGCGAGATGCTTTCGCGCTCCTCCGGATACTGCGTGGTGACCTTGTGCGGGTCGACCAGGTGCTTGAAGGTGTTCCCCAGCCCCTTGAGTGTCGCGCGGACGTAGCTCGTCTCGGCGAGCGGACGCTCCACGACCTTCACCGTGATCGCCATTCAGTCTCCAGCCTGGGTCGAGAGGTTCGCGCGCGCCGCCGTGATCCCGCGCAGGCGCGCCAGTTCTTCCACTGTCGCGCGTCCGTAGGCCGGGCTCAGCACGCGGCCGCGATCGAAGAACGAGAAGACAGCGAAGAGGATCACCGCGTTCACGGCGAAGAAGATCGCGCCGTAGACGAAGCCGCGTTGGATCCCCATCGCATCGAGCCCCAACATCAGGCTTGCCACGATCACGATGTAGCCGAGCGCAATCGGGAGGAGGAACTTCCACCCGAGCGACATGAGCTGGTCGTAGCGGAAGCGCGGGAGCGTCCAGCGGATCCAGATGTAGAAGAAGATGAAGAAGACAACCTTGAGCAGCATGATCAGCATCGACAGGAGCACGAGCGGGAACGACACCGCGCCGGCGTTGTCGGCCGACATGAAGGGGATGTCCCATCCGCCGAAGAAGAGCGTCGCCACCATCGCCGACTGCGTCACCATGTTCGCGTACTCGGCGATCATGAAGAGCGAGAACTTCATCGCCGAGTATTCGGTGTGGTATCCGGTGATCAGTTCCGACTCCGCCTCGGGCATGTCGAACGGCAACCGGTTGGTCTCGGCGAACGCTGAGATCAGGTAGATCACGAAGGCGACCGCGATCGTGAGCACGTTCCAGAGGTGCAGCTCGGCCTGCTGGTTCACGATGGTGCGCAGCGTGACGTTTCCCGCCAGGAGCAGGACCGGGATCAGCGACATCCCCATGGCGATCTCGTAGGAGATCATCTGCGCGCTGGAGCGCAGACCACCGAGCAACGCGTACTTGTTGTTCGAGCCCCACCCGGCGAGCACGATGCCGTAGACGCCGAGCGAGCCGACCGCGAGGATGAAGAGGAAGCCGATCGGGAGGTCGGCGAGCACCATGTCGATGCGCCCCCAGGGCGAGGCCCACGAGGCGCCCCACGGGATGATCGCCCACACCAGCAATGCCGGCATGAACGAGAGCATCGGCGCGAGGATGAAGAGCGCCTTGTTCACGTGCGGCGGGAGCGTCTCTTCCTTCATGAAGTTCTTCACGCCGTCGGCGAGCGGCTGGAAATAGCCCCGCGGGCCGACGCGATTCGGGCCGTGCCGCCCCTGGATCCACGCCGAGACCTTGCGTTCGGCAAGGGTCGTGTAGGCCACGCCGACCATGTAGATCGTGAAGAAGGCGAGCAGCTTGGCTACGGTGAAGGCGAGCCACGGCCAGAAGTTCGGCGTCCCCTGCGGATCGACGGCGGCCTGTAGGAGCGCAGGCCCGAGTGCGAGGGCGGTCATCGGCCGGCCTCCGCGAAGCGCGAGGCATCCACCACAGGGAGTCCTCGAAGTCCAAGCGTGTCGTAGGAGAGGCCGGCGAACGGCGCAGCGCTCGACGCGAGCGCGGCGAAGACTTCGCTGGCCTGGAAGTAGTCGGCCTTCTCACCAAGCGCGCCAAGCAAGTCCGCGAGCACGAACCAGCTCGGGCGGGCAAGGCCGGGTGCCGCCTTGGCCTGCAGGAAGCGCTGCACGCGCCCGCGCAGGTTGGTGAGCGTCCCCTCCTCTTCCACCGTGTTGGCGATGGGGAGGACGATGTCGGCCTTGGCGAGGTGCGCCGGCATCGCCGTCGACAGCACGACGACTACACCTGCCTTGCTGATCGCCGCCGCATCGCTCTCGGTCAGCTCGGCATCGGCAATGATGAGCGCGTCGCCCTGTTGCATGAGCGAGAGCGGTGACTCGTGCCGCGTGAAGCCGAGAAGTTCGGCCCCCGTCCCGTTGGCGGCGCGATCGGTGCGGAGCGCGAGGTCCTCGACGCCAGGAAGCGGCGCGGCGTCGCCCTGCGGCATGCGGAAGGCGCCCGTGCCGTTCGAGCGTTGGACGACGCGCGAGAGGAGGTGCAGCGCTTCGTTGGAGAGATTCGGCGACGCCAGGACGAAGGCGCGCTTCCCCTTGAGGACGCGCGCGGCCGCCTGCAGCGCCACCTCCCAGTCAACGTTGCGATGGCCGCCAGCGCCAAGGATGCTCGGCGTCTCGAGGCGGTCACGCCGGTTGAGCCAGCGGTAGTTGCCGCGCCCGTGATCGCACATGAAGAACTGGTTCACGCTCTCGTTGGAGCGCGGGCGCAGTCGCATCACGGTGTTGTCGCGGGTTTCGACGATGATGTTGCACCCCTGCGAGCAGCCGGTGCACACCGAGGCCGTGCGGTCGAGTTCCCACGCACGCGCCTTGTTGAGGAAGTCCTTCGAGAGGAGCGCGCCGACCGGGCAGAGGTCGACGACGTTCGCGGCCCACGGATGCGTGAGGTCCTTCCCCTCGAACTTGCCGATGTAGGCACGGTCACCGCGCTCGCTCACGTTGAGCACCGTGTCGTGCGCAACGTCGTCCATGAAGCGGACGCAGCGCGTGCACAGGATGCAGCGGTTCTGGACGTAGAGAACGTCGCCGCCGAAGTCATCGACAGGATTGAAGCGCTTGGGCTCGCGATAGCGCGAGTCGGCGCGCCCTTCCTGGTACGTGTAGTCCTGCAGCTCGCATTCGCCTGACTGATCGCAGATCGGGCAATCGAGCGGGTGATTGATGAGGAGCATCTCGAGGACGCCCTTGCGAGCTTCGCGCGCCTTCTCTGAGTGCACGTGCACCACTTGCCCCTCGGCCACGGCCGTCGCGCACGACGGGGCGAGCTTCGGGAACTTCTCCACCTCCACGAGGCACATGCGGCAAACGCCCGCAACAGGAAGCCCCGGGTGGTAGCAGTAGTGCGGAATGAGGACGCCGGCGACCTTCGCCGCCTCGAGGATCGTCGTCCCCGCGGCGACCGCCACCGGGCGTCCCTCGATCGTCAGGTTGACCATCGGAGTATCAGCCATCAGCCCACCACCGCGGGAACGGCGTGTATCGAGGTGCGCGTGATCAGCGCCTCGAACTCGTGCTTGAACTTCTGGATGCCACTGATCACCGGCGTCGCGCACGAATCGCTGAGCACGCAGATCGTCTTGCCGGTCATGTTCTCGCCAATTTCGAGCAGGGTATCAAAGTCCTCGGCGGTTCCGTCACCGGCAACGATGCGCTCGAGGATCTTGGTGGTCCACGCGGTTCCCTCGCGACACTGCGTGCACTGGGCGCAGCTCTCGTGAGCGTAGAAGCGCGCGAGTCGGGCGATCTGCTTGGGCATCGACTGCGCGCTGTCGATCACGATGCAGCCGGCGGAGCCGAGCATCGTCCCGACCGCCACCATCCCTTCGTAGTCCATGAGGCCGCGCTCGGCCTCCTCGAGGGTGATGATCGGGACCGAGGAGCCGCCAGGAATGATCGCCTTCAGCGTGCGTCCCGGGAGCGCACCCCCACACACCTCGTGCAGGAACTCGCCGAACGGAAAGCCCATCTCCACCTCGTAATTGCCGGGGCGCGCGATGTTGCCGCACACACTCCACAGCTTGGTCCCGGTGGACTTGGGATTGTCGGGGCGAGAGAGCTTCTTGTACCAGTCGGCGCCGTTGTTGAGGATGTGCGGAACGGCGGCGAGCGTCTCGACGTTGTTGATCGTCGTCGGCTTGCCGAAGACGCCACTCACCGCCGGGAACGGGGGCTTGATGCGCGGGTTGCCGCGCTTCCCCTCGATCGAGTTCATCAGCGCCGTTTCTTCGCCGCAGATGTACGCGCCGGCGCCCTTGTGCACCCAGACGTTGACCGTCTTCCCGGTCCCCATCGCATTGGGGCCGATGACACCGGCCTGCCGCGCCTCGGCGAGTGCCGCTTCCATCACCGCGATCGGTTCGGTGAACTCGCCGCGGATGTAGATGTACGCCGTCTCCGCGCCGATCGCATAGGCACCGATCGCCACCCCTTCGATGAGGGCGTGCGGTGTCCAGCGCATGATCTCGCGGTCCTTGAACGTCCCCGGCTCCGACTCGTCGGCGTTGCAGCACAGGTAGTGCGGCTTGCCGTCGTCGAGCTTCATGAAGGACCACTTGAGCCCCGTGGGGAAGCCGGCGCCGCCGCGACCGCGCAGCCCGGACTCCTTCACCACCCCCTGGATGGCAACCGGGTCCATGCCTAACGCCATCTCCAGCGCCTTGTAGCCGCCGCGCTTCTTCCAGCCGTCCAGCGAACGCGCCTCGGGGTCACCGAAGTACTTCGACAGGACGAGCGTTTCGCGGGGGTGTGGCTGGTGCGGGTAGCCCATGAGATCAGACGGGGGACGGGAGACGGGGGACGGGAGGATGCATTCGCCCCTCCCCTACTTGTAGCGTGCGAGGACGTCCGGGACGTTCTCCGGCGTTATCGATTCCAGGAAGTCGGCGTTGACCATGACTGGCGTCGCGAAGCCGCAGGCGCCGAGGCATTCGACTTCGATCACCGTGTAGCGGCCGTCGCTCGAGGTGACGCCCAACTCGCCGCAGCCGGTCTTCTCGAGGAATGCCTGCACCACGTCCTCGGCGCCGCACACGTTGCAAGGCGAGGTCGTGCACACCTGGATGAAGTATTTCCCGACCGGGTGCTGGTGGTACATGGTGTAGAACGTCACCACGCCCTTCACGTAGGCCGGAGTGATGTCGAGGAGCGCGGCGATCTCCGCCATCCCGTCCTCACTCACCCACCCGCGCGCTTCCTGCAGCATCCAAAGCGCCGGCAGCAGGGCGGCCTGCTTGGTCGGGTATCGCGTGAGGAGATCGTCGAGGCGTGCTCGCGTATCACCGACGAACACCGGGACATGCTGCTCGTGATGCCCGTGCGAGGGCTTGACGAGCGCACCGCCGCTGGCGGAAGGTCCATGGCTCATCGAGCGCGACCTCCCGTCTCCCGTCTCCCGTCTCCCGTCCAGTTGCTCATCGATCGATTTCTCCCATCACGATATCAATACTCGCGTTGATCGCGATGACGTCGGAGAGGAGGTGCCCCTCGACCATCTTCGGGATCGCGCTCAGGTTCACGAACGACGGCGGGCGGATGCGCCAGCGCACCGGCTTGGCGGTGCCGTCGGAGACGAAGTAGTATCCCTTCTCGCCTTTAGGGCTCTCGACCGGGACGTAGACCTCGCCGATCGGCGGGCGCGGCCCTTCCATCACGAGCTTGAAGTGATGGATCATCGACTCCATCTCGCTCGTCGCCTTGCTCTTGGGCGGAAGGATGAGGCGCGGGTCGTCGACGTTCACCGGTCCATCGGGGAGACGCGACACGGCCTGCTCGAGGATGCGCACCGACTGGCGCAGCTCTTCCATGCGCACGAGGAAGCGATCGTACACGTCGCCATTCACGCCGACCGGGACGTCGAAGTCGTACGTCTCGTAGTCGAGGTACGGGAAGTCCTTCCGCATGTCCCAGGCGACGCCCGAGGCGCGGGCCATCGCCCCCGACAATCCGTAGTTGACCGCCTCCTCGGCGCTCATCACGCCGAGTCCGATCGTGCGCCCGACCCAGATCCCGTGGCGCGTGACCATCTTGTCGACTTCGGCGATGGTTTTGGGGAAGGTCTTGAGGAATCCGCGCAATCCTTCGAGCCAGCCGTCGGGAATGTCGGCGGCCATCCCCCCTACACGCGAGATGCTGGTCGTGAGGCGCGCCCCGACCCATCCCTCGAGAAGGTTGTAGATGTTCTCGCGTTCCTGGAACGCCCAGAGGAAGGGCGTGAAGGCGCCGATGTCGATGCAGGTCGTCCCGACCCAGACCAGGTGGGAGATGATGCGCGAGAGCTCGAGCGCAATGACGCGAAGCACCGTGCAGCGGGGGGTGATCTCCACGCCGAAGAGGCGTTCCGCGCCTAACGCGAAGGCGATGTTGTTCCCCGGCGAGTTGAGGTAGTCCTCGCGGTCGGTCCAGGGGATGATCTGGTTGTACTGGCGATACTCGCCGATCTTCTCGAAGCCGCAGTGCAGGTAGCCGACGTGCGGAATGCAGCGCACCACCGTCTCGCCGTCGAGCTCGAGCACGAGGCGCAACACGCCGTGCGTCGCCGGGTGCTGGGGACCGAGGTTGATGAGCATGTGCTCTCCCTCGAGGTCCGGCTCGAGCGCCGGCGGGGGCTCCAGGGTCGTGACCTGCCCGCGGTCATCGACGGCGAGCGGGACGCGCTGCGGGCGCCCTTCGCGGTCGAGCCCAGTGGTCGAGAGGGCGACCTCGATCGTTCGCTTGGTGGCCACGGTTATTCTCCCGTCCGCTCGCCGCCGGCCAGTCGCCGGCGCATGTCCAGCGGCAGGTCCTCGAACGCGTCGGCGATCGTGAGTTCCTGCATCGAGTATTTAGCTTCGGTGTGCTGCGAGAGCGCCTGCCGCAACTGCTCGGCGCGCGAAAAGCGCCCGCGGAGCGGAAAGTCCTTTCGCAGCGGATAGCCTTCGCGGTACTGCTCCCACAGGAGGATGCGGCGCAGGTCGGGGTGACCGTCGAAGGTGATCCCGAACATGTCGTAGCACTCCCGCTCCAGCCAATCGGCCCCCTTGTAGACGGGCCACACGCTCGGCACGCGAAGGGGCGTCCCCTTGGGGAGCTGCGCCTTGAGGCGGATGAAGCGGCGATACGGGAGCGAGCGCAGGTGCCAGACGACTTCGAGCGGATGCTCGACGTCGCGGAACTCCACGGCGGTCACGTCGACGAGGTAGTCGTAGCGCTCCCCGCCGTCGTCGTGCAGCCAGCGCACGACCTCCTGCACGCCCTGCGGCTTGAGGTAGACGTTGGTGTCACCCCAAACCACCTCGTGCCGCACGTAGTGCTGCGGAAAGGTTGCCTGAATGCGTGCCGCGCTCGGGTTGGCAGCGCCACCGCGGTGCGGGATGTTCTTCGGCGTTGCAGGCGCCGGCGCGTCGGGGGCCGCGTGCCCCGCGTGCATGACGGTGATCGGTCCGCTCACAGGCCCGACCGCGTCTGGTGCACCGAGTTTCCGAACGGCTCGGAGAGCTCGTCGATCATCGAGGGCGGGATGTAGAGGTTGCTCGCCGGATCCGGATCCATCTCCTCACGGAGCGACTGGTCGCTCATGCGTTCGCGCTTGACCTTCTCCTGCAGCATCATGATCCCGTACATGAGTCCTTCGGGGCGCGGCGGGCACCCGGGGACGTAGACGTCGACGGGGATGATCGTGTCGATCCCCTGCACCACGGCGTAGTTGTCGAACATTCCCCCCGACGAGGCGCACGCACCCATCGAGATCACCCACTTGGGCTGCGGCATCTGCTGATAGATGCGGCGAATCACCGGGGCGAGCTTGAAGGGCACGCGACCCGCGCAAATGAGGACGTCGGCCTGACGCGGCGAGAACGACATGCGCTCCATGCCGAAGCGCGCCAAGTCGAAGCGCGCTGCGGCCGACGCCATGAACTCGATCGCGCAGCACGCCGTGCCGAACGGCATCGGCCAAAGCGAGTTGGCGCGTCCCCAGTTGACCAGCATGTCGAGACGCGTCGTGATCCACCCTTCCTGCGCCGGGGGATCGTAGCTGACGACGTTGCCGGCATCGCCGCGCCCGCCGGGGCGCGAGACGGAGCCATCAGGGCGAGGGGCTAGTCCCATTGCAGCGCTCCCTTCTTCCAGACATAGACGAAGCCGACGACCAGGATCGCCATGAACACCAGCATCTCGCCAAGCCCGAAGAACGAGACGTTACCGGCGGGGCAGGCGTTGTTCACCATGGGGACGGCGCACGAGAGCTGCCGGTAGTAGACCCCCCAGGGAATCATGAAGACGGTCTCGATGTCGAAGATGATGAACAACATCGCGACCATGTAGAACTTCACCGAGAAGCGTTCGCGGGCATCTCCCAAAGGGGGAATGCCGGACTCGTACGGTGTGTCCTTGACCGGCGTCGGGCGCCGCCGGATCACCAGCGTCGACAACGCCACGATCAGGACGGCGTTGAGCGCGACGAACCCGATCAGCATCAGGACGGGGAGATACGTTCGATCCATGGGGCTCCGAGCGAACTCCAAAGTTCGTGAAAGATTTCACGTGTACAGCGCGGGTAACCTACCCGAAGGAGTAGGAGAGTGTCAACGGACGTAACGCGAACACTGCGAGCGACTTGGATCGCTCTCATGCGAGCCCGTTGGATCGCTGTCGCGAGCGCCCCGCATGGCGGCGGCTCGCGCGGCCGATAGCCCGCGCGAAACCGCCTCACCCGAAGTCCGAGCGTCCGCGCGACCGGCGCGGTGCGCGTTCCCTACCCTCCCCCTCCGGCGCTGCTCTCCTCGCGCTCGAAGACCGAACCATAGAGATAGTCGCGGTTCATGCGCGCGATCGTATCGATCGAGATCTCTTTCGGGCAGGCTTCCTGGCACTCCCCAAACAGCGTGCAGCCGCCGAAGTGCTCGAGGTCCATCTGCGCCACCATCTTGAGCGCTCGGCGATAGCGCTCCGGCTGCCCCTGCGGGAGATGTCCGAGGTGCGAGATCTTGGCCGCCGTAAAGAGCGACGCGCTCCCGTTGGGGCACGCCGCCACACAGGCGCCGCACCCGATGCAGGCAGCGGCGTCCATCGCGGCATCGGCGTCGGGCTTGGGGATCGGGAGCGCATTCCCATCGGGGGCATTGCCGGTCGTGACCGACACGAACCCACCCGCCTGCACGATGCGGTCGAGCGCTCCGCGGTCGACGCAGAGGTCGCGCAGCACGGGAAACGGGTCGGCGCGCCACGGCTCGATGGTGAGGGTGTCACCATCGCGGAACGAACGCATGTGCAGCTGGCACGTGGTCGTGGCCTTCATGGGGCCGTGCGCGGTGCCATTGATCATCAGCCCGCACATGCCGCAGATCCCCTCACGACAGTCGTGATCGAAGGCGATCGGTGCGTCACCCTTCTCGGTCAGCCCTTCGTTCACGACGTCGAGCATCTCGAGGAACGACATCTCGGGCGAGACGTCGCGAGCCTGATACTCGACGAACTTGCCGGCGGCATTCGGACCGGACTGGCGCCAGACGCGAAGCGTGAGGTTCATGGGAGAGGCAGACGGGAGACGGGGGACGGGAGACGGGGGGTCACTTATACGACCTCGTCGCCAGGTGCACGTTCTCGAACTCGAGCGGTTCCTTGTTGAGGATCGGCGGTTCGCCGTCGCCGGCGAACTCCCATCCGGCGACATAGGCGAAGTGATCGTCGTCGCGACGCGCCTCGCCGTCGTCGGTCTGGTGCTCGGTGCGGAAGTGACCGCCGCACGACTCCTCGCGATGGAGCGCGTCGAGGCACATCAGCTCCCCTAACTCGAGGAAGTCGGCGACGCGCCCGGCGTGCTCCAGCGACTGGTTGAACTCATCGCCACTGCCCGGGACGTTGACGTTCTCCCAGAACTCCTCGCGCAAGGCGGGAATGAGGCGCAGCGCCTCCTCGAGCCCGGCGGCGTCGCGCGCCATCCCGCACTTCTCCCACATGATCGCCCCGAGCTCGCGATGGAACGACTGCACGGTGCGCTTGCCGCGGATCCCCACCAGTCGCTTGAGCCGCTCCTCGACGGCGCGCTCGGTGGCGCGGACCTCGGGATCGTCAGGTGCAACCGGCGCGAGCTTGTGGCTGGCCAGGTAGTGCCCGATGGTGTACGGGATGATGAAGTACCCGTCGGCGAGCCCCTGCATCAACGCACTGGCGCCGAGGCGGTTGGCGCCGTGGTCCGAGAAGTTCGCCTCGCCGAGCACGTGCAGCCCGGGAATGGTGCTCATGAGGTTGTAGTCGACCCAGAGCCCGCCCATCGTGTAGTGCACGGCGGGATAGATGCGCATCGGGACTTTGTACGGGTCCTCGTCGGTGATGCGCTCGTACATCTGGAACAGGTTGCCGTAGCGCTCCTCGATCTTGTCCTTCCCCACGCGGTTGATCGCGTCACGGAAGTCGAGGTAGACGCCCAAGCCACCGGGTCCCACGCCACGCCCGCTGTCGCACGCTTCCTTGGCGGCGCGCGAGGCGATGTCGCGCGGCGAGAGGTTGCCGAACGACGGGTACTTCCGCTCGAGATAGTAGTCGCGCTCCGCTTCGGGGATCTGACCCGGCGGGCGCTTGTCGCCCTGCGCCTTGGGGACCCACACGCGCCCGTCGTTGCGGAGCGACTCCGACATGAGCGTGAGCTTGGACTGGTAGTCGCCGCTCTGCGGGATGCACGTCGGATGGATCTGCGTGTAGCACGGATTGGCGAAGGCTGCACCGCGCTTGTAGGCGCGCCACACGGCGGTGGCGTTGCACCCCTTGGCGTTGGTCGAGAGGTAGAAGACGTTGCCGTAGCCGCCCGAGGCGAGCACCACCGCGTCGGCGAGGTGTGTCTCGATCTTCCCGGTGACGAGGTGGCGCGTGACGATCCCGCGTGCCTGCCCGCCGACCACGACCACGTCGAGCATCTCCGTGCGCGCGTGCATGCGCACGCCGCCCTTGGCAATCTCCTTCTCCAGTGCCTGGTACGCGCCTAACAACAGCTGCTGCCCGGTCTGCCCGCGCGCGTAGAAGGTGCGCGAGACCTGCGCGCCGCCGAATGAACGGTTGGCGAGGAGTCCGCCGTACTCGCGCGCGAACGGGACGCCCTGCGCGACACACTGGTCGATGATGTTGACCGAGATCTGCGCCAGGCGGTACACGTTCGCCTCGCGCGAGCGGAAGTCGCCCCCCTTCACCGTATCGTAGAAGAGGCGCTGCACCGAGTCGCCGTCGTTCTGGTAGTTCTTGGCGGCGTTGATCCCCCCCTGCGCGGCGATCGAGTGCGCGCGGCGCGGCGAGTCCTGGAAGCAGTAGCACGACACCTGGTAGCCGAGCTCCGACATCGTTGCAGCTGCCGACGCGCCGGCCAGCCCCGACCCCACCACGATGACGTGATATTTCCGCTTGTTGGCGGGGTTCACCAGCTTCATCTCGAACTTGTGCCGGTCCCACTTGTCGGCGATCGGGCCTTCCGGAGCCTTCGAGTTGAGTTCCATCAGCGGAGGTCTCCAGCGGCGGGAGTGGCGGGCCCGGATAGCGTGAGATTCGGCGCAGCTCCCGGCGCCACGACGGTGTGCAACTCCTCGGACACGGGGGTGTCGTCCTGGAAGAACCCGAGCGCCGCGGCGATCGGCACGGCGACGAAGCCAAGCGAGACGATGACCGCGATCGCCACCGCAATGTTGCGGTGGAGTGGCGCCGCCGAGGGGCGGCGCGCCCCAAGCGTCCGCAGCGAAGCCCAGGCGCCGTGGTACAGGTGGAAGCCGAGGCTCACCATCGCCGCGACGTAGAAGAGCACCGCCCACCAGCGCGAGAAGCCATTGCGGAGGTTGTGATACGGATCGAGGTGCACAAAGCCGGGGACGCCGATCCCGAACGTCATGTCGGCGATGTGGAAGACGATGAAGGCGAGGAGCAGGACGCCGCCGGCGCGCATCGTGCGCGACGCAAGCGTCGAGACCTGCGACTTGTGCACGCCGTAGGCAACCGGGCGTGCCGCCTTGTTCCGCGCCCACAGCTGCAACGCTGCCGTCACGTGCAACGCCACGGCCGCGATCAGCACGCCGCGTACGATGTAGATGAGGCCCTCGGTGTTGCGCAGGAAGACGGCGTAATCGTGCATGGCCTGCGCCGCACCAGTGCCCTTGAACATCTGGAGGTTGCCGGCCATGTGGCCGATCACGAAGCCGATCCCGATGATCCCGGTCACGGCCATCACGACCTTCTTGCCGATGCTGGAATCCCAGAATCGGCGCGCGCGACTCACGGACGCCCGGGCGCCGCCAGTCGACGGCATCGCGGTTGCTGCCATAGGGTGCAGGGAGTGAGGGAGGAGGAGCGATCGCGGCGCACCGGAAAGGCGCACGCGGCGCCTCCCCGGATGCGTACCAGGATCAGGCCAGCTTGGCCATCGGTTCGCGCACGGCGTCGGCGCTCTTGCCTAACGCAGCACGCTCGGCGTCGGTCAGCTCGACCTCGAGCACCTGCTCCAGTCCCTTCCGCCCCAGCTTGCACGGCACGCCGAGGAAGAGGTCCTTCATCCCGTACTCGCCCTGCAGCCACGCCGCACACGGCAGGATGCGCTTCTGGTCCTGCACGATCGCTTCCACCATCTGGATCGCACCGGCAGACGGTGCGTAGTACGCGGAGCCCGTCTTGAGGAATCCGACGATCTCGGCACCGCCGTTGCGCGTGCGGTCCACGATCTTGTCGAGGACGTCGCGCGGCATGAGCTGCGTGATCGGAATCCCGCTTACCGTGGTGTACGAGATCAGCGGCACCATCGTGTCGCCGTGTCCGCCCAGCACCATCGCCTGGATGTCGCGCACCGAGACGTCGAGCGCCTCGGCGAGGAAGGCGCGATAGCGCGCGGTGTCGAGCACTCCCGCCATCCCCAGGACGCGCTCGCGCGGGAAGCCCGAGGCCTTCATCGCGACGTGACACATCACGTCGAGCGGGTTCGAGACGATGATGAGGATCGCGTTCGGCGACGACTTCGACACCTGCTCGGCGACCGACTTCACGATCCCGGCGTTGGTGTTCATGAGGTCGTCGCGCGACATGCCAGGCTTGCGCGCGATACCGGCCGTGATCACGACGATGTCGGAGCCGGCCGTTTCGACATAGCCGTTCGTGCCGATGATGCGTGTGTCGTAGAGTTCGATCGGCGCCGACTGCCACTGATCCAGCCCCTTCCCCTGGGGAATCCCCTCGGCGATGTCGACGAGGACGACCTGCTTGGCGAGTTCCTTTTCGGCCAGGCGCTGGGCAGCCGTTGCGCCGACATTGCCAGCACCGACGACCGTGATCTTGTTGACCATGTATCAGTTGTAGTTGGGGGAGCGAAGTGATGACTCGCGCAAGCTAGCGGAGGCGCGAAGTCGCTTCAACGGCAGGCGCACGCCGATGACGTTCGCGACTCGCACGATCACCGACGCGCTTGCAGCGCGAGCGAAGGAGCGCTCACCAATGCGCGTGCACGGTGCAGGTGCGATCACGATCGCGCTGGCACGACACGGCGCGCGAGGTGCGATCGCCGAATTTGCGCGATGTGAGCGCGCTAACCCCCTACCTGCGAGAGCGCACGCAGACCACCGACTTGCATCTGCAGGAGTTGGTGCTCCTTGGGCTTCTCGGCGAGCGCCTGACGGAAGAGCGGCTCCATCGGTTCGCCGCGACGCAGCGGATCGCGCAGGTTCACCTCGTGATCGCCGTACAGGCAGGTACGCAGGCGTCCGTCGGCGGTGAGGCGCACGCGGTTGCAGGAGCCGCAGTAGGTGTGCGTCATCGGCGTGATCACGCCGACGGTACCTGGCGAACCATCGATGCGGTAGTACTTCGCCGGTCCGTTTCCGCGCGGCCCCGCGTCACTCGTTAGGGTCCCGAGGGCGCCGATGCGGTCGAGCACCTCCTCGCTCGGGACCACGTGCTCCATCGTGAGCTCGCGCATGTCGCCCACCGGCATGAGCTCGATGAAGCGGATGTGCCACGGATGCTCCGTCGCCAGGCGCGCGAAGTCGACGACCTCATCGTCGTTGATCCCGCGCATGACGACGACGTTGAACTTGATCGGGCCGAGCCCCGCGGCCTGCGCCGCCCTTGCGGCTACGACGGGAGAGAGGCCGAGGTTCCGGCGCGCGATCGCGATGATCCGATCCTCGCGCAATGAGTCGGCGCTCATGTTGATGCGATCGAGCCCCGCGTCGCGCAGCGGCTGCGCGAGCTCCGGCAGCTTCACGCCGTTGGTCGAGAGCGCGATATCCTCGATGCCGGGAACGGCGCGGAGTTGGCGAATCAGGGACGGAAGATCCGGGCGGATGGTCGGCTCGCCGCCGGTGATGCGCAGGCGGCGCAGCCCCAGCGGCGCCAGTTGCCGCACGACGTCGGCGATTTCCTCGTACGAAAGAATGTCCTTCTTCGCCAGCCACTGCATTCCCTCGAGCGGCATGCAGTACAGGCAGCGGAAATTGCACCTGTCGGTGACCGAGATGCGCAGGTATTCGATCCCGCGCCCGAACTGGTCGCGCAGCACGACGGGATCGCTCATCGCCGGGCCTCCGCGTGCCCGCGCGTGGGGTCGACCCACTCCCGCGTCCCGTCGACGTAGTGCTCGCGCTTCCAGATCGGAACGCGCTTCTTGACCTCCTCGATCACGTACCGCGCTGCATCCATCGCCGGGGAGCGACGTGCATGCGAGACGACGATGGCGATGCTGACGTCGGTGAGCGCGAGGTAGCCGATCCGGTGCACGATCACGACGTGCTCCGTCCCGAAGCGCTCCACCGCTTCACGCCCGATCGTCTCGAGCTCGCGGCGCGCCATCCCCTCATACGCGGAATAGTCGATCCCCTCCACGGAGCGCCCGTCGTTCACGTCGCGCACCGTGCCGAGGAAGAGCGTCGTCGCGCCGCTCGCGCGGTCGCGCACTTCCTCCAGCATCGCCGTGACGTCGATCGGTGCCTGCACCAGCGCGACGCGCATCTACCCCCCTGCCACCGGCGGAATGATCGCCACCTCGTCGCGCTCGCTTACCGGATCGTCGAGCGTGGCGTACTGCTCGTTCACCGCGACAAGCGGCGATGGCGGCAGGCGCACGGCACCGGCGCGATCGCGCACCGATTCCAGCACGTCGCGCACGCGAGACGACGGTCCCAGCTCCACGTCGACCGACGACGCGCCCAGCGCCTCGGCGTAGGAGGCGAAGAGGAGAACGCGAACGGATGGCATATTGTGAAACTCTAGCGCCGGGTCGGCGAGACGCAACTGCGCACGGTGGAAAGCAGAATGCCCCGACTGACCGACAGACGGGGCATCACGCGCGACGACCGGGTTTCGAGCGCCGAGGCGTGCTACGCCTCGCTCATCTCCTCTTCCTCGTGATCGTCGTCCCACGAATCGTTCTCGTGCCCCTCGAGCGGTTCGAGATCGGCGACCATCGCGCGGAGCTCCTTCGACGGCTTGAAGACCGGAACCGGGCGGGCGGAGACCTCGACTGGAGATCCCGTGCGCGGGTTTCGCGCCATGCGCGTCTTGCGGTGGCGGATCTTGAAGGTGCCGAATCCGCGCACTTCGATGTTCTTCTGCGCCTGAAGAGCTTCCTTGATCGCGTCGAGGAATGCGTCGACGACCCGAGCGCAGTCCTTCTTCGAAATCATCGGCCCGGCCGTGCGGGAAATCTGCTGCGTGACGCGCTCGACGAGGTCGGCTTTGGTCATTGCGTAGTCTCGATCAGGACGAGGGCCGGGGGCTGAAAGTCGGGTCTAACGTAGAACGCTTAGCTATTGTGTGTCAAGCGTTTGGACCACTTCGGCCGGCCTCGCCACGGACCGCGCTGATAAACTGTTTGAAGAGGGGACGGGCGTCGTGCGGCCCCGGCGCGGCCTCCGGATGATACTGGACCGCGAAGATCGGGAGCTGCTTGTGTCGGAGCCCCTCGACTGTGCCATCGTTGAGGTTCACGTGCGTCACTTCGAGGTCGGGCGCGCCGGGGATTTCGTTGTCCTTTCCCAACACGGCGAAACCGTGGTTCTGCGAGGTGATGAGCACGTGCCCGCTCGACAGCTCCTTCACTGGGTGATTTCCACCGCGGTGGCCGAACGGCATCTTCACGGTTGATGCGCCGTAGGTGAGGCCGATCAGCTGGTGCCCCAGGCAGATGCCGAAGACCGGTACGCCCGCCTCGCCGATCGTGCGAATCGTATTGGGCGCGTAGGAGACGGCTGCCGGGTCGCCTGGGCCGTTGGAAAAGAAGACGCCGTCAGGCTTATGCGCGAGCGCTTCCTCGGGCGAGGTCGTCGACGGGACGACGGTTACGCGACAGTCGTGTGACTCGAAGAGGCGCAGGATGTTGCGCTTGATGCCGTAGTCGTAGGCGACGATGTGGTACTGCGCGTCGTCGTTCCCCCACTTGTAGGGCGTCTCGGTCGTGACTTCCGATGCGAGATCGAGCCCTTCCATCGACGGGCAGGCGTCGAGCGCGGCGCGCGCCGCGTCGGACGGCTCGCTCCCCTGACCCACGACACCGCGCATGACCCCCGCGGAGCGCAGGTGCTTGGTCAGCTGACGCGTGTCCACCCCCTCGAGGATCGGGATGCCAGCCTCACCGAGCCATGAACTCAGGTCGCCGCTCGCGCGCCAGTTCGAGTACGTGCGCGAAAGCTCGCGCATCACCACGGCGGCCACCTGCGGACGTGCCGACTCGGGATCGTCGAGATTGATCCCGTAGTTGCCGATCATTGGAGCCGTCATGACCACGATCTGTCCGCGGTACGACGGATCGGAGAACGTCTCCTGATACCCGGTCATGTTCGTCGTGAAGACGACTTCGGCGACGGTATCGGGGGCGCTGGCGGCGAGCCGCCCGCGAAACAGGGTTCCATCCTCGAGGAGGAGGAACCCTGGGATGTTGGAGCGAGTGGTCACGTCGGCGTCTGCTTACGGCTGCTTGGGCTTGGAGGCGGTCGTGTCGGGTGACTTCTCGAGCGGAACGACGGGAGCCGCTGCGGGCGCGCCGCCCTTCGTCTCGGGAGCAGGAGCTGCGGGAGTCGTGAGCGGGGTGTCGAGAATCGAGCGCGGAGTGCGCGTGCGCACCGACATCAGCTGCAAGATGAAGGCAAGAAGCAGGAACACTCCCCCGCCCCACCAGCTCACGCGCGTCAGGAGATTTCCCGCCTGCCGCGTGCCGATGAGCGAGTCGGACGACGACGACGCGCCGCCGAAAGAGGCAGCGAGACCGCCGCCCTTCCCCGACTGGAGAAGCACCGCCGCGATCACGACCAGCGCGACGATGATGAGGATGATGAGCAGGAAGGTGTACATGCGAAGATGCTGGAATAGGCGATTCGTGCTAAGCACCCAATATCGCGAGACTTACGCCGTCGAATCAAGGGCGCGCGCGAGCCCGCGTGCAGCGACGGCCCGATCGCGCCTCCCCGACGGTTCCGGTACTGCGGTCGGACGCGCTCAGGTGCGAACGATCGACGACCACCCTTCGGCCTCGAGCGAGGCGCCGCCGACGAGCAACCCGTCGACGTCCTCTCCGTCCAACAGGCTTCGGGCATTCCCGCGGTTCACGCTTCCGCCGTAGAGGATCGGGATCGCCCGCGCGCGCTCGCCCAGCATCGCCGTGAGTTCGGCGCGGATCACGGCGTGGATCGCCTGGGCGTCGGCAGGAGTCGCGGTCTTCCCCGTGCCGATCGCCCAGACCGGCTCATAGGCGATCAGCATCCCCAGCACCTGCGGCGCATCGATCTCGGTGATCCCCGCCCGTAGCTGGCGGATCACCACCGCCTCGGTCGCTCCCGCTTCACGCTCGGAAAGCGTCTCGCCAATGCACAGCATGGGAACAAGCCCGGCGCGTACTGCGGCTCCGACCTTTTTCCCCGTCTGCTCATCGGTCTCGCCGAAGACGTGGCGGCGCTCGGAGTGTCCGACGAGGGCAACCGTCGCCCCGGCGTCGCGCGCCATTGCTGCGGACAGCTCCCCGGTGAAGGCCCCTTTGTCTTCCCAGTGGATGTTCTGCACGCCAACCAGGATGTCGTGGCGCTCGCGGATCATCTCCAGCACCGTCGTGACGCTGACGGCTGGCGGGAAGAAGAGCACCTGCCGGTCGGTGCGGCGCGCCGAGTGCGCGAGGAAGGAGCGCATGAAGGCCCGGGCGTCGCTCGGGCCGTGATGCATTTTCCAGTTGGCGGC
>CAZWVG010000109.1:0-17614 GCA_964637355.1 uncultured Gemmatimonadaceae bacterium
CGGGGTGGTCAAGGGCGACAGCGGGGTGCGCGACGGCCGGAGCGTGGCGGTGGGCAAGGCCGGCAACCCGCACCTGCAGGACGGCGTGCACCCGGACCTGGTGATCGGCCCCGGCACGGAGGTGGTGGCGAACGATGGGATCCTGGGGCGCGTGCGCAGCGACAGCGACGGCGCCTGGGAACTCGCGGTGCCGGCGACGACGATGGTGCGGGTGCGCGTGCGCCATCCCGGCTACGCCTTTCGCGAGTTTGTCGTCGATGCTCGGCTCGACGACGCGGGGCGCTTGCGCCAGACGTCGCTGGACGCGCTGGCGATCCCCCTCGATGCCGTGATCGTGACGGCGGCCCGTCGCGAGCAGAAGCTCGCCGACGCGGTGGTCGAGACGGAATTGATCGGCGCGCGGGCGCTCACCGAGCGCGGGGCAAGCGACGTGGCGGCGGTGCTGACGGAACGTTCGGGGATGCAGCTCGACGGCGGCGTACCGGCCGGTGCCGGGATTCAGATGCGCGGCTTCGACTCCCGCCGCGTGCTGATCCTCCTCGACGGCCAACCGATGGTGGGGCGGGTGAACGGCAACTTCGACGTCTCGCGCATCCCGACGTCGATGGTCGAGCGGATCGAGGTGGTGAAGGGGCCGCAGTCGACGCTGTACGGCAGTGAAGCGTTAGGGGGCGTGGTCAATATCATCACGCGACGGGCCGACGTGGCCGGCTGGGAAGCGGGGCTGGTCAGCGCGGCGGGGACGCAGGGGAGGCGCGACCTTTCGGGAAATACGCTCTGGCGTCGCGGCGCGCTTGGCGCGACGATCGACGGGGGCTTGCGTCGCCAGGACCTTACACCGGGCGTCGCCGGCACGAGCGACACCTACGCGCACCGCTGGAACGGCTCGGGGTCGCTCCGCTGGCAGCCCGATTCGGGGCTCCAGTTCGACCTGGGCGCCCTGGCGATCACCGAGGGGCAGCGATATCGCGTCGGGCAGCTGTATCACTTCGCCGACAACGACCAGTACGGCGGGCGCGCCAGTGCCCGCGCGGCGGTGCCGGGCGGGTGGCTCACCTCGACAGTGAACGTATCCGCTTTCGATCACTTGTCGCGGGCGAGCACGCTTTCTTCGCCGGCGAGCGACAGTGGCTCGAAGGACGCGCAGCGCCTCGTGCAGGGCGACCTGCTGTACAACGCCGAATTCGGGCGCACGCAGCTCGACGCCGGCGTGCAGGTCCGGCGCGAGTCGATCACGGCCGACCGCCTGTCGGTGGCGTCGCCGCACAGCACGAGCGTGGAGCCGTTCGCGCAGCTGACGCGCAGCGTGGGAGCGCTCTCGCTGACGCCTGGCGTTCGCGTCACGCGCAGCGACCGCTGGGGGAATTTCGTGGCGCCGAGGGTGGCAGCGATGTGGCGCCCGCGCGATGCGCTGGCGATCCGCGCGGCCTTCGGGCGCGGCTTCCGCGCGCCGGACTTCAAGGAGCTGTACCTCGACTTCGTGAACTCTGCGGCGGGCTATGCCGTCAGCGGCAATCCCAACCTGCGCCCCGAGTCGTCGACGAGCGGTTCGCTCGGCGTCGAGTGGACCGGGACCGCGCTCTGGTCGCGCGCCTCGCTCTTCCGCAACGACTACCGCAACTTCATCGAGACGCGGGAGCCGGACGCCACGGGAACGTATACCTACGACAACATCGAGCGCGGGCGCAGCTCGGGGGTGGAGCTCGAATCGGGGCTCTCGCTCCGCAGTTGGCAGCTCGAGGGGTCGTACGACTACCTGCACGCGCGCGACCTCGGGACCGGCGGCGCGCTGCTCGGCCGCCCGATGCACAGCGCACGCGGTTCCGTGACCGGCAGCGCACCGTTTGGGTTCCGTGGGAACGTCGCGCTCCTCTACACCGGACGCACGCCGATCGACCGCGACGCCACCGGGGCGGTGAGTCGCGAGCGGGCGGGATGGACGCGGGTCGATGCGCGCGTGTCCCGGGCCCTCCCGTTCTCCACCGAGTGGTCGCTCGGCGTCACGAACCTCTTCGACAAGCGGTTGATGGAGAGCTGGCCCGGCTTCACCGGGCGTCAGGTCGTCCTCGGCGTGACCTGGCACGCGGGGTCGACTGGGCGCTGACTCGGCGCCGGCTCAGCGCCGGTTGAGCGATCACGCAACGCCGATGCGGCGCCCCATGACAGGGCGCCGCTTTCGCTCTCAGGGGACGCGATCGAACCGAACGTTGCGGGCGCGCCCCGCAAAGATCCGCGCGCCGGTGACCTGTCCCGAGGCATCGCGCACGAAGCGCACGGTCGTTCCGGACGTGGCGACGCGGAATCCGTCCTGATAGAAGGGGAGAAGGGGGGCCTCATCGTCGGGGGAGATGCGCGCCAGCAGCCGCCCGCCGTCGCGCCGTACCACGATCGTCGACTCCAACTCTGGAGAGCGATATCGCCCCGGGTACGCGTCGAGCGCTTCCCCCCCCAGCGCGAGTGGCGATACGGCGACCATCTCCATCTCCTCTCCGCCGGGAAGGACCACGTGGAGAGCCGTCGCCCTGGCCGATGCGGGAGAGAAGGTGAGTGCATAGCCGGAGGACGTCGAGAAGCGCCCGGCTCCTCCCTCAGCGCGGAGCGAGTCGGATGACGGTCCAACGACGCGCAGATACTCTCCGGCGCTCGCAATCGTGAGGAACGCGTCGGTGCGCGGATCGCGATAGGTGCCTGTCACCCGTTCACGGTCCGCGGCGGCGACCGGAGTCGGCGTGGCGCGCGTCCGCGACGGGCGTGGGACGATCAGCTGGGCCACCTGGCGCCCCAGTCCCCCCGCATTCGCGGTCCCGGCGTTGCACCACACCGCCACCGATGCGTGTACCTCGGGGTAGCGCGCGAGCCAGGTGCGATAGCCCGCGGTCGAGCCGGAGTGCGAGACCTCTCGCACGCCGTCGCTCCACGGAGTGACGCTGAGCCCCAGCGCGTAGTCCAGCTGCCGGCCGTTTGTCAGGCGCTGCGTCGTCTCGAGCTCCCTGGTCAGCCCGGGATACCCCGGAAAGCCGTCGGTCAGCGCATCGTTCCAGCGGAGGAGGTCGTCGATGGTGCTGAGCAGCCCGCCGTTGCCGTGCACCATGGTGAACGGCATGTCCTGCACCCAGGCGCCGCGCTCGAGGTCGTACGCCGTTGCGCGCCCGGGGACGACGCGCCGATAGTCGTCGCGCCACTGCGTGTGCGTCATCCCGAGCGGCTTGAAGATGCGTTCGCGACTGAACGTGGCGAACGGCATCCCGCTCACGCGCGACACGATCGTTGCGGCGAGGACATAGCCGGTGTTGCTGTACAGGTACTCGCTTCCGACGGGGAAGTTGAGCTCCTGCTGCCGGTGCACGAGATCGAGGATCTTCGCGTGCGTGTGGACCTCGGTTCCCGGGCCGCGTCCCATGAGGCCGAGGAGCGCCCACTGGTCGCGCAATCCGCTGGTGTGCGTGAGGAGGTGGCGAATGGTGATGGGCGTGCCGAAGTCGGGGACTTCGGGGAGGTATTTCCTGATGTCGTCATCGAGCGAGAGCTTGCCGTCGTGCTGCAGGAGGACGACGGCCGCCGCGGTGAACTGCTTCGCCACCGACCCCGACTCGGAGATCGACTCTCGGGTGAGCGGCACGCCATACTCGAGGTTCGCCATCCCGTAGCCCTTGGCGAGGAGCACCCTTCCGTCCTTGTTGATCCCCACCAGGCACCCCGGGGTGGTTGAATCGAAGCGACTGAAGAGTTGGTCGATCCGCCGAGCGGTGCTGTCGGGGAGCGACTGTGCGTGTATGCGTTGCGCGGGGAGCGCGGCGAGCAGCGCGGCGGTGACGACGAGAGGCGTCGAGCGACGGCGACGGCGAGTGTACATGGGACGCGAACTGGGGGACTGGGAATGGCGACAGCGCGAACGATGTCGGTCGGGGGGCGAGTGCGCGAGGGGGCACCCGCCAATCAGCGTGTGGGCGGGGATGCGTCGTCCGGAGGGCCGGCGAGCCGGGCGAGGTCCATGCAGCGGGCGGCGGCACGCTTTCAACGATTAGGGAATCGCGCGAGGCTCCCGCACGTCAACGCGCGCGCGCGTGCCGCGCATTACATCTTCGTAATGCGCGCTGTGCGCGGGCGATTGCCGGAACGCGCCGAGCGCGCGACGGGTATATGAGGCGTACATCAACTGTGAGGAATCATGTCGTCCATGCTGCTGCACCTGGCCCTCAGCGCCGCCCTGGCGACGGGAACGCCCGGCGTGCCGGTGGCCAGCACCGTTTCCGCGGACTCCACACGCGCCGTGCAGGGGAGTGCCTCGGTCGAGATCGACAACCAGAACTTCTACGACGCGAACGTCTTCGTCATGCAGGGGTTGCGCACCGTGCGCCTCGGCATGGTGACGGGGTTGAGCAAGGAGACCTTCGTGCTCCCGCGCGACATGGTCGGCGGGCCATCGATTCGATTCGCGATTCGCCCGATCGCTTCCCAGCGGAGCCGCGTGTCGGAGGAGATCACCGTCTTCGCGGGGGATACGATCGGCGTGGTGATTCCGCCCTTCTGACCCCAAACGCGACGAACGGGTGAGAAGAGAAAAGGCCGGGCGACTGCCCGGCCTTTTCTTGTTTGGTACCTCGTCCTCGCTACTTGGGAACGGTGAACGTTACGCCGCTGGCTGAGAGCGCCTGGCTCACAGCGCGCGCCTTGGCCACGATCGCCTGGGCCTCGCCAATGGCAGCAAGCATCTCGCGGCGCGTGCTCTCCACCTGGCGCATGGTGCCCGCGGTGGGCACTTCCCAGATCCCCAGCACCGAACCCTTGAGCGCGCCAACGCGCCCGAGCACGTTGGCCGCCGCGGCCGCCGCGGCGGCTGCACCTCCGCCGCCGCCACCGAAGCGTCCACCAGTTGGCGCGGGGACGCCGAACTTCGCGCGCACCGAATCGAACTGCTTGCGGAAGTCGGTCCACTGCGTCTTCACGGCGGCAGGGGCGCTGCTCGAATCCACCTGCCGGGCGGTGCGCTGCACCTCGTCGTACAGGGCGACGAGCGGGCGCGCGGCATCGGTGCCGCGCCGGTGCAGCTCGTGCAGGTCGGCGGCAATCGCGTTGTACCGCGCGCGCTCGCCCCCCGCCAGCTGCACCGCGGGATCCATCACGAGGCGGAGCGGCTTGGAGTCGAGGACCTTGCCGTCGGCGAGAAGCGCCACCGTGTAGGTGCCCGGAACCACGAGCGGCCCGAGATTCCCGCCGCCGCCGAATCGCCCGCCGCCACCACCACCGGGGCCGTTCGCCGCGCTGTCGCTCGCCGGAGGACACGGGCTCTCGGCCTTGTACCCAACCGCCGGTTGCGCCTGCGGTACGCCGGGGACTGCTGGAGTGGTGTCGGCGCCCGGACGCCCGCCCGGTCCCCCCGCACCGCCGGGGCGGCGCGTCGGGAGCGGCTCGATCGGCTCCACGCGCTGGTCCCAGCACATCGTCTGCAACCCGATGGCGTTGCGGCTGGCGGGGATCTCCAGCGTGCGGACGACGCGGCCGCCGGCGTCGCTGATGCGCAGCGTCGGCTTGGTGAGCGGAGCGCCGATGTACATCGGAATCACCGCTTCGAGCGGGGGGTTCTCCCCGGTAAAGAACTGGTGTCCCCAGAACTCGTCGTTGCGGTCGTCCTTGGACTTCCACTGCAGCGTGAAGCCGGGTGTCACGAGATGCGACGTCGATCCCTTGAGCGTGGCATGCTCCTGGATGGGCTCGAGATGGTCGAGGATCCAGAGCGCGCGCCCGTGCGTCGCCACGAGGAGTGCGTTGTCGCGCGGGTGAATCGTGAGCTCGTCGACGCGCACGGTCGGGAGGTTGCCGCGGAGGCGCCGCCAGCTGCCACCGCGATCGAGCGAGACGAAGATCCCGGTCTCTGTCCCGATGTAGAGCACGTCGGGGTTCTTCGTGTCCTCGGTGAGCGTGCGAACGTTCTCGCCGCGCAAGTTGCCGTTCATCGAGCGCCAGATGTCACCGAAGTCGGTGCTCACCCACATGTACGTCTCGTAATCGTTCAGCCGGTGGTTGTCGACCGTGAGGTAGACGGTCGCCGGGTTGAAGCGCGAAGGAACGATCTTCGAGACGAAGGCATCGCCGGCCGGGAAACCGGGGAGGCGCTTGGTGATGTCCTGCCACGTTTGCCCGCCGTTCCGAGACATGCTCACGGTACCGTCGTCGGTCCCCGCGTAGAAGACACCGGCCTGACGCGGCGACTCGGCGAGCGCCACGATGCTCGGCCACTGCGAGATGCCGTCGTTGCGGGCGATGGTGATGTCGCTCCCCTTGAGCCCCATCGTGACGATGCTGTCGCGATTCACGTTCTTCGTGAGGTCGGGGCTGATCGCTTCCCACGAGTCGCCCCGGTCGCGCGAGCGGAAGACGCGGTTGGCGGCGGTGAGCAGGATCCCCGCATCGTTAGGCGACTGCAGGAGCGGCGTATCCCAGTGAAAGCGATACGTCTCCCCCTTGGTGGCGTTGGCGACGTTGAACGGCGTGGGACGGATCGACTTCGACTCGCCGGTGAGCTTGTCGCGCCGGATGATGTTCCCGTCCTGCGACTCGGTGTAGACGATGCGCGAGTTCCGCACATCGGGGATCGCCACGAAGCCGTCGCCGCCGAGGACCTGGAACCAGTCGTAGTTCATGATCCCCTTGCCCATGCGCGACGCGCTGGGACCGCACCAGTTGTAGTTGTCCTGCATCCCGCCGCACACGTTGTACGGGATCTCCATGTCGTAGCCGACATGGTAGAACAGACCGACCGGGAGGTTGGGGATGAAGGTCCAGGTGCGGCTCATGTCGTACGAGACGGCGAGGCCGCCGTCGTTGCCGATGAGGATGTGGTTCGGGTTCGACGGGTCGATCCAGATGGCGTGCACGTCGTCGTGAATCGCCTGCGCCGCGTCGGTCTCGAACTTGAGCCCTCCGTCGATCGACATGTGCATCCCGACACCACCGAGGTAGAGCCGTTCGGGGTTGGTGGGGTCGATGCGGAGCTGCGAGAAGTACATCGCGCGCGGATTGACGCTGGTCACCTTCTTCCAGGTTTCGCCGCCGTCATCGGACTTGTAGAGTCCCGTCGGCGTCGGCGGTGGTGCGGCGCGATTGCCGCCGCGGCGGCCGGAATCGGCGCGAGCGGCAGGACGCGCGGCCGAATCCCCCGCCGCCCCTTCTGCATTCCCCTGGTTGTCGGGCGCGGGTCCCTCGATGAGCGTGTAGACGATGCGCGAGCTGGCACGATAGACGTCGACGGCGATGCGGCCCAGCGGCCCCTCGGGGAGTCCGTGTCCGGCGAGTCGCTTCCAGGTGTCGCCGCCGTCGGTCGAGCGCCAGAGCCCGCTCCCGGGACCTCCGCCGTTCATGCAACAGGCGGTGCGCCGGCGCTGGTAGGACGAAGCGTACATGACGTCCGGGTCGGAGAGCGACACGGCAAGGTCGTTGGCGCCGGTGTCGTCGTCGAGCTTGAGGACCTGCTTCCACGTCTTCCCGCCGTCGACCGTCTTGTAGACGCCGCGATCGCCGCCGGGGCCGAAGAGCGGGCCGGTGGCCGCGACGAGGACGATGTCGTTGTTGGTGGGGTGGATGATGATGCGGTTGATGTGGCGCGACTGCGGGAGCCCCATCAGCGCGAATGTCTTGCCGCCATCTGTGGACTTGTAGACCCCGCCTCCCCACGACGTGCTCTGCCGGTTGTTGGACTCGCCGGCTCCGACCCAGACGAGGTCGGGATTGATCTGCGACACCGCGACGTCGCCGATGGAGATCAGCCCCTGATCCTGGAAGAGCGGCTCGAACGTGGCACCGTTGCTGGTGGTCTTCCAGACGCCGCCGTGTGCGGTCCCGACATAGTAGATCGCCGGGTTTGCCTCGTACACGGCGACGTCGGCGATGCGTCCGGACATCGTGGCCGGTCCGATCGACCGGAAGTGCAACTTCGAGAACTCGTCGGCGTCGGGGACAGCACCTTGCGCGTGTGCGCGCAACGCGACGCCGCCAAGCGTGAGGAGCAGGGCGGCGCTGATGGAGAGTGATGGACGGCGCATCGGGATGGGGGCGGGGATCGGGTGCGAAGCGGGGGGAGACGAAGGAGGAGGTGCGAGATTCCGGTTCCGCGAGCGACGTTCGCCAGCAGCGAGGAGCGCGAGACGACGGGCGAGCGGGACGTAATGGTACGCGCGGCGAACGGGTGGCGCTGCATGAACAAATCCTGAATGCGCGTCACGGCGCCGCGGGCGAGACGCACGACACCCGGCATTCGGGGGGGCGCCCGAGCGATTCGGCGTGGGGGAACGGGTCGGTGCGGGACTGGGAGCGCTCGTTAGGTGACTCACGCGCGCCCCCCGAGCGCGTCTTGACGCACAACTGCGCAGCGTGGATGATCGAGCGACGCGAGAACCGAAGCACGCGCCAACGCGAGCACGCGCCGCGAGCACGCGCTGCGGGCACGCGCCGGCGCGCCTCGCGGGGCTTACTCCCGCGCGCCAACCTTCGAACGACAACCGACCAACGACGATCATGCGCGCAGCAATGGTGGGAGCTCGGACGACGAAGCGAGCGTTCGCGATCGGTGCGCTCTGCATGCTCGGGGTGGTCGGCAGCGCCTGCGCGCAGCCCGCCTCGTCGCGCACCCAGCTCGTCCTCCTGGGGACGGGAACACCGATCCCCGATCCGGAGCGCAGCGGCCCCGGGGTAGCGATCGTGGTCGACAGCGTCGCCTACCTCTTCGACGCCGGTGCGGGGATCGTGCGGCGAGCGACCGCCGCCGCGCAGATGGGGATCCCTGCGCTGCAGGCCAACCGGCTCCAGCATCTCTTCGTGACGCACCTCCACTCCGATCACACGATGGGGGTGAACGACGTGATGTTCACGCCCTGGATCCAGGGACGGCGTGCACCGCTGCAGCTCTTCGGTCCGCCGGGGATCCAGCGCATGGTCGATGGCATCCTCGACGCGTACGCCGAGGACATCGCCGAACGCTCGGCGACGTCTGGCGGGCCGGCGGGGGTCGTGCGTCCCGACGTGCACGAGATCTCCGAGGGGGAGATCTACAAGGACGCACGCGTGACGGTGCGGGCCTTCCAGGTTCCGCACACCGGGTGGAAGTATGCGTTCGGTTACCGCGTGCAGACGCCCGACAAATTGATCGTGATCAGCGGCGATGCACGGGCGAACCCGGCGATCGCACGCGAGTGCGCGGGGTGCGACATCCTCGTGCACGAGGTCTATTCGGACTCGGGCTTTACGCTGCAGCCGCCGCTCCGGCAGAAGTATCACGCGCAGGCGCACACGTCGGCGACGCAGCTCGGCGAGATCGCAACGGCGGCACGTCCGAAACTCCTCGTCCTCTATCACCAACTCTTCTTTGGGATGTCGGACGAGCAGTTGCTCAAGGAGGTGCGCGCGCGCTTCAGCGGGACAGTGGTCTCGGGGAAGGATCTCGAGCGGTACTAGAGGTCATCTCGTCACCCGTCAACGGCCACCAGCCGGCGCTTGGCGCCGCTCGACCGGCGAGTGGTCGCGAGAAGACTCGATCGGCGATCGTCGCAGCTGCAACGAACGATGGGCGAGGCAAACCGTACCCGGCCGTGGAGGCAAGGGGAGCGAGAGGAATCGCGCGCGCTGCTTGCCTGACGAGTGGCCGCCGGTCACATTCGTCGACGATGGAAACGATGCGGCGATGCGACGACGCTCGGCTCGGATGAGCCTGTCGCCCTCGAGCCCGCGTGCCGAGGGCGCGGATCGCAGGCGCCGCGTGCGCATCGGGGTGCTGGCGCTTCCAACGGCGCTGCTGACGGGAGGTTGTCTCCCGCTCACCCCGCTCGTCCCGGCGTCGCCGCCGCCGCGCATCGCGGCGGCCGACTCCTTTGCCCGGCGGATGGTGGCGCAGGAGCGGGCCATCGACCCCGCGAGCTTTCCACCGCGGTCGGTCGCCGTGACGCCGCTGATCGTCAGCACCCGCGACACATCGCTTCGCGTGCTCGGCTTCGGGCTCGCCGACATCCTCATGACCGACCTCGCGCGCAGTGCGCAGTTGGTCGTGGTCGACCGGCTGCGCATCGACGCGGTGCTTCGCGAGCAGCAGCTCGCCCTTTCGGGGCGCGTCGACGAGGCGACGGCACCGCGCACCGGGCGGCTGGTGGGGGCGCGCACCCTGGTAATGGGGCAGGTGCGAGACGCTGCGGGAGCGCAGCTCGACCTCGCGACGCGCCTGGTGAACGCGACCGATGCATCAGTCAGCGGCGGCCCCACGTCGCGTGGAAGCGCGGACCAACTCCTCGAAGCGGAACGACGACTCGCGCTCGAGCTCTTTGGCCGCCTTGGCGTGACGCTCACTCCACGCGAGCGGCAGCTCTTCGACGATCGTCCCACCACCAGTCTCGCCGCGCTCCTGGCCTACAGCCGTGGTGTGCGCGACGAAGTGTACGGCAACCTCCGCGGTGCGCGCGCGAATTTCCGTGAGGCGGTGCGACTCGACGGGGCGTTCCAGCAGGCGCGCGACCGGGCGAACGAGGTCGCGGTGTATCTCGACGAGGGACGCGACGCGCTCCTCCCGCGCCTGGCGCCGCTCACCACGCTCACGCTCGATGCGACCAACCGACCGAGTGTGCCGATCACCAGCGATGCAGCCGATCCGGCCTTCACGAATGCGCGCCGCATCGCGACGCTCATCATCACCATCGTGATTCCGTGATCGCGCGCAGGGAGCAAGATGCGTCACGCGTTGCGCGTCGAGTGCGACGAGGGGCGCGGCGCGCGCTGTGCTGCGCCGCAGCGGCGGTCGCGATCGCATCGCTCTCCGGTGCGCCGCTCGCGGCACAAGTCACCTCGCTCCGTCGCCCGCTGCTGCAAGCGGGGGGAACGTGGTCGACGTGGCGATTCGATACACCCGTACCGGCGGACACCGATCGCGTCGGGCGCGTGTCGCAATTCTCGTTTCCGCTCGGCGTCGTGATTCCACTCGGGGCGCGCTGGACGTTCGACGTGACCGGCGCCTACGCCATGGGCGAGGTGCAACTCACCGATACGAGCGGGACGCGCACGCGCACACTCGACCTTCGTGGTCCCACCGACCTCAAGTTGCGGCTGGTGGGGCACATGGCGAGCGATCGCCTGCTGCTCAACCTCGGCCTCAACGCGCCGAGCGGGTTGTCATCGCTCGACGGCGACGAGCTGCGGGCGCTGCGCATCGTTGGAGCTCCCCCGTTGCGGATGCCGAGTCCTACGCTCGGGAGTGGACTTGGGGGGACGGCGGGGCTCGTGCTCGCACAGCGCGCCGGTTCGTGGGCGCTGGCGGCCGGCGCCTCGTACGAACTCCGGTCGCAGTACACGCCGATCGATGCGGCGATCGCCGGCATCACCTCGACGACGGAGCTCAATCCGGGCGACGCGGTGCACCTCTCGCTCGGTGCCGACCGGCTGATCGGTCCGCATCGTCTCTCATTCCTCGCCGGCTACGATCACTACGGGAAGGACGCGATCTCGCTCACGGCAAATGGCGCCCCTCAGGTAGGGGGCGAGTACCGACTCGGCCCCAGCATTTCCGGGTTGATGCTCCTCGAGCTCGGTGTACCGGGGATGCAGGAGTTGAGCGTAGCCATCGTCGATCGTTACCGTGACAACTACCACGGGCTCGATGGCCGGCGTGTCGATGGGTCGAATGGGAACCAGCTCGATGCGCGGCTGCAGGCGAGGTTTGGCGTACCGCGCCGTTTCGGCTGGTGGTTCGGGGTCGACGGGCATGTCGACTCGGGGCTCGATGTCGACCAGTCGCTGGCGACGGCGGCGATGAGCGCGTTCGGCGGTTCGCTCGGATTGTCGCTCCCGATCGGTGCCGTATCGCTCGAGCCGTCGGTTCGCGGGAGTGTCGGGACGTTCGACACCGGTGCCGTGTCGACGCGCGCGACCGGGTTCGGCGTGTCGGTCACGCTGGTGAGGCGTTAGGCGTGCGCGCGCACAGCGGCACCCGGCGGCGGCTTGCGTGCGCGATGGGCACGCTGCTCCTTGCGGCGTGCAGCAAGGACGCCGTGCTCGCGCCACCAGGGCTTCGGGCGCGCCTGCAGCTACAGGCCACGGTCGCGAGCGAGGGAGAGATCCTCGACGTGAGTGCCGCGTACCTGCGCACCACGGGCGCACCGGTCCCGCTGGCCAGCGCGCATGCGGTGTTGGGTGGCGCCGGCACGCTGGCGGTCCCGCTCGAGCTCGACCTCACGCAGTGTCTCTCCGACGCGCAGCGAGCGCCTGGTGGAACCGGGTGCCCGGTCGTCGTCGATGCCGTGTTACGCGATGGATCGCAGGCAGTGCTCGACTCCACGCGCGTCGGCCCGTTCGACATCGCCGGCGGCTCGACGGTGCAACCTCCCGCCGCGGTTCGACTGCAGGCGGCGGCCAACCTCACCGTCGAGGAAGGGGACGCGCAGCTCGCCTGGACCGGCACCTCGCTGCAACTCCCCGTGAAATTGCGGCTGACGGATCGCGGCGGGGCGCCGATCGCCGGGCGTACGCTGACGCTCTCGGTCACGGCGGGGGGCGGGACGGTTGTCGGGGGGCCGTTCGTGACCGATGCCGACGGACTCGTAAGCGTTGGCTATCGCGTCGGGAGCGCGGCCGGTGCCAACACATTGCGTGCATCCGCGGCGGCAGGAGCGGCGTCGATCGCGACCACGCTCACCTTCACCGCGGTATCCCCACGGCGCGAACGCATCTCCGCGGGGGCCTCGCACTCCTGCGCGATCTTTCGCGATGGCGTGACGCGCTGCTGGGGGGCAAACGACATGGGGCTCCTGGGCAACCCGGGAGTTCGCACGCCCGGCGACACGATCTACCCGGTCCCTGTGGCGGGGAACACGACGTTCGTGGCGCTGGCCGACAGCAAGTCGGCGAGCGCCTTCGCCGGACCGACGTGCGGACTCAGCGCAGCGGCGGCCGTGCTCTGCTGGGGACCTTCGCCCGCTGGCGAACTGGGACTCTCCGGACGCGATCTCTGCGCGAGCGCCAGCCCCTCGCTCTCGGTCGCCTGCTCGCGGACACCTGAAGTCGTCTCCGGCACACTCAAGTTTGTGACGATCGACGTGGGCGGGAACGGCGCGGCAGGCCCCTCGGCGGCGCGCGCGTGCGGCGTGACCGAAGACGGTGAGGCGTATTGCTGGGGAGAGAATGCGCAGGGAGCGGTCGGCGACAGCTCTCGCGTCATGCGCACCGCGCCCACCCGCGTGGTGCTCGCCGAGAAGTGGATCGATGTCTCCACCGGAACTCGGCAGAGCTGCGGGGTGACCGTGCGCGGTGTGCTGTACTGCTGGGGCGACAATACGCTGGGAGGACTCGGAACCGGCGACGTGGTGTCGTCGATCGTTCCCCGCCAGGTGCAAACGAGCGAGCGCTTCGTGGCGGTCGATGTCGGCGACGTGAACGCCTGTGCGATCACGGTAGCGGGGGGCGAGCGCTGCTGGGGGCGCGGGGGGCCGAGCGGGGTGGTGGACCAGCTCGCGCCGGTGAACAGCGCGTCGGGAAGCGTCGACGCGCGCCTCTCGGTCGGGCGATTGCATGCCTGTGCCGTCGACCCTGCTGGCATTGGCTCGTGTCGCGGGCCGGCCAACCAGGGATTGCTGGGCGATGGGACACCGTACGGAGGTGCGGCGCCGTCCTCCACGATCCGTGCGCTGGTACGAGGCACGCTGCGCTTCTCCGAGATCTCGGCCGGGCCCACACACAGCTGCGCCCTCACGACTGCCGGCGATCCGTATTGCTGGGGCGACGGAGCGCGAGGCCAGGTGGGGAGCGGAACGCGCGCCGGTCCGTTCGTGGTGCCGGTCAAGGTGACATCTGGCCCGGTCGTGGTGGGAGCGCCGGCACTCATCCTCCCGACGGTGACCTGGCTCCCTCGTTATGCACGGGGGCTCGGATGTCCCACGCCGATCCAGGTCATCGTGCTCGACCAGAACGGCTATCCCGTTCCGGGCGCGACGCTCACGTTCCAGGCACAAACGTCGGGGGCCTCGGTCGCCGCGCAGTCGGCGACGACAGGGGCGGGCGGAACGGCGTCCGTCGGCTGCACGCTCTCCACCACACCGGGGACGAACACCTTCGTCGTTCGGTCGTCGGCGCTCCCGAACGATCAGGTCGTCTTCCAGATCACTGGCGCGGTGCCCGGGAGCCCGGCGTCGATCGGTTGTGTGCGATGCGCGTTGACGCGAACGGTCGGGACGATACTCGCTCCGCGTGTGCTGCAATTGCTGCAGGTGACGGTGGTCGATTCCGCAGGACTTCCGGTACAGGGCGTCCCGGTGCAGTTCTCGCAGGCGACGCGTAGCACCGGAACGTTTGTGCCCGCGCTCCCCGCGACGGTGAACACCGACCTGGCGGGGATCGCCTCGCTCATCTCGTGGCAGGTCGACACGATCGCGCGCTCCGACACGGTCTTCGCGACAGTGCAGGGATTCTCCACGAATCCGCTGCCGCTGGTCGTGGTCGGGGTGGCCGACGTACCGGCGTACGCCGAGTTCGTGCAGCAACCCCCGCCGAGCGTACGCGTGGGGCAGTTCTTCCCCCCGGTGTCGGTGGCGCTGCGCGATCGCTACGGGAACCTGGTGAACAATGTCGCGACGCCGGTCACGCTAACGCTCTACAGCTTCGATCCCACCGCGCAGCTCCTCGGTACCACGACGGTATCGACGATCAATGGCATCGCGACGTTCAGCGACCTGAGGGTCAACGTGGAGGTGGGGGAAGTGGCGCTCGTCGCGACGGTCGCCGGGCTGACACCGACGTACAGCGACTTCTTCGACGTCGTCCCCTGAGTCGTTCACGAGGCTCGCGCCACGCGCTCACGCAGGGCGACAGCGTTGGCGAGTGCCCTCCCGTACGGCCGTTGCGGCTGGCGGACTACAATTCATCTCACAAATAGTCGCCGGTCGCGCCGGCGCCCAGCGCCGGCCGGAGGCCGTCGACTATTTGTGAGATGACCTCTAGTCGTCGCCCGCGCTCGGGGCCGGGGAAGGCGGTGCGGCGTGCGCAGTCGCGGGGCGGCCGCCAAAGATTCTCGCCATACGTCGCTGCAGCCCTTCGCGCCACTCGACCATGATCTCGTAGACCGTCGGGATCACGACGAGCGTCAACACGGTCGAAGCAATCACGCCGCCGATCACCGCGCGCCCGAGCGGCGCCCGGAAGTCGGCCCCCTCACCGATCCCCAGCGCCACCGGGACCATTCCGGCGACCAGGGCGAGCGTCGTCATCATGATCGGGCGGAGGCGGATGCGCCCGGCTTCGATGAGCGCGTCGCGGAGCGAGCGCGTCCCGTCCTGGTGCGCCCATTTGGCGAAGTCGATGAGGAGGATGGCGTTCTTGGCCACGATCCCCATCAGCATCATCACCCCGATGAGCGACATGATGTTGAGCGTGTCGCGGGTGATCAGGAGTGCCATCACGACTCCAATCAACGACAGCGGGAGCGAAACGAGGATCACCAGCGGCTCGAGGAACGACCCGAACTGCACCACGAGGATCAGGTACATGAGCATGATCGCGACGCCGAGCGCCGTGATGATCGCGTTGAAGACCTGGCTCTGCCCCTCTACCTGCCCCCCCTGCGAGATGGCGTAGCCGCGGGGGAGTGCCACCTTGTTCACCCGTCGCATCGCGTCCTGCGCCACGTTTCCAACGGATGCGCCGAGGACGTTGGCGCCGATCGTCACCACGCGGCGGCGCTGATAGTGATCGATCTGCGCGGGGCCGGTGCTCGCCACTACCGTCGCGACTTGCGAGAGCGGGACGAATCGCTGGTCAGCCGCGCCTCCTCCCCCAACCACCATCACCGGAATCTGCTCCACGTCGGCCTTGCGGCGCCGGTCGTCAGGTGCAAGGCGCACGCGCACGTAGCGCGAGATCCCCGACGGGTCGACCCACGTCCCGGCGTCGACGCCGGCGAAGGCGAAGCGCAGCGTGGTGGCGAGCTGCCCGAGGCTGATGCCGAGGCTCGACGCGAGCGCGCGATTCACCTTCACGCTCAGCTCGGGCTTGCGTCCCTTGGTCGACAGGCCGACGTCGACCACGCCGGGCGTGGCGCGCATGGAATCGGCGATGTCGGCCGAGAGCTCGTTGAGCTTGAGCGCGTCGGGGCCCTGGAGCTGCAGCTGGATCTGCTTCTGGTTGCCCGCGAGGCTGCCGGCTGCATACGTGTAGGCCACTGCGCCCCCGATCCCGGCCAGCTCCTTGCGCACCCGCGCCCCGAACTCGTCCTGGGTCATGCCGCGCTTCTCGCGCGGGACGAGGCGCACGTAGATCGTCGCCACGTCCACGGCACCCGAACCGGTCGCGCTCCCCACGGTCGAGTAGGTGTACGCGACCTCCTTGTGCGCCCGAACGAGGCGCGCGGCCTCCTCGGCCTTGAGCGTCGTGTATTCGAGGCTCGACCCCGGCGGCGTCTCGATCGAGACGTTCAACTCGCTGTTGTCGCTGATCGGGGCGAAGCCGAACCCTCCAAAGCGCACCTGCAGCGCGATGGCGACGACCAACGTCGACACGGCGATCCCGATCATCCACCAGCGATGGTCGAGGGCCCAGGCGACGACGCGCGTATAGCGCACCGACTGCCGGTTGAACCACTCGTTGTAGCGATCCAGGGCGCGCGCGATCGGGTTGCGCCGTTCATGGGCCTCCAGCTGCGGGTCGGCCCAGTACGCCGAGAGCATCGGGTCGAGCGAGAATGAGACGAAGAGGGAGACGAGGACGGCGCTGGCGATGGTGAGCGCGAAGGGTTTGAAGAACTGCCCCGCGACACCGGGCATGAATCCGACCGGGACGAAGACCGCGACGATCGAGAAGGTCGTCGCCGTCACGGCGAGCCCGATCTCGTTCGTCCCCTCGTGCGACGCGGTCAGGTGATCCTTTCCCATCTCCACGTGTCGCACGATGTTTTCGCGCACCACGATCGCATCGTCGATCAGGATGCCGATGGCGAGCGAGAGCCCCATCAGCGACATGATGTTGAGCGTGAAGCCGAGGGCGTAGAGCGGGACGAAGGCCGCGAGCACCGAGACGGGGAGTGCGAGCCCGGTGATCACCGTCGAGCGCCACGAGTTGAGGAAGAGGAAGACGACGAGCACGGTCAGCACCGCTCCCTCGACCAGCGTCTCTTCCACGTTGCGCACCGAGTTTCGCACGCGCGTCCCCGAATCGCGCACCAGCTCCAGCTTGACCCCGGTCGGGAGCATGGCGCCTAACGCCTCGACGCGGGCGCGCACCAGGTCGCTCACCGCGGTGGTGCTCGCCTCGCGCGACTTGATGATGTCGAGCCCGATCGCTGGCGATCCGTTGAAGAGCGCCGCCGAGTTGGGCTCGGCCGCCCCCTCGGTCACGTCGGCGACTTCGTTGAGGTGCACGCCGCGCGCGACGACGATGCTCCCGAACTCCTCGGCGCGCTCGAGACGCCCTTCGAGTCGGATGGCGCGCTGCTCGAGCGGCGTGTTCACCCGCCCGACCGGCGCGGCGAGGTTCTGCGCACGGAGCGCATTCACCACCTGGTCGATCCCGATCCCCGCCGCCGCCAGGCCCGAGGGACGTACATCGACGTTGAGCTGCGCGCTGTCGCCACCGACCACGTTCACCTGTGCGACGCCGTTGA
>CAZWVG010000110.1:0-17613 GCA_964637355.1 uncultured Gemmatimonadaceae bacterium
TCGCGTTCGCCCCTTCACTCGCCGAGTCGCGCGCGAGGCGCCCGAAGGCGTCGGTCGCCTCCCCCCAGCGCCCGCGCCAGAGAGCGTGCCGGGCTACGCGCAGGAGGGAATCGGCGGGAAGCGTCGCGCCGATGACGATGGGGTGGTCGCTGGAGTCGTCGGGAAGCTTGGCCGACGGTTGTGCCTTTGGCGTCGCGGTGCCGGCGTTTCTGCCACGCGCGCTGTCGGCGAGCTGCGCCAGGGACGGTAGCGGCGTGACCACCACGCGCGAGAGGAGCCGGCGCGTCATCTGGACGCCGAGGAAGAGTGCCCCGACCACCGCCACCACCGCCCCCCAGTTGGAGAGTCGCACGAGCCAGGGGGGCGAGCGCATCATGAGTGCCTCGCGCGATCGCGCACGCGGCGGGTGCCCGTCGCCCGAATCGATCGGCGGTGGAGATGTTGGTCCTGCGCTGGTGGGATTCGGCTCAGTCACGCGTCATAGGCTCGGCTCGCGACAATCTGGACTCGCGGGCGGGGTTGCCGCGAGAGATGCGTGTCAGTTGCTTGTCCAGAGTTTACCGTTCCCGGATGCCCGAGATGATCCCCCAGCTTCGTCGACTGTTCTCTCCGAGTCTCTTGCGCCGTCGCGCACTCCCGCTCGCCGCCGCCGCGGTGTTGGCGAGCGCATGCCACCTGAGCGAAGTGGTCTCTTCCACCGAGCCCATCACGGGCCCCGGGGTCGTCTATGCGCTTGCCTCGGCGAATGACATCACGCTCCCGGCCACGTTCACGCAGGACGGAACGGCGATCGAGATCCGCAAGGGTGCGCTGACGCTCGGCACCGATTCCACGTTCATCTTCTCCCTCGCCTTGCGCTCGAGCACAAACGGCTCGCAGCCGGCCAGCACCACGCACACGCTCCGGGGATCGTTCAACCGCACCGGCGACGTGCTTTCATTCGTGCAAATGGGCGACACGCTCTTCAAGGGGACGTACGCCCCGACCAGCATCACGATGTTGCGGCAGGCGGCGCAAGTCACCGGCGACCGCTTCGCCTTCGTGCGTTAGGCCGCGATCGCGCGGTGCGCGGCAAACGTGTCGCGCACCGCGTTCACCTCACTTCGTCCGCTCGTACTCCTCTCGCAACCGCGCCATCATCGCCTCGCGCTGCTCATAGAGCTTGCGCAGCGGACGCTTGGAGCGCTTGGCCAGTGCGTACGAGGTGAGGAGCGGGAGCGCCACGGTCGAGTCGAGGTAGCAGACCACGGCGTCGGGGAGACGGTCGGGGTCGATCTTTCCCCAGCTCACCGCCTCGGCCGGCGTCGCGCCGGAGAGCCCGCCAGTGTCGGGGCGCGCGTCGGTGATCTGCAGGAAGTAGTCGTGCCCCTTCTCGTCGATGCCTAACACTTCCTGGATCTGCGGCTCGGTCTGCAGCGCGAAGTTCTTGGGACTTCCGCCGCCGAGGATGCAGATCGCGCTCCGCCCGCCACTCCGCTTGGCGTTGAGCACGATCGAGGCCGTCTCGTTCACGTCGAGGTTGGGGTCGATCACGCACTTGTTTCCATCGAGCGCGAGCGCGGCGATGTTCATCCCGATCGACGAGTCGCCCGGCGACGAGGTGTAGATCGGGACGCCGCACTTGTAGGCGACGCTGAGCAGCGACTTGGTCCCGATCCCGAGCTTCCGCTCGCGCTCGCGCACGTACTTCCCGCACAACCAGTGGAATTCGGCGCTCGACATCGGGCGCTGGAACTCCTTCCCTTGGATGATGGCGCGGAAGAAGGCGTCGGTCGAGAGCAGGACGTCGTAGTCGAAGAAGATGTCGTAGATGCGTACGACTCCCTCCTCGCGGAGGAGCACGTCACTCGTCTGCGGGTTGCCGCGATGCATCGACAACCCAAGCCCGAAATGCGTGTCGTGATAGAGGTTCGCGCCGGTGGAGATGATCCAGTCGACGAACCCGGCCTCGATCAGCGGGATCACCGCCGCCATCCCGAGCCCGGCCGGCGTGAGGGCGCCGGTCATCGTGAGGCCGACCGTCACCGTCGGGTCGAGCATCTTCTCGGTGAAGAGCTGGCACGCCTCGCGGAGTCGCCCGGCGTTGTAGGCGAGGTACGTCCCGTCGATCAGGTCGACGACCTTCTCCTTCCCGTTGATGCGCCGCGGATCGATGCGTCCGCCGCGCAGGAAGCGATTGCTGCTGGCGGCCGCCGGCGACTTTCCCGCCTGCTCCCGCCGCTCCGCCGCCTTCTTCTGCGACGACTTGTTGCCAGCTGCAGAAGCGCGTTTGACCGTCCCTCCGATGCGCGACGCCTTGAGCCCTAACGAGCGCCCGTGTCCGGCATCGGCGCCCTTCCCACCCCTCGTCTTCCCGTCTTCTCGTCTTCTCGTCTTCTCGCTCATATCGTGTCCCGCCGCTCGCGTGCGGCGCTGAGGTGTGCGTCGTATGCGGCGATCACGGCCTGTGCCGCCTCTTCGGGATCGTCGGTGACCAGCAACAGGTCCATGTCGCCCGGCGAAATCTTGCGCTCGACCAGGACGCGCGACTGCAGCCAGCGGATGAGCCCTGCCCAGTAGTGGCGCCCGAACAGAATCACCGGGAACTGATGAATCTTCCCGGTCTGGATCAGCGTGACGGCTTCGAACAGCTCATCGAGCGTTCCGAAACCGCCGGGAAAGATCACGAACGCGTTCGAATACTTGATGAACATCGTCTTCCGCACGAAGAAGTAGCGGAAGTTGATGAGCGTGTCGACGTAGGGATTCGCGCCCTGCTCGAAGGGAAGCTCGATGTTGCAGCCGATCGAGAGTCCCCCCCCTTCCTTCGCGCCCTTGTTCGCCGCCTCCATGATGCCCGGCCCTGCGCCGGTGAGGATCGCGAAGCCGGCCTGCGCCAGGAGACGCGCCGTCTCCTCGGCGGCGGCGTACTGCGGATCGTCGGGTCCCGTGCGCGCCGAGCCGAAGATCGTGACGCCCTTGTGAACGCGGGCGAGTGTGTCGAAGCCCTCGATGAACTCCCCCTGGATACGCATGAGGCGCCAGGGATCGGTGCGGGTGAAGTCGTCGAGCGACTGCCCAGACTGCAGGAGCTTCGCGTCCTCGGTGAGCGGGAGCGGATTGCGAATGGACGCGTCGATGATCTTGTGCGCGCCGCTCGTGCGCTGCGAGGAGCTTTCCGACGGCGGCTTTCGGCCGGCCGCGCGATGTCCGCTCTCGGTCCGTTCGCGCAACCCTTCGAGCGCTTCCTTTCCGGCATCGAGGAGACGTTCGGGATCGAGCCCGCGCGCTCCGCGTGGCCGCGGTCGCCGACCGGATTGCTTACGATTGGCCATCGCGTGATTAAGATCGAGGGGGGTGAATGCGCAACACGCGCCTCAGCTTAGCGTATCACACGAGAGGGCGAAACGGCCGAGCGCCGAGCCCTCCCGCACCCTCCCGCCAGAGCCTCCGTTGCCCGTCATCATCCTCGTGGCCGATGGGGCCCGTCCCGATACGCTGAGTGCTGCGATGGACGGCGGCGACGCGCCGCACCTCGCGCAGCTCAGACGCGATGGAGCGTACCGCACGATCACCACCTCCTGGCCGTCGGTCACCGGCGTAGCGTACGCGCCGTTCCTCACCGGCCGATATCCCGGAAACGCCGGCCTCCCCGGGCTGCGGTGGTTCGACCGCTCTCGCAAAGTCGGCGCGTTCCTCGCCCACACGCGCAGCTACGTGGGTTTCGGTATGCGACATGTCGACACCGACCTCGCCAGCGACGCTCCGACGCTCTTCGAGCTCACCGACTCGTCGCTCGGCGCCCTCACGGTCATTGGGCGTGGACTCGACCCGCGCCATCGCCTCGGCCGCGGGACGCGCTTCGTGGCGCGCGCCGCCGCGACGCACTTCCGCGGCGACGTGCGCGATTGGCTCGCGATCGACCGCGAAATCGGCAACGAAGTCGTGCGGCGCGTTCGTCGCGAAGATCCACAGTTCGTCTTTGCCGCCTTCACCGGGATCGACAAGGCGTCGCATGCCGAGGGCCAGGGGAGCACGCTCGCGCGCGACGCGATTGCCACGATCGACGATGTGGTCGCCGAGCTGCGACACGATGCCGAGCGAGGCGGGAGCTGGGAGCAGACGCACCTGTGGATCGTGAGCGATCACGGCCACTCCCCGGTGCATTCGCACGACGACCTGACCGTCCTGTTCCGCGATACGTGGGGCTTTCACACACTGGCGCATCCGTGGACGGTCGGCGGCGGGCATGAAGTGGCGGTGATGGTGAGCGGGAACGCGATGGCCCACGTGTACCTGGAGCTGAACCGGCGCGAGCGCCCCTTCTGGCCAACGCTTCGCAGCCGGTGGGGAGGAGTCGCCGAAGCGCTCCTCGCGCGCGATTCCGTCGACCTGCTCGTCCTCCCGCACGGAGACGGCGCGGCGGAGATCCGCTCGGCCCGGCGCGGCGCCGCCATGCTGCGATGGCACGGAGACACCTACTCCTACCAGCCGCTCGACGGCGACCCGCTTGGCACCGGAGAGCTGTCGGACGCGACGTCGCAGGACGCCTACGACGCGACGATCGACAGCGACTATCCCGACGCCGTCGTCCAGATCGCGCAGTTGTCGGCGGCCGCGCGTTGCGGCGACATCCTGCTCTCGGCCGCGCGCGGATGGGATTTCCGCCACCACTACGAGCCGATCCCGCACCGCTCCACGCATGGCGCGCTCCTGAGGGAGCACATGCTCGCACCGCTCCTGGTGAATCACCCGCTCGCCGCGCATCCGCTGGCGCAACCGCCGCGCCGCACGGTCGACGTCATGCCGAGTGCGCTTGCCGCGCTCGGGCGCCCGATTCCGCCCGGCGTGGATGGTGAAACTTTCGCTACGCGCGCTGGAAGCCTTGCGCTCAGTTCCTGAAGGTGAGAGCGTAGCGCGCGGCGACGAACAGTCGACAACCAGCAGTCGACAGCGAGCACACGTCATCTCACAAATGGTGGCCGGTCGCGCCGGCGCCCAGCGCCGGCCGGAGGGCGTCGACCAATTGTGAGATGACCTCTAGTCGGCGACGAGTTCACATCCCGTTCGGAGAGGTCAGGATGATGCGACGTGGAGTCCTGGCGATTGGCGCGTTCGTGACGTTCGCGTCCATCGCAGCATGCGGAGGAGGGGGAGGAGGGGCAGGAGCGGCGAAGACCGGTGCCTCACCGGCGCGCGGGAGCGCCAACGTGATCGTGGATGCGGAGATCACGTCGTCGGGAGCGACGAATGCCATGGAGGCAATCCAGCGCTTGCGCCCGAACATGCTGCGTGGGCGCGGGAGCCAGGGGCTGGAGGGAGGTTCGAACTCCGACCTGATCGTCGTCTATGTCGACGGAATCAAGGCCGGCGGACTGGAGGCGCTCACACCGATCAGCGCGATCAACGTGAAGGAGATCCGCTACCTGAGCGCGGCCGATGCCACGACGCGATTCGGCACGGGGACGCCGGCGGGGGCGATCCTGATCACCACGAAGAAGCGGTAAGGCAGAAGACGAGAAGACGAGAAGACGAGATCCGAGCGGTCTCGTCTTCTTGCATTTGCGCACGACTCCACGTCGAGATCTCACCTCCCCTCCATGCTCATCATCTCGTTCGACGCACTGCAGACGGTGGCGCTCGCTGCGGTCGTGTTGTTTTTCGGGTACGGCGTTCGCAAGCGCGTCGCCGTCCTCGACCGGTTCAATATCCCGGCGCCGGTTGTCGGGGGATTTCTCTTTGCCGCGGTGGCCCTCGCGCTGCGGCTGGGCGGTGTGGTCTCGTTCGAGTTCAACACGGCGATGCAGGCGCCGCTGATGGTGATGTTCTTCACCACCATCGGGCTCGGGGCGTCGCTCGCCCTGCTGCGCGTCGGTGGACCGCAGGTCGTCCTGTTCTGGGTGCTGGCGAGTCTCCTCGCCATCGTGCAGAACGCGGTCGGCGTCGGGTTGGCGAAGGTGCTGGGCGTGAACCCGCTCCTCGGGCTGATCACCGGATCGATCACCATGACGGGGGGACACGGGACTGGCGCGGCGTTCGGCAAGCTGCTGGAGGAGCAGTACGCCTTTCCCGGTGCGGTGACGCTCGCGGTGGCAGCGGCGACGTTCGGGCTCGTCTTCGGCGGATTGATCGGTGGTCCCGTCGGCACACGCCTGATCGCCCGCAACCGCCTAACGCCGACCGGATCGCCGCAGCGAGAGACGGGGCTCGAGCACGCCTCGCTCGACGAAGAGATCGACACCGAACCGGCGGGAGAAGGGGCAACGGCGTACACGCTCCTGCAGATGCTCACCGTCATTCTCGTGGCGATGTGGCTCGGCGGGATGTTGAGCACCTGGCTCGGGCGATTCGTCACACTCCCCGGCTACATCGGGGCGATGTTGTGCGCCGCGATCATCCGCAACCTTGCCGACGCTACAAAGGGCGTGCGCATCGCTCCACGCACCGTCGACGACATCGGGACGATCGCGCTCTCGCTCTTCCTGGCGATGGCTCTCATGTCGCTCAAGCTTTGGGAGTTGCTCGACCTCGCCCTCCCGATGCTGGCGATCCTGCTCGTGCAGGTAGTGGTCATGGCGGCGTTCGCGTACTTCGTCACCTATCGCCTCATGGGGCGCGATTACGACGCCGCCGTGATGGCCGGCGGACACTGCGGGTTCGGCCTCGGCGCGACCCCCAACGCGGTGGCGAACATGACGGCGCTCACCGAGCGATTCGGCGCTGCCCCGCGCGCCTTTCTCGTCCTCCCGATGGTCGGGGCGTTCTTCATCGACTTCAGCAACGCGATCATCATCACTACGTACATCAACCTCGTGCGGTGACTGCGCCTTGCGACGCGCGGCTCGGCGGTGGACGGTCGGCCGTGCGATGTGCGCCCGTTGCCCCACTCGCATCGCATAGGGGTCGTGTCGGCGCTATCGTGTCTCTTCTCTGCGCGCGCGCCGCGCGATGTCGCGATCCGGTTCACATCGGACCCTTTTGGGGACGCCGGACGTACTGACTGCAGCAATCCGACGCCAGAACCCCGCCGATGCACCGCATAGTCCTCGTCGCCGCCACTCTTCCCTTGCTCGCTGCTGCGCCGATCGGCGCGCAGGTGATGCAGGTTCGCCCCGTCACACCGGAGGCGGCGGCGCCGCTGGTGAACATCCTCAGGGACAAGCAGGCGCGATTCGAGGCGATCCGTCGCAACAACCTCCCCAAGCTCAACTTGCGTGGAGGAGGGCCCGGGCGCTGCGACGAACAGGTGGGGCGATTCTGCTACTGGTACGACGAGCGCGAGCCCCCCGCTCCCGAAGAACCGTCGGTGATCGGTGAGGCGCGCAGCACGCTCATCTCGATGCTCGACTCGGCGTACACCGAGTTCCCCGACGATCGGTGGACGTCGGGACAGCTCGTGCGCTACATGACCGAGGCCGGGCGCTACAACGACGCCGTGCGTGCCGCCGAGCGCTGCCAGGTGGGTGGATGGTGGTGCCCGGCGCTGCAGGGCTTTGCGTTGCACATGGCGGGGCGCTTCGCCGCCGCGGACAGCGCGTGGGACCGATCGCTCGCGCTCATGGGAGAGAAGCAGCGCTGCGACTGGACCGACCTCAAGCTGGTGCTCGACGACAACCTGCTGCGCGAGTATCGCGAAGCGGGGTGCGCACGCCGCCAGACGATGGAGCGCCGCATCTGGTGGCTTGCACGCCCGATGTTGTCACTACCGGGCAACGATGCACGCTCCGAGTTCCTCGCGCGCCGGCTGTATACCGTCTTTGTCGAGGACGCGCCGTCGGTCTACGAGATGGGCTTCGACGACGACGAGCGCGAGCTCCTCCTGCGCTACGGGTGGCCGCGCGCCTGGACGCAATTCACGGCGTACGTCCCCGGGCGCGGTTCGCAGCAGGTGATCACCGGGCACGAGCCGTCGCCGGCACCGCCGATGCTCCCCGTAGCGGCGACCGTGCGCAATCCTGCCTACAGCGATTCGTTAGGGTGGCGCGGCAAGGGGCTCCCCGGCGTGCGCGCCCGCTACGCTCCAGAGGTCGCGCGTCACCTCCTCCCGCTCCAGCACCAGAGCGCGATCTTCCGTCGCGGCGACTCGGCGTTCGTCGTCATGGCGTACGACGCGAGCGACAGCAAGCCGTTGGTCGCTGCCCAAAAAGCCGGAAGCATGACCGCCGCGCTCGTCCTCACCAAGGGCGAAGCGACCGATGCGTCGATCGTGCGCCTCCCGACGCCGGGCATTCGCGGGGTGATCACCGCCAGCACCACCTGGGGGCCGATGCTCATGAGCGCCGAGGTGGCGGCCCGTCAGCCGCAAGTGCTGGCGCGCGCCCGCTACGGGATGCGGGCGACCGAGTTTCCCGGCTCGCGCGTCAGCATTTCCGACCTCCTCCTCTTCGACCCGTACGACGGAATGCCGCGCAACCTCGAGGAGGTCATCCCGCACGCGAGCACGTCGCAGGTCGTCGCCGAGGGGAGCAAGGTCGGGATCTACTGGGAGACGTACAACACCAACCCCGGGGGGGAAGGGATCCAGGTCGCCATCACCGTCGCCCCCGAGGACCAGGGGAGTGGCGGATGGCTGCAGCGCGGGCTCACCGCGCTCAAGCTGATCCGCGAGGCGCAACCGGTGTCGGTCGGGCTCAGCGATGTCTCGTCTCGCGGGAGGGGCTACACGCCGCGCGCGGTGGTCGTCGACCTGGCCACACTCAAGCCGGGGCGCTACCTGATGCAGCTCGAGATTACCGCCGAGGGGACGATTCCCGTGCGCGGCGAACGCGTGCTCACGGTGCGGGGTCGGTAGATTTCCGGTCGGGCGTTTCCCGACCTTCTGCCGACCGACATGACCGCGACGATCACCGAGCAGGACCTCCCGACCTTCGCCGACATCACCGAGGCGGCGCAGCACATCGGCGCCGCCTGCATCGTCACTCCGCTCCTCGAGTCGCCTGTCCTGAACGCTCGCGTGGGCGGGCGACTCCTCGTCAAGGCCGAAGGGCTGCAACGCACCGGATCGTTCAAGATGCGCGGCGCCTACAACCGGATGCGCCTCCTCACCGCCGACGAGCGGTCGCGCGGCGTGGTGGCCTACTCGTCAGGCAACCACGGGCAGGCCGTCGCTGCAGCGGCCCGCATGCTCGGCACCACGGCGACCGTGGTCATGCCGTCCGACGTCCCGAGGATCAAGGCGGACAAGACGCGCGCGTTAGGCGCCGAGGTGTTGTTCTACGACCGGCAGCGCGATGACCGTGTGGCGATCGGCAACCGGCTCGCCGCCGAGCGCGGGCTGGTGATGGTGCCTCCGTTCGAGGATCGCTTCGTGATGGCGGGAGCGGGTACGGTCGCGCTGGAGATCGTGCAGCAGGCCGAAGCGATGGGCGCACCGGTGGACATTCTCGTCGCCTGCTGCTCGGGCGGGGGACTCACCGCCGGATCGGCGCTCGTGATGCGCGAACTGCGCCCGGCGGGCGAGGTCTACGCTGCCGAGCCCGAGGGCTTCGACGACACGGCGCGCTCGCTCGCTGCCGGACACCGGGTGCAGAACGAACCGGGGCGCACGTCGATCTGTGACAGCGTGCTGGCGGTGACGCCCGGCGCGCTCACCTTCGCCGTCAACCGCGAGCGCCTAACGGGGGCGCTGGTGGTGAGCGATGCCGAGGTCGTCGAAGCGATGCGCTCGGCATTCCGTGAGCTCGGATTGGTTGCCGAGCCCGGGGGATCGGTGGCGCTGGCGGCAATCCTCAGCGGGCGCTTGTCGCTGAACGGACGCACGGTGGCGGTGACGCTGAGCGGGAGCAACATCGACCTGGAGTCGGCGCTGCGCTGGATGGGGGGGTGAACGTCGCGCGCCACGCCAGCGTGGGACGCCGTTAGGCAGAGGGGCAGCCCGGCGACGGGTCGGTCAGGCGTCGGTCGAATCGGACCGCGGCGCCGTTAGGCGACGGCGTCGATCGCTGCGGGCTCCTCGCCACAGCGCGCCACCACGACGCTGATGTTGTCCGACCCACCCCCCGCCAGCGCTGCCGACACGAGCGCCTCGCACGCCTCCTGTGCCGTGGTGGTGGCCTGCAGGATGCGCGAGAGCTCCTCGTTGGGAACGTGCTTGGTGAGCCCGTCGCTGCAGAGGAGGAGCACGTCGTTTGGCTCGAGGTCGATGAGCCCGACCGAGGGGTGCACTTCCGAACTCCCGATCGCGCTCGCCAGCGTGCGCCCCATCGGCGACGTCGCCACCTGCGCCTCGGTCATCGCCCCCGACTCGAGGAGGTACTGGCCGTACGTCTGGTCGCGCGTGAGCTGGAAGAGACGCCCGCGGCGCAGGTAGTAGGCGCGCGTGTCGCCCACGTGGATGATGTAGGCGCGCGGCGCGACGAGCATGATCATCGTGAGCGTCGTGGCCGGCGACCATTCGGTGTCGCCGTTGTCACGGCGCAGCGCTTCGTGTGCCTCGCGCACCGCGGCTTCCATCTGCTCGATGAACGCCTGCTCTTCGGCGACATCAAAGCGTTGGTAGCATCCCGTGGCCTTGGAGATGTACTCGAGCGAGGTGCCGACCGCGCTGCTGCTCGCCTGCTTGCCGCCGGCGCGCCCGCCGACGCCATCGGCCACGACCATCAGGTACGCCTCGTCTTCGCGCAGGCGCGGGTCGAGGCGCTGCCGTTCGAGGTTGGTCGAGGTGACCTCGACGAGCTTTCGCATGCGCGCAACCAGAAAGTGGTCCTGGTTTTCCGTCGGGACGAGACCGGTGTGCGACAGGCCGAAGACGTCGATCGGGCCGATCGAGTCAGACATGAGTCTTGAGAGGACGAGAAGACGAGAAGACGAGAAGACGGGAGGCGGGGACGCGATGAGAAGTCAGACGCGCGGGCTAATACTCCTCTTCCTCCTTTTCTGGTTCCTTCGGCTTCTCGTACTCGGCGGTCGGAAACTTGAAGGCTTCGGCCATGGCGGCGTCGCCGGGGTAGCCGAGGACGCGCTGGGCGATGTAGTCGCCGACCACAGGGCCGAACTTGAAGCCTTCGGCTTGTCCAACGCCGGCGATCCAGGCGTTCGACATCTCGGGAAGGTGGTCGATGATGAAGTTGCGATTGACGCTCGATTCGTAGTGACACGAGCGTGTCTCGACGAGCGGCGCGTCGGCCAACAACGGAAAGCGGGCCTGGACGAAGCGGCGCGAGCCGTCCACGCGCGTCTGGCTCATCCACCGCGAACTGGTGTCGGGGTCGGTTTGTGCCAGGTCGATCGTCGACGCCTCCGACGCACGCTCGGCGGCCTCCCTGGCCTCCGGCGATCCTTCCTTGGGGGGTGGAGGGGCGATCGCGCCGCGCACGCGAAAGCCGCGCAGGTCGACCGGGAGCGCCGCCCACCCCGTCACCCCGGGGAAGTTGTAGCTCGGGAGGTTCGGGTAGGTGAAGCGTCGATCCCCTTCGGGGACGCCGAAGTAGCAGACGTAGCCTAACGGGACGCGCATCCGGTTCTCGAGGATCCCCGGGAACATCTTCCGCAGCCACGGGCCACAGCAGAACACGTAGGTGTCGCCGCGGACGATCGTCCCGTCGTCGAGCACCACGCCATCCATCACGCCGGCCGTGACTGTTCCCGGGCGCGCACGCCCGATCACCAGCTTGACCCCTTCGCGCTGGGCGATATGCGCCACTGCCTCCGTCGCGGCGCGCGCACGGCAGACGCCGGCATCGGGCTCGGTGACGGCGATCTCGATATCGCGCGCATCGATCACCGGCCAACGCTTCATCACCTCGGCGCCATCGATCACCTCGTGCGGAACGCCCTGCGCCTTCCACAGCTCGATCGTGCGCGTGACGAACGGCTCGGGCTTGGCGCGGCAAATCACGTCGCCCGTGCGGTGGAAGAACTTGGTCCCGAAATCCTTCGCGTACTCGTCGTCGAAGTCACTCCACCGACGGATTGCCGTACGCGCCCACGCCGTCCAGAGCTCCCCCGCCGCGGCGCGGTCGCCGTACGATGACCGGATGCCGCGCGTCTCGGCGCCGCTCGAGGCTTTCGAGTTGCCCGGCGCGTACGCTTCGATCATGGTGACCTGTGCGCCTCGCCGACGGAGGTGAAGCGATGTCCACCCGCCCCACGCGCCACCGCCGATGACGACGATGTGCCCACTCCCGCGCGATGACCGGGCCGGTGCGATGCCGCGCGCGGGTGCCATCGCTGGCGTGGCCGGTACGCAGCCGGTGGCCAGCAACGCGCTGGCGCCGACTCCAGCGACGCGCAGGAAGTCGCGGCGGTCGATCGGGTCCACGGCGTGGCCTGGCTCGGCCTCGGGCTTCGAAGTGGGGAGCGATTCGTCGGACATGGATTCCTGTGTGAGGGACGGGGCGAAGATGCTCCGCGCGCGGGGCGCTCGCAATCGAATCCGCCGCGGAGTGCCCCCTTCGCGCGAGCGCTGCACTGGCAGCGCCCGCCGGGCGATGGGCATTGCCAGCGCCCACGCACGCGAGCAGGTTCACGCCCACCCGTCGCGCGCGCGGGGCGCTGCGGCGCGAGTCGATGAGCGCCCCCCATTTTGCGCAACTCCCCCGACCCCGATCTTCCTTCGAGGCTGACGATGTCCCGTCCCGCACTCCTGCTCCTGCTCTCGCTGGCCGCCGCCTCGCCCGTGCTCGCGCAGGGGGCGCGCCGAGAGGCGATCGTTCCGAAGGGGATGTCGGCGTCAGCGACGCTCACGCCGGGGATTCGCGTGGGCGACATGGTGTACTCCTCCGGGCAGCTCGGGCTCAAGCGCGAGTCGCCCGACACGACGATCGGCGGACAGACCACGCTGTCGCTGGAGAACATCAAGGCGGTCTTCGAGGCCGCCGGGACCGACATGGCGCACGCGGCCAAGTGCACGGTCTTTCTGGTGGACGTGAAGGACTTCGGCGGGATGAATACCGCGTACCGGGCCTTCTTCCCCGACTCGCCCCCTGCACGCTCGACCGTCGTCGTCGCGGCGCTCGTCTCGCCGGCGGCGAAGGTGGAAATCGAGTGCATGGCGGCGATGCCGTCGAAGTAGCGGCGCGATGCCATCCGGCTCCGAGGACTCGGTTGCGGCGCCCGGTGGCGCGGAGAGAGGTGCGGTGAGCGGCGCGGTGAGCGGCGCGGTGAGCGACGTGGCATCGGGCGCAGGAGTTGACGCGGTGGCTGGTACCGATGCGGTCCTCGAAGGGGAAGCGCTCGCGTCGCTTCTCCCCCACCGCTACCCGTTCCTCCTGGTCGATCGGATCCACGTGCTCGAGCCCGGGCGACGCGCGATGGGGATCAAGCGCGTGACCTCGGGCGAGTGGTGGTGCCCGGCGTCTGGCGATACGGAGACGATCATGCCGTATTCGCTGGTGATCGAGGCGCTGGCGCAGACTACCTGTGCGCTGCTGCAGGAGGGGATCGATGGTGCGCGCGGGGCGATCGCCTACTTCGCCGCGGCCGACCGGGTCCGGTTGCGGCGCGCGGCGCGACCTGGCGACGAGCTGCACCTGACGGTGACGCTGCGGTCGTGGCGGCGCGGCATCTGTCGCACCGACGGCGTCGCGACGATCGATGGCGACGTTGTGGCATCGGCGTCACTCACCACAATGCTGAGGGCGACGGCATGAGCGGTCCGAATCGCGCGGGAATTTCGGTGGCGGTCACGCGCGCGTTGCGGCTGGCGGCGTTGTCGACGCTCGCGTGGAGCTGTGGCAGGGCGGATGCGGGCGATCGACCGGCGTCTCGTCAGCGAGCGACAGCGCGCACGGCGATCGCGATCGATACGTCGCCGCCGCTCGCGCAATTGGGAATGTCGGGGAAGAGCGATCAACGCGGAGTCCGCGGAGAGCGCGGAGGTCGCGAAGAGGTCACCGGGTCGGAGATTCGCGATTTGTTGGAGGGCGAACGGGTGACCGGCGAGGTAGCCGCATCCAGTGGTCGCGGTGCGAGTGAAGTGGCGCCGGTCACGCTCTCACCGCCATCGCGGGAGGACGAGGAGACGTTTGCGATGGCTCCTGCACCGTCGATTCCCGAGGGGAGCGCCGAGGTGGAGCAGCGATCGCAGGGGACGCGTGCGCCGGCCGAGATCGTCGCGTCGTTCGACGGGTTGGGCGCCGGATTCCAGGGACCGCAGGGAACGGCGACACTTCGCAATCCGTCGGACAACACGCTGGCCGTCGGCCCCAACCACATCGTGCAGCTGGTGAACTCCCGCATGGCGGTCTTCACCAAGCGCGGCGCGAAGTACGACTCGACCGGACAGGTGCTCTACGGACCCGTCGCCAGCAACAACGTGTTCGAGGGATTCGGCGGCCCGTGCGACGAGCGATTGAGCGGCGATGCGGTGGTACGCTACGACCAGCTCGCGCATCGCTGGCTCATCGTCCTCCCGATTTTCTCGCGCGTGCGACAGGGAGAGCGTCATGCGCCGCCCCCGCGAGCGGGCGAAGGGGCGAAGGAGAGCGAGCGCGGGCAGGAGGGACAGCCCGGCGCGGCGCGCGAGCTCTTCCAGCCACCGCCTCCCTCCCCGGATTCGGTCGCGACGCCACGCCCGCCGGCCCCTCCGCGCGTCGCCCCCGACACGCAGGGTGTCTACGCGATGTGCTACGCCGTGAGCACGAGCGACGACCCGTTAGGCTCGTACTACCGCTACGAGTTCGTGCGCCCGCTCTTCCCCGATTACCCGCGCCCCGCGGTGTGGCCCGACGGCTACTACCTCCCGACGAGCACCGGCGACGACGTGATCCAGAAGCACGCCTGTGTCGCCGATCGCGTGCGCATGCTGGCGGGGAAGGCGGCGACCGAGCAGTGCATCGTCGTCGACGGCGTGAACTTCCTGAACAATGCGGACCTCGACGGGACGGCACTCCCGCCGGCCGGCGCCCCGAATCCGGTGCTCGCAGCTGGCGGCACGCAGCTCGAGCACGTCTTCGAGGATGATGGGATCTACGCCTGGGCCTTCCACGTCGACTGGCGCACCCCCTCGCGCACGCGACTCGACGGCCCGGTGAAGATCGCCGTCGCTCCCTACCACTACCTGTGCGACGGGCAGCTCACGAGCTGCGTCCCCCAACCCGGGACAGCGCGCCGGCTCGATGCGCAGGGAGACAAGCTGATGGCGCGCGTCGTGTATCGCCGAGTCGGGACGCGCGAATCGATCGTCGCGGTACACTCGGTCAACACGGCGGCCGGCGGGGGCGGCGTGCGCTGGTACGAGTTCCGCGTCGGGCGCGGCCGGCAGCTGCAACTCTTCCAGCAAGGGACGTTCGCGCCGGACTCGCTCTGGCGCTGGATGGCGTCGCCGGCGATGGATCGCGCCGGCAATATCGGCATCGGCTTCTCCTTCGGCGGCTCCCCACACTTCGCCGGCCAGCGCTTCGCCGGACGCATGGCGAGCGATCCCAAGGGTGAACTGACCCTTCGTGAAGCGGTTCTCGTGGAAGGAACCGGTGCGCAGGAGCATTCGCTCCGCTGGGAGGACTACACGCAGACGGCGGTCGACCCAACCGACGACTGCACGATCTGGTACGTGGGCGATTACCTGCGTGCCGGCGAAGCGACCTACGCCTCGCGCATCGGGGCCTTCCGCTTTCCAGGGTGCACCGGCGCCGCGCGACGCAACCGCGCGACGCAACCGTACCGAAGTATCCGTCGGCTGCAACGTCCGGTTGACCTGCAGGCGAGCGTCGCCCCTTAACACGCCCCGTCGACCAACGTCCGTCCAGTAGACGCGCACGCAAGGCGCGCGCTGGTTTCACTCGTCCACCTGCCACTCGCGCTGCATGTCACTTCCCCGCCTGATGCGTGCGGCTCGCCTGGAGACGGCCACCCATCGACTGACCGTGGTCGAACGTCCGGTCCCCGTCCCGGGCGCCGGTGAAGTCCTGGTGCGGGTGATGGCGTGCGGGATCTGCCTCTCCGACGTGCACATCATCGATGGTTCGCTCCCGGTCCAGCTGGCAGAACTCACGCCGGGGCACGAGGCGTCGGGAGTGATCGCGGCGATCGGGGCCAACGTCGAAGGGTGGCGTATTGATGACCGGGTAGTGATCGCTGGCGGCCGCGCCTGTGGTCGATGTTCGAGCTGCATGCGCGGCCACCCGCCCGAGCGTTGCATGGACTACCAGATCATGGGGGCGCACTACGACGGCGCCTGGGCCGAATACGTCGTCGTACCTGCCGTCGCGCTCTCGCCTGTGCCCGACCGCATTCCGTTCGAACAGGCGGCGATCCTGGCCGACGCCGTCTCCACCCCCTACGCCGGGCTGGTGGACCGCGCCGAGTTGCGACCGGGGGAGTCGGTGGGGTTGTGGGGGATTGGCGGGCTGGGGGTGCACGCGGTTCAGATCGCGCGGATGGTAGGGGCCGCGCCGATCGTCGCAGTCGATCCGAACCCGGCCGCCCGCGAGCGGGCGCTCGCCTTCGGCGCCGACGTCGCCCTCGATCCCGCCTCCGACGACGTCCCCTCGTCGATCGCCCGTCTGACGAACGGGGTGATGCTCGATGTGACGGTCGATCTCTTCGGCTCCAATTCGGCGCTCGCGCAGGCGGTGCGCTGCACCGCGCGCTTCGGGCGCACGGTGATGATCGGGCTCTCGCACCAACAGATCCAACTCGGGCCGGGAGCGATCTTCGGCCTGCGCTCTCAATCGCTTCTCGGCCACCTCGGCTACCGCAAGGAGCACCTCGACCAGCTCGTCGCGCTGGTGGGGAGCGGGCGACTCGACGTGTCGCGTTCGATCAGCGCGATCCTCCCGCTCGAGGATGTGGCCGACGGCGTCGAGACGCTGGCGAGCAAGCGCGGAAATCCGATTCGCCTCGTCATCAAGCCGTAACGAGGCTCGAACGCAATAGCCGATACGATTAGTCGGAATTACATTCCGCGCCGACACAAGTTGAGAATCGCTTTCAACTCAGACACATCACCCGCACGCCGACCATGGCCGCCTCGAACTCGATCGCACGCCTCCCACGCCGGATTCTCTTCTGGACGCACCTCGTTTCGGGGGTCACCGCCGGGATCATCATCCTGATCATGTCGGTGTCGGGTGTGCTGCTCACCTACGAGCGACAGATGATCGCCAGCGCCGACCTTCGCGCGGCGACGACGGCGACCGCGAGCCCGGGGCCGCGGCGACCGATCGCTGAGTTGGTCGGTGCGGCGCGCGCGGCGCTTCCGGGAGCGACGCCGACCGCGGTGCAGTTTTCGGCCGGCTCGACGCTCCCGGTGCAGGTGAGTTTCGGGCGCGAGGGGACGGTGTTCGTGGATGGTGCGTCGGCGACGGTGCTCGGGCGGGGCGACGATGCTACGCGATCCGTCTTCTCGAGGATCACCGCGTGGCACCGCTGGCTCGGCGTGTCCGTCGAAGGGCGCGACACCGCGCGCGCCATCACCGGTGTGGCCAATCTCGCCTTTCTCGTGCTCGTGCTGACCGGGCTCGTGCTCTGGTTTCCGCGGCGATTCACGCGCCGGCAGTTCCGCCTGGTCGGCTGGTTCCGCGGTGGACTGCGCGGAAAGGCGCGCGACTTCAACTGGCACAATGTGTTGGGCATTTGGTCGTTTGTCCCGCTGGTGGTGATCGTGGCGTCGGGCGTGGTGATCTCGTACCGGTGGGCGGGAGACCTGGTGTATCGCGTGGCCGGAGAGGCGCCGCCGGCGGCGACGCCGCGTCC
>CAZWVG010000111.1:0-17435 GCA_964637355.1 uncultured Gemmatimonadaceae bacterium
CGCGGAGGCGATGAGCGCGACGAGGGCACCGGCGTGAGCGAGGCGACGCATGGGGAGGGGGAGGGTGGGCAACTGGGGGGAGGTCAGCGACCTCGCGTCGCCCTAACGTGCCCCTCGTCGCGGCACCGAGTCAACCGCACTGAGTCAACCGCACTGAGTCAACCGCGGGGGCTGTAGGTGGGGAGGGCGATCCCGGTGTCATCTGCGAGAAAGGCACGCGCCGTCACATTCCCTCCCCGGGGCGCGAACTCACACGACTGCAGATGCCACCCGCGAGCCGCACTCCGGGTAGCTCGATCGCTGCGCGTCACTCTGGGACGCTACGCGCCCCTCGGAGGGAGACCATCCGCATGTTGTCCATCATTCGCCCGAGTCGCGCGCTGCGCGCGCTCTGTGCCGCGTGCCTGCTCGGTGTCGCCGCCTGCTCCTCGTCGAACACCGATGCGCCGACGACGCCGGTCGTCCTCACGCAGCGGACGCCGTGCACCGGCGGAACGTCGGTGGCGGTTGGCGCGCTGCAGGGGGTGCGCGTCGATTGCAGCAACGGCGGTACGACGGTCTCGCTCCCTGGGAGCGGGGCGTCGTACCTGGTCGTCCCCGAGTTAGTGACGGAGAGTCCTGCCCTCAACCAGCTCGTGTCGTATCGCATGTTCGCCGACAACCCGGCGGCAGGGACGATCAGCGCGAGCGTCGCACGAGCGGTCGCGATGGCGAACGTGAACGCGGGAGCGGTGCGACTGTCGGGAACCGGCGAAGTGTCGCCCCCCAACGTCGCGCAGATGCAGGCCGATCGCTTCCTGCGTCGCGCAGCGCGCACCAACTATCGCGCCGCGATGCGCCAGCGTGCCTTCGGTGCAGCGCCGTCGTTCGATCTGATGGCCGACGTTGCTGTTCCGGCGGCCGGTTCGATTCGCTCGTTCCGCGTGCTCTCGAGCTTCACCGCCAACACCTACTCGTCGGTTGGTGCAAAGCTCGCGTACGTCGGAGCAAACGTGCTGCTCTACGTCGACACGCTCGCCCCGGCCAACGGTTTCACCGCCGAGCAGCTCGCGGCATTCGGCAAGAACTTCGACGAGACGCTCTACCCGATTGCGCTCTCGGCGTTTGGGGCCCCGTCGGACGTGGACGGGAACGGGCACGTGATCATGCTCATGACGCCCAAGGTGAACGCCGACTCGCCCGCTGCCACCTGCAACACGCTCGGGTACGTCGCCGGCTTCTTCGACTCGGTGGACTTCGACGGTCCGTCCGATCCGAACTCCAACCAGGGAGAAGTCTTCTACTCGATCGTGCCGGACCCGAATGCCACGGTGAGCTGTGCGCACACCGTCGCGGACCTGGGCTCGAGCATTCCGGCGACCTTCCTCCACGAGCTGCAGCACCTGATCAACTTCTCGCAGCACGTCGTCGTCAACGGGCTGCAACCCGGCGCATCGTGGCTCGACGAGGGGATGAGCATCGTCTCCGAGGAGATGGGGTCGCTGCACTACGAGGCGCAGTGTCCGCCGCCCTCGTGTCGCACTAACGCGTCGCAGCTCTTCCCCGACTCGTCGCAGGGATTCGTCTCGGGCTTCCTGTACGACTCGTATCAGTACGCGCTGCTCCCCGATACGGCGAGCATCACGTACGGCGACGATTCGCAAGACGGCTTTTCGTGGCGCGGCGGCACCTGGCTGCTCGCCCGTTGGCTCGGCGATCAGCAGGGGAGCGCCGTCTTCCAGAAGCTCGAGCGCGGACCCGCCGACGGAATCGCCGACATAGAACAGGCCACCGGCGAAAGCTTCCCCGCGCTCTTCGCCCGCTTCGGTCTCGGGCTATACGTGGATAGCATCCCCGGATCCCCGCGCTCGTCGGCGCCGGCCAACATGCGATTTACATCGCGCAACCTGCGTCAGTTGTGGGCGCGCCTCTTCGCGACATCGGGCGGGGCATCGGATGTACCGCGGGAATCGCCGCTCCTCACCTTCCCGGTGACCCGCGATTCATCGCTCTCCGTGATGCTCCCCGGGACGACGACGTACTTCCGTCTCAACACGCCGACGACCGCCGCGCAAGTCACGCTCGAGTTCTCAGGCCCCAACGGTGCGGCCTTCTCTCCGTCGCTCGGCACACAGCTGGCGATCTTCAAGTTGCCGTAGCTTTCGGCGCGTGCTTCATTGGCGCAGCGTCGACCGGTTGTTGATTCGACCGCCGGTGTGGCACGCTGCGCCAGGGACGCTCACGACGCGGAGCAAGGCCATGGGAGCGAAGAAAGCAGGGACATCGCCGGCGGCGACGCTTCGAGCGCTGATGGAAGCGATCGCGTCCGGTGATGCGCAAGGCGCGGAGCGATTGCTCGACGCGGCGCCGTCGCTGGCACTGGCGGCGGAGCCGGCAGGAGCCACTCGGCGCGCCTCGCAGGAGTTTCTTCTGGAGCGCGTCGGGCACTACGTGTACGCCGGCGATACCGCGTTGCATCTGGCGGCTGCGGCGCATTGCCCGGCGCTCGTCGACCTCGTGCTCCGGCACGGCGCCGACATTCGTGCCCGCAATCGCCGAGGCGCCGAACCGTTGCATTACGCGGCCGATGGCGCGCCGGGGCATGAGCGGTGGGATTGCGCGGGGCAGTCGCGGACCATCGCCAAACTCCTTGCTGCTGGGGCTCCTCCGGATGCCCGCGACCGGAGTGGCGTGACCCCGCTCCATCGTGCGGTACGGACGCGCAGCGCCGCCGCGGTCCGCGCTCTCCTCGAGGGTGGGGCCGACGTGCACCGTCGCAACGGGAGCGGCTCGACGCCGTTGCATCTGGCGGTACAGGACACGGGAAAAGGGGGGAGCGGCACGCCCGAGGCGCGCGCACAGCAGCGCGAGATCATCCGCCTGCTCCGTGCACGCGGCGCCCGCGTCACCGATCGCGACGGAACCGGCCGCAGCGTGCAGGAGCGCGCGCGCGCCCCTTGGCTCGTCGGTCTTCTGGACTGACGACGACGGCGCGACCGACGCGTCAGGGTGTCGAGCGACCGATCGCGGCGAGCGCCGTATCGTGAATCGGCGTCGCGATCCCGTGCTCCCGTCCCATGCGGGAGATCGCTCCGCTCAATACGTCGATCTCGGTCGTCCCCCCTCGCTCGAGATCGAGGAGGAGGCTGGGGCGCATCTCGGCCGGGAGTGCTGCGAGTCCGGCAAGCGTTCGGTCCACCGCATCGGCACCCATCACAACGCCGCATGCCTCGGCGACCGCGACAATCTCACGCACCAAGCGCTCGAGCAGCAGCGCGCCCAACGGCGCGGTGCGCACGGCGCCCAAGGGGGCGCGTGACATCCCGCACGCGGCTGCGAGCGTGGCAATGAATGCGAGCTTGTTCCACAGCTCGAACTCGATCCTCGGGGAAACTGTGGTTTCGATGTGCGCGGAGCTGAGGGCGGCGGCGAATCGCTCGAGGCGCGGTGCCCACGCGTCGGGCGTGCCAAACGCACCGCCGAGCGCGCCCATCACGATGCGCTGGAACGCGGAACGCCGTTCGATGACGCCCGGGGCGATCTTCGCGGCACTAATGACGGTAAGCCCACCGATCAGCGATTCCTTCGGTACGCCGAGTTCGACGAGTCGTTCGGCGGCGTCGACGCCATTGAGGAGCGGAAGGATCGTGCTCCCCTGCTTCGCGAGCAGCGCCACGCCTGGGGCGACCTCACGGATCGAGTACGCCTTCACCGCCAGGATCACCAGCTCCGGGGTTCCGAGTTCCTCCACGCGTTCACCCACGCGCAGGTGCGCGCGACGCGAACCATCGGCCGCTCGGAGCTCGAGCCCGTTTCGGCGCATCGCCTCGAGGTGGTCGCCACGCGCAAGGATCGCGACGTCGTGGCCGGCGAGCGCGAGTTCTCCGGCGTACCAACCACCCACGCCACCCGCGCCGATGACCGCGACGCGCAGCGGACGCCCGTCGTGAACTGTTGTGTCCGTCGTTGTCATGAGAATTCGCGGTGCTTGCGGTTTCGCGGAGAGGCGATCCCCGCCTCGACCGGTGTTGGCGCGCCGTGCCTAAATCGACCGTTCGGGTCGGTCGGCTTGCCAGGGACGCTCGGAACGCAAGTTCGCCTTCGTGCGAGCGCGCGCACAATTGCTCGCGCGATGAAGCCTGCGGGAGATCTCTCCGAACATCAGCCCCAGCGCGGGCGGAGCTTCGTGACGCGTGCGGAAAAGGAGAAGGGCGTTGTACTCCGATTGGCGGATGCGCGGCGTCTATCCAGCGGCGCAGATTTCGGTTCCTCCAACCGGGATCGCCGATGACACTCTCCACATCCCAACTCGCCCACCTCGGCGCACGACTTCGCGAGGAACGCACGCGCGTGATGTCGATCCTGCGGCGCTACAACGCGGAGCTCGACGACACGCAGCAGGACGCGGCCGGCGATCTCTCGAAGATGCCGTACCACCCCGCCGACGAGGGGACCGACACCTTCGACCGGGAGCTCGATGCGCAGGAACTCACGCGAGTGACGGAGGAGCTGCACGAGATCGATGCGGCGCTCGAGCGCCTGTATCACGATCCCGACTCATTCGGCATCGATGCGCACTCCGGGGAGGAGATTGCGTTCGCCCGGCTCGACGTGATTCCATGGGCGCGAACGGTCGTCGCGCCGAGCGAGCGCTGAGAGGAGCGCTCGCTCGGCGCGTTATCCGGGGGCGAGAGTGACCGGCCGGGTCGAGGTCAGCGGGGCGCCTTCCACGAGTCGTTGGACGCATCGGCATCCATCCAGATCCCGCCCTGCAATTGCACGTTGGTGATGCGCTGGCGCGTGGCGACGGGCACGAGTGCTCGCCGCTGGTTCGCGCGCCAGCGTGACGCGTCCTGTCGCAACGTCTGTGTCGAGCCGTCGGCGAAGGTGACGACCAGGTCGAACGGCGCGGGGAGTCCGCCGACGTTGTCGATGGCGACCGAATAGCCGGCGCTCGTCTTCTGCACGGCGCCGACGCCCAGGTCGATGTGTCCCATCCCGAAGTACCAGGCGTTCCAGAACCAGTCGAGGTCGCGCCCGGTGACGTCGTTCACGGTATTGAAGAAGTCCCAGGGGATCGGGTGCCTGCCGTGCCATCGCTCAATGAAGGAATGCAGGGCGCCACGGAAGGTATCGTCGCCCAGCATCTCCTTGAGGGCGAGATAACCTAACGCCGGCTTGACGTACGCGTTCACGCCGTACGCGCCGCCGCTCAGGTTGTCGGCCGGCGTGATGATGGGGATGTCCCCGCTCGGAGACGCCTCGGTGATCCAGCCGCGCACGCGGAAGTTCTTGAACGCCTCGTCGGCTCCTTCCTGCCCGAGGTCGTTGATGCCGATCAGGTACTCGAGCGTCGTCGCCCACCCTTCGTCCATGAAGGCGTAGCGCGACTCGTTGATCCCCATGTAAAAGGGGAACCAGGAGTGCGCGATCTCGTGCTCGGCGACGAAGCGGGCGAAGATGGTGTCGGGAAACGCCTCGTCGTTCACCATCATGGGATACTCCATGTCGGCGAAGCCCTGGACCACGGTCGTCTTCTCGAAGGGATAGGGGACGCCGGGCCACTTTCGCGACAACCAGTCGAGCGCGTGTTGCCCGTAGCGCACCATGTGATGGTAGTCCTCGGACGAGTCGTCGAAGGCTGCCTGCACGCTCGCGCGCCGCATCGTCGACGAATCCACGACGACGCTGCCAGCATCCCACACGTAGTGATCGCTCACGGCGAACGCGACGTCGGGGATGTCCTGCGCCGTGAAGCGCCACGCGAGCATCCCTCCCGGTATCGTAACGGCGCGTGCGGCGAGGTCGGCGGCCGTGGCAACGTGCACCGTCTGGTCGGAGGTGAGCGACGCCGTGAAGCGCGCGAGCGCCGCCGGCTGCAAGACGTCGCTCGCGTTTCGCAGCGTCCCCGTCCCCCAGACCATGAAGTTCGCCGGGGCGCGCACCGTCACGTCGTAGTCGTTGAAGTCGGAGTAGAACTCCTTGCTCTCCACGAACGGCATCGTGTCCCAGCCGTTGTAGTCATCGTAGACCGCGATTCGCGGATAGAAGTAGGCGAGGAAGAACGTCTTCGGGTCGATCGCTCCTTCGCGCGAGATACCGGTGGAGAGGTCGTAGTGCCAGGCGATCGTCAGGGCGAGCGAGTCGCGCGAGGCGAGCGGCGCCGGCAGCTGCAACCCCTTGACGGTAAAGGTGCCGGCGTCATCGCCCCAATCGATCCGCTTTCCATTCACCAGCGCCGAGTCGACATGGATGCCGCTGGTGAGCCAATCGGGCGGGACGGGGGTATCGCGCGGGGCGCCCGGCTTGTGCGCGTTGGGGAAGAGGCGGAGGATGAGGTGCGACAGCGCGTCGGGGCTATTGTTGTGGTAGACGATCTCCTCGGTCCCCGTGAGCTGGCGCGCTGGCGGGGCGACGCTCACGTCGATGCGGTAGCGGGCGTGGTTCTGCCAGTACTTCGGGCCGGGACGACCGTCGAGCGAGCGGGTGCCGTTGGTGTAGGCCTGGCGTACGGCACGGGGCATGTAGAGGGGCGCTGCGTGCTCCTGCGAGGGCGCGTTTGCCGAGCGCGGACGACGCGCTGGCTGAGCGTGTCCTACGCTCGCGAGACTCGCGAGCAGCACGAGCGTCAGGGCGAGCGAGCGATGATCGATGATTGAAGTGCGCATGTCCTGCGTACGTGGGTGAAGTGCGGGGAACTCGAGACGGTACACCAGAGAAGGGAGCGTGTGCGGAAGCGAATGCTGCGCGCCGGGGCGATGCGCGACGCTACAACCATCACCATCAGCGTGCGCGCGGTGAACGCGTCGCGGTCGTCGCAGCGGCTCGTTTGCCTCGCGCCCCCGCGGCGCGCGCCGCCCGCAGATGCTCGATGAGCGCCCGCAGCGCGACCGAAGCCTGACGCCGCTGCGGATAGAACAGCGAGAAGCCGGGAAAGGGCGTGCAGAATTCTTCGAGCACCGTCACGAGGTCACCTCGCGCGATGTCGTCGCGCGCCTGCCCTTCGTACATCATCGCGAGCCCTGCACCGGCGCGAGCGAGGCTGAGCAGGAGCGCCGCATCGGTCGTGAGGAGGCGTGAGCGAACGGCGACCGAGAAGTCGCGTCCCCCTTCGGTAAACTCCCAGCGATACGGTGGCGCATCGGCCGACGCGTGCCAGTTGAGCAGGTCGTGCTCAGCGAGATCGCGCGGGTGATGCGGACGACCACGTCGGTTGACATACGACGGGCTTCCCACGACGACCAGCCGCATCTCCCCCGAGACCGGGACGGCGATCATGTCACGGTCGATGACCTCGCCGAGCTGAATGCCCGCATCGAATCCCTCGGCAACGATATCGACGGGAACGTTGCTCACGGTAACATCGAGGTCGATGAGCGGATGCGCGGCGAGGAAGTCGGCAATCAGTGAACCTCGAAGAAATGCCTCCGCCGCATCGGCCGCGCAGATACGCAGCGTGCCACGGGGCGCATCGCCAAGTTCGCCCAACGCCGCGACCGCGGCGCGCACGTCGGCGAGTGCCGGGCGGACGACGGCGTACAACCTTTCGCCCGCATCCGTCAGGCGCACGCTCCGTGTGGTGCGCTGTACGAGGATGACGCCAAGCTGGTCCTCGAGGCGACGAATCGCCTGGCTCACCGCCGAAGCCGTGACGCCCAGCCGCTCGCCCGCCGCGCGAAAGCCGCGCGCCTCGGCGACCGCGGCGAAGACGCTCATTCCACTGAGGTCGTCGGTCATTGTGAAGACATGCTTACAGGCCCGTGCATCGCCGTCAAGTAGATCGATGATGTGTGCGGGCGCTTATTGCGTGGCGGGATCCTCGGTTCACGTGGAGCCCGATCAACGCGGAGAAGCGCATCATGAAAGGAGCAATCCTCTACGGCGAGCGCGACCTTCGGTTCGAGGAGCGCGAAGACCCGATCATCGTTCATCAGGCCGACGCAATCATCCGGATCTCGGCGACCTGTGTCTGCGGGTCGGACCTGTGGCCCTACCGCGGAGTAGACGCGCCGGAAGGACCGACCCCGATGGGCCACGAGTATTGCGGCATCGTCGAGGAAGTGGGGCGTGACGTGAAGAGCATCCGAAAGGGACAGTTTGTGGTCGGCTCGTTCTTCGCCTCCGACAACACCTGCGCGATCTGTCACGCGGGCTACCAGAGTCGGTGCGTGCACAGCGAGTATGTCGGCGCGGGCGGGGCGCAGGCGCCATTCCTGCGAGTCCCGCTGGCCGATGGAACGCTGGTGGCCACTCCGGGACTCCCGCCAGCAGCAATGCTTCCGGGACTCCTCGCTACTTCCGACGTTCTCGGCACGGGGTGGTTTGGGGCGGATGCCGCAGCGGTCGCGCCGGGCAAGACCGTCGTCATCGTCGGTGATGGCGCCGTCGGGCTCTCTGCGGTGATCGCGGCGAAGCAGATGGGCGCCGAGCGGATCATCATGATGAGTCGCCACGACGCGCGGCAGAAACTTGCGCGCGAGTTCGGTTCGACCGACATCGTGACCGAGCGCGGAGACGAAGGCGTTGCACGCATCAAGGAACTCACCCGCGGGCTCGGCGCTCACTCCGTAGTCGAAGCCGTCGGGAGCCAGGAGTCGATGATGCAGGCGATCCGCTCCACGCGCCCGGGTGGACACGTGGGATTCGTCGGCGTGTCACACGGAGTCGCGCTTCCGGGACAGGAGCTTTTCTTCGCGGAAGTGCATCTGATGGGCGGGCCCGCGCCAGTGCGCCGTTTTCTTCCCGAGCTGATCGACCTGGTGTGGCGCCAGCAGATCGATCCGGGCAAGGTCTTCGATCTCACGCTCTCACTCGAGCAGGTGGCCGAGGGGTATCGGGCGATGGATGAGCGGCGCGCGATCAAGGCGCTGCTCCTCCCGTCGGATCGTTAGGGGGCGGCGGCCGTGAGCACCGTCGTGGATGTTGGCGGGCAAACGCTGGGGGGCGATCTGCGACGTGGCGGCGGCGTTCGACTACGCGTCGCTCCTGCCGCTTGCACTCGTTAGGGACGCTCACGCCGACGCGGAGAAGATCGCCGACGTTCCGAGCCCGCTCCTCACCGCCGGCTAGCCGCGCTCATCGCCTCCCGGCGTGCCTCGCCGGACTCCGAGCCTGGCGCAGGTGCTCGATGAGGGCACGCAACGCCGGCGTGGCGTGTCGACGCTGTGGGTAATACAGGTAGAAGCCGGGAAAGGGGGCGCAATACTCCTCGAGGACGGCGACGAGCTCACCGCGTGCGATGAGCGTGCGTGCGCGACTCTCGAATACCATCGCCAGCCCTACGCCCGCCCGCGCCAGTCGCACGAGCAGGGCACCATCGGTCGTGAGTGCGCGCGTCGGTGTCGCGACCGCGAAGTGCCGTTCACAGTCGGTAAACTCCCAGCGGTAGGGTGGCGCGTTGGGGGCCGAATGCCAGACGATGCACTCATGTGCAACCAGGTCGCGCGGATGGAGCGGTTTGGGATGCCGCTCGAAGTACGAGGGGGCGCCAACCACCGTCAGCTGCACATCGCCGCTCACTGGCACCGCCACCATGTCCCGTTCGATAACCTCGCCGAGCGTGACGCCTGCGTCGTACCCCTCGGCCACGATGTCGATCGGGGCGTCACTGGTATCGACGTCGAGCCGCACCTCGGGGTGGCTGAGAAGAAAATCGGCGAGCAACTGTCCCGAGAGGATGGCATCCGCCCCCGTGGAAACGTGAAGCCGCAGCTTGCCGCGCGGGGCGTCGGTCATACGTCCTATGGCTGCCGCCGCCGTCCGAAGCTGGTCGAGTGCGGGGCGCACTTCCGCGTACAGGCGCTCTCCCGCTGCGGTCAGCCGGACGCTTCGCGTGGTGCGCTGTACGAGGACCGCTCCGAGGCGGGCCTCCAAGCGGCGAAGGCTTTGACTCACCGCAGACGCGCTCACCCCGAGCCGCTCGCCCGCGACGCGGAAGTTTCTCGCCTCGGCAAGCGCGACAAACACCGCCATGACGTTGAGATCCTCGCTGACCATGAAACGATACTTCATGGTCCATGAAGCGCCGTCAAGTAGATCGTGCCAATCGGAGACGCTTCATTTCTTCGCGGGCTGCTTCAGCGGTCGCTCCACGGAACGCCGCCCTCAACGAGAACGCGTTCGAGGTCGGCGCAACGAATGCAGGGTCGGTCGAGCGAACGACGCACGCCACGCCCATGACGGGCGATTGCACGCGTTGCGAATGCCGGAGAATCACGGCGCGCGCCACCAGCAGCGCATTCGTAGCGATGCACCGAGCGATGAAGTTCATCGTAGCCACCTAACGACAGCGAGATTACGGACGATGGCGATGCAAAGGCGACGACTCGGACAAGGTGGACTGGAAGTCTCCGCGATCGGCCTGGGCTGCATGGGGATGAGCTGGTCGTACGGCGCACCGAAGGACAGGACGGCGATGATCGCCTTGATCCGCGCCTCGGTGGAGCGCGGGGTGACGTTCTTCGACACGGCAGAGGCTTACGGGCCGCACACGAACGAGGAGCTTGTCGGCGAGGCGCTGCAGCCGTTTCGCGGCGACGTGGTGATCGCGACGAAGTTCGGGTGGGCGCCGAAGGCGGGAGACACCGGTCGATGGTCAGCGCTCAACAGTCGCCCGGCGCACATCCGCACGGTGGTCGACGGTATGCTCACGCGCCTACGCGTCGAGTGCATCGATCTCCTGTACCAGCACCGCGTCGATCCCGACGTCCCCATCGAGGATGTCGCGGGAACGGTGCGCGACCTCATCGCCGCAGGAAAGGTGAAGCATTTCGGTCTCTCGGAGGCCGGCGTGGCGACGATTCGTCGCGCGCACGCCGTGCAGCCGGTCACGGCGCTGCAAAGCGAGTATTCGCTTTGGTATCGCGAGCCCGAGCGCGACGTGCTCCCGGTGCTCGAGGAGCTGGGAATAGGCTTTGTTCCGTTCAGCCCGTTAGGCAAGGGATTTCTGACCGGAGAGATCGGCGCGGACGCAACGTTCGGTGCAGACGACTTCCGCAGCACCGTGCCTCGCTTCGCGCCAGAGAATGTGCGGGCGAACCAGGCGCTGGTCGCGCTCCTTGCGCGGTTCGCGAAGTCTCACGGCGCTACGCCGGCGCAGGTGGCGCTCGCCTGGCTCCTGGCCAAGCGACCGTGGATCGTGCCGATTCCCGGCACGACGAAATTGCACCGACTCGACGAGAACCTGGGCGCCGCACGGCTAACGCTATCGGCAGAAGACCTCCGTGAACTCGAGGAGACATCGGCGGCGATCCACGTCCACGGAGCACGCTACCCCGAGGCACATGAGCGGCTGACGGGGCGCTGAGGAGACACACATGCGCGGACTGACGACCTACCTGGCGATGGCTTCTGTGGCGCTCGCTGCATGCGCTGCCAGCACGCAGCGCCCCGACACGAGCGCTCGCGCGGAGAACGAACGATCGACCGCGCAGTCCGCGCTCATCGGATCGTGGCACCTGCTGTGGCTCGAGCTTCCCGGCCCCGACGGGGCGCTTCGACGCATCAGCGACGCGACGGGGTCACTGATTTACACGCCAGACGGGCACGTGTCGGTTCAAGTGATGTATGCGCGCGCGAGCGACACCCCATCCAGCGGACCGGTGCAGTACGCGCAAGGCGGCTACGAGGGCTCGTTCGGACGGTACGTCGTCGACGCGTCGACGCAGACGGTCACGCACCGATACGACGGCACGAACGTGCGGGCGCTCCTCGGGCAAGACTTGCCGCGCCGCTATGAGATCACGGGGCGGCGGCTCGTCATTCGTTCGACCCGAGCGGACGAGCACTGGTCGGTCACGTGGGAGCGTGACTCGGCGGTGGTTCGCTGATCGTTAGGCGCGACGCATGCGCGCGTTGAGGCGGCTCAGCGCCCACGCTCCATGTTCTCGCACCATCTGCTCCGGATCCTCGAGCGTCGGCGCCAGAACGTCGCGATCGTCTCTCGTCCCCACGTTCCCCAGCACCACCGCGGCGTTCCGCTTGAGGCCCCGCAGCTTGGCCCGCTTCATCGGCGACCCGCGAAACCATTCGCTGAACGCGTCCTGCTCCATCCCCAGCAGCTCGCCCGCAAGCGCCTGCGCATCCCGCCCGCCTAACGCCTCACGCGGCGCGTACGGACTCCCCGCCGGCAACTCCCGCGCGAACTTCACGTTCCACGGACACACCTCCTGACACACGTCGCAGCCGTACACGTGGTCCCCGATCCCTTCGCGCAGCTCACCAGGAATCGCGCTCCGGTGCTCGATCGTCAGGTACGACACACACTTTCGCGCATCGAGCTGCCGCGGTCCGTCGAATGCATCGGTGGGACACGCCTCCAGGCAGCGCGTGCAGCTCCCGCAGCGGTCGGCCTCGAACGGCACGCTCGGCTCGAGCTCGAGCGCCACGAACAACGAGCCGATGAAGAAGTACGATCCGCGCGCCGGGTTGATCAGCATCGTGTTCTTCCCGAACCACCCGAGCCCGGCGCGGCGGGCGAGGTCGCGCTCGAGGATCGGTGCGGTGTCGACATACGGTCGCGCGTCGACCACATGCCCCACTTCACCGGCGAGCCACGAATGCAGCTGACGGAGACGGTCGCGCATCACCTCGTGGTAATCGTCGCCGCGCGCATAGCGCGCCACGGGACCGCCCGGCTCCGCACCGCCATAGTCCATGCCGACGACGATGGCGCTCACCGCGCCCGGATGCGGGAGGCGCGTGTCGCGGCGAATGTGAGCGTCACGCGCCATGTAGTGCATCTCGCCTTCGCACCCGCGCGCGACCCACTCGTCGTACTGCGCTGCGCTCTCGACGGGCCCCAATCGCACAAATCCCACGAGGTCGAAGCCGAGAGCGTAGGCCTGTCGTTCGATGCGCGTCTCGAGCGTTGTCGCAGCTGCCGCGTCGACGCGCGCGTGCCCGGCGGGAGCATCGCCGGCTGCAGCGCTCACGGCTGCCTGCCGACCCAGCGCGCGTATCGAATGATGTCCTCGGCCGGCGGCACGATGTCGGCGCTGCCGTACGCGGTGACCATCCGCCATCGCATGTAGCGACGCGAGGGGAGCGGGAGGAACGGGAAGCGCGCGAACCACCCGCGCGCGCGAAAGCGCCAGGCGACGCGCAGCAGGTCGACGCCGAGCGACGGGTGGCGCAAGGTTGCGGCCGTTAGCCGCAGGAGAAGGCTTCCCCAGGACATGCCGGAAATGTAGCGCAGACGACCGTGCGTAACCCCGTGTCGCCGCCCGGGGAAGAGCAGGCGAGGGCGGCCGCTCACTAGCTTGTGCCGATCGAGACGCCTCTCCTCGCCACCCCCTCATTCCGATGAAACTGTGGATCGACGCCGACGCGGCACCGCGCGACGTCAAGGATATCGCCGCCCGCTCAGGGGAGCGTCTGCAGCTGGAGACAGTCTTCGTCGCGAACCAGCGGGTGATGCTCCCGGTGGGAGCTCGCTGGCTCTCGGCGATCCGCGTTGACGGCGGCCCCGATGTCGCCGATCGCTACATCGCCGAGCACGCCACGGCCGGCGACGTCGCGGTCACCGCCGACATCCCGCTCGCCGCGATCCTCGTGGCGAACGGCGTGTCGGTGATCGATCCGCGCGGCGAGCAGTACACGAAGGAGAACATCGGCGAGCGCCTCTCGGTGCGCGACTTCATGGACGGCTTGCGCGGCGCAGGCGTCGAAACCGGAGGGGCAGCGCCCTACGGCCCCAAGGACAAGCAGCGCTTTGCCGGGACGCTCGATCGCGTCCTGACGCGCGCCCGACGCGACGAGGCGACCTAAGTGTGTGAAGCAGGTGCTGGAGTGCCGGGCCTGGGCGGCGTGGCCGCCGCCGGCCGCGCACTCGGCGTCGGGTAGTCGCCGCTGCGATACACGCGGGCGGGTGACGAAGATGGAACTGGAGGATGAACAACGAGTTGCGCGCACGGAAGCCGAGCGCGTGGTGAGCGGTATCCGGCGGGGCGTGGCGCGCTGCTGGGGCGCTCCCCCCAAGGTGGTCGCGAGCGATGGGCGCCGGCGACTGCGCTCCGGGCGCGGGGACGGAGGGAGGGCGCTCAGGGCGCTGGAACGGCGCGCCATCGCCTGAACCGCACCCCGTCGCCTCAACCGCACCCCGTCGCCTGAATGGCGACCCATCGTCTGAACAGCGCCCCGGCGCCTGAACAGCGCCCCGGCGCCTGAACGGCGCCCCATCGTCTGAACGGCACCCCGTCGCCTGAACAGCGCCCCGTCGCCTGAACGGCGCTGCGGGCGTCTGTCGGTCGCTCGGGCGTCTGAACGCCCGTTCATGAACGACGTCCACGGGCGGTTGGCGCGCGGCTGCATTCGGATTGTAGGTCCACTGCACTGCGCGACGGATCACAGACCTACACCTGCACTGCGCACCAATCGGGCGCGTTAGGTGAACGCTTCATGAACCGCTGTGACGCGTTGTGTATAGCGCGCGTCGAGCGAGAAGCCGAGAGAGGTTCCCGGCAGCCGCAACGCGAATTGCGATGCAGCGCACAGCAGCAACAACGAACGCTACAGCACATTTCCCCGCGTGGACGAATCGATGAACTGTATGCCTGCGGTTCTTCGATTCGCAGTGTCCACCAACGCCCACTGCCGGAGCGGCGACTCACCACCCCCCGCTTCATGAATAGCGGTAATCTCGCGCGCGTTGCCGTCCCCACGGCGCCGGCGCCTCAACCGACCCGCCTTACCGGTTCGCCCGGGGGCGGCGCGCCTCGCGGCGCGCCGCCACGCCCTGGCGCGCATCCCGCCAGCCGCACGAAGACCGGAATGCGGTGGACGACGATCATCATGATCGCCGCCCTTGCCGCGCTCAACCTGTACGGCGCCCGCTACTACATGCTCCCCCTGGGAGAGCGGGTTCGCGACCCGATGCACAAGCTCCTTCGCTCGTCCGGGACGCTCGGCCAGGCAACGGGAGTGTTGGCCTTCCTGATCTTCATCTTCCTCTGGCTCTATCCACTGCGAAAGAAGTTCAAGGCGCTCGCCTTCACCGGATCGATCGGGAAGTGGCTCGACGTCCACGTCGTCGCGGCCATCGGGCTCCCGCTACTCCTGACGGTTCACGCGGCGTGGCGTTCGGATGGCCTCATCGGGCTCGGCTTCGCGTCGATGCTTGTGGTGTGCGCCAGCGGCGTGATCGGGCGCTACCTCTACACACGCATCCCGCGTGCGCGGAGCGGCGCCGAGCTCACGCGCGAAGAAGTGGTCATCGAGCGCAATCGCCTCATCGACGATATCGCGACCGATGTGGGGCTCGATCCTCGCGTGGTCGAGTCGGCGCTCGACGACGACTCCAGTCGCGATAGCTCGGCCGGCGTCATGCGCATCTTCGCAGACTTGCTGACCAACGACCTGCGGCGCTGGCGCAAGACGCGTGAACTCCGTCACCGGCTGAGGGAACTGGCGCAGGGGCGCGAAGTCTCGGCTGCCGCCCTTTCGCACGCCATCAAGCTCGCGAATCGCGAGATCGCGCTCACGCAGCAGGTCCGGATGCTCGAGGCGACGCAGCGGGTCTTCCGCTACTGGCACGTGGCCCACAAGCCGTTCGCCCTCACCGCGCTCCTGGCCGTGATGGTGCACGTCGTCGTCGTCGTCGCCGTCGGCGCGACGTGGTTCTACTGATGCACGGCCGCTCGACGCGCGGGCAGGATGAGTGATGATTCGCCACCGGCGCGACGTCGAGCGACTGGTGCGCTGTTCATGGCGCTCGCCATGACCGGACTCCTCGCGCTCCTCACTCCTTCGCGTGCCTCGGGGCAGATCTCCCCGGGGCCGTTGGCGCGTCCGCACGCGTCGCTCGAAGGGGCGACCAACTGCGTGAAGTGCCACGGGCTCAAGGGGGCGGGCTCGCCCATGTCGCAGGTCTGCCTGCAGTGCCACAAGGAGATCACGTGGCTCATGCAGCAGAATCGCGGGCTGCACGCAACCGAGGTGCGGGTCGCGCGAAAGGAGTGCGCGTCGTGTCACCCCGATCACGCCGGCGTCGACTTCAAGCTCGTGGCGTGGAAGGAAGGCTCGCCATCGAAGTTCGACCACCGGCGCGCCGGCTGGGAGCTCGAGGGGAAGCACACCGACGCGAAGTGCGAGAGCTGTCATACTGCCAAGTACCGGGTGGGACAGGCGGCGCAGCTCTCCGAGCGCAAGCAAGGGGCAGGTTGGGTCGGACTCGAGCGCAACTGCGTCTCGTGCCACAAGACCGATGACGTGCACGCGAATGCACTCGGCGGTAACTGCGCCTCGTGCCACGATGCCGCAACCTGGGAGAAGGCGCCGGGCTTCGACCACGACAAGGCCGACTTCCGGCTCGACGGGAAGCACCGTGACGTGAAGTGCAACGCCTGCCACCTCGCGGCGAACCTCAAGGTGCGCACCGATGCGAAGGGGGAACGCATCCCCCTGTTCAAGCCGGTCCCCTTCAAGGAATGCTCGTCGTGCCACGCCGATCCGCACGCCGGGCGCCTGTCGGCGAAGTGTAGCGCGTGTCACACCACCAAGGGCTTCGCAAACGTCGACCGGCAGGACTTCAACCACTCGCTCACGCGCTATCCGCTCAAGGGAGCGCACGCCGAGGCGAGCTGCGCGTCGTGTCATGGCAAGGACATGTCGCGCAAGAGTCCCGCCTTCGGGAGCTGTGCGTCGTGTCATGCCGACGTACACCAGGGGGAGGGGACGATCGGCGGGAAGGGAGTGGACTGCGCCTCGTGCCACCGGGTCGAGGGATTCTCGCCGAGCACCTTCACCGCAGCGCAGCATCGCGAGACTAACTATCCGCTGGAAGGGAAGCACCTGGCGGTAGCGTGCGCGCGTTGTCACACCCCCAACGCCAAGTTGGCGAACGACACGGCCTCGCGCGGTGCATCCGCGGCGAACAGCGCGGGGCAGGTGCTCGTGCCGGTGAAGAAAGTCGTGCACCTGCGGGTCGACGGCGCCAAGTGCGCGAACTGTCACGAAGACGTGCACGGTGGGCAGCTCGCGGCGCGAGTCCCCGCCGCGACCTGCGAGTCGTGTCACGCGGTGACCGGGTTCGCAACCAGCACGTACGGCGCGGCGCAGCACGCCCGTCTTCGTCTCGCGCTCGACGGTGCGCATGCGACCATCACCTGCGCGGCCTGTCACGGCGCCACGCGACCGGGGCTCCCGGCGTGGGACGCCAGCGTGTCGCTCGGGAGCGCGAAGGTGCGGCTCGTGGGGCTCGACCCGGCGTGCACGTCGTGCCACGTCGACCCGCACGCGGGGCGCTTCAATGCAGCTGGCGGAGCGGGGAAGGGGAGCCGCGGCTGCACGAGCTGTCACGACACGAAACACTTCCGCCCGTCGACGGTCGATGTGGCGGCGCACGCCAACTACGCGATGCCGCTCGAGGGGGCGCACCGTGCCATCCCGTGCGTCGCCTGCCACGCCGAGATGGCGGCGCGCACGTCGACGGCGACGCAGGGCGCGGGCGCGGCGGCGTC
>CAZWVG010000112.1:0-17257 GCA_964637355.1 uncultured Gemmatimonadaceae bacterium
CCCGAGCACGACGGGCAGCGCTCCACGTCGTCGCGCGACGCCGTCACCTTGCCGCAGGCATCGCAGTACCACACGGGAACCCGGTGCCCCCACCAGAGCTGGCGCGAGATGTTCCAGTCGCGGATTCCCTCGAGCCAGTTGATGTAGACCGCTTCCCACCGCTCGGGGAGGATGCGCACCTCGCGCTCGCGCACGGCGCGCAGCGCCGGCTCGGCGAGCGGCTTCATCTTCACAAACCACTGCTCGGAGAGGCGCGGCTCGACCACCGTGTCGCAGCGGTAGCAGCGACGGATCGAATGCGGATGCTGCTCCACCTTCACCAGCCGCCCTTCTGCCTCGAGCATCTTCACGATCGCCTCGCGCGCGGCGAACCGGTCCATCCCGTCGAGCGCCGCGGGAACGCGATGCGCCGCATCAGAGAACTCGGTGATCTCACCGCTCGGCGTCATGATCACCGGCATCGGGAGATTGTGCCGGCGTCCGACCTCGAAGTCGTTCGCGTCGTGCGCAGGGGTGATCTTCACCGCGCCGGTGCCGAACGCCGGATCGGAGTACTCGTCGGCGATGATCGGGATTTCGACGTTGGCGATCGGGAGCATCACCGTGCGCCCGATGAGATCGTGGTAGCGCGGATCCTCAGGATTCACGGCGACGGCCACGTCGCCGAGCATCGTCTCGGGGCGCGTCGTCGCCACGGTGATGTAGCGCGGCTCCTCCGACGAATGCGCGGCGGTGATCGGGTAGCTGATGTGATACAGTCGGCCGTGCACGTCGTGGTGCTCGGCCTCTTCGTCGGAAAGCGACGTGAGACAGCGCGGGCACCAGTGGATCACGCGATGCCCGCGATAGATCAGTCCGCGCTCGTACAGGCGCACGAACGCCTCGCGCACTGCACGCGAGAGTTGGGGCGAGAGGGTGTACGCGGTGCGCGTCCAGTCGGCCGACGCGCCGATCGCCTTGAGCTGCGAGAGGATCGTCCCGCCGGTCTCGGCGACGAACGCCGACGTGCGCGCGATGAAGGCGGCGCGCCCCACGTCGAAGCGCGATTTCCCCTCCTTGGCGAGCTGCTTCTCGACCACGTTCTGCGTGGCGATGCCGGCGTGGTCGGTGCCGGGGACCCAAAGCACCTCGTCCCCTGCCATGCGGCGCCAGCGCACGAGCACGTCCTGCACGGTGTTGTTCAGGCCGTGCCCCATGTGGAGGACGGCCGTGACGTTCGGGGGCGGGATGACGATGGTGAAGGGATCGCGATCGCCGGCGGCGCGGCGCGAGCGTTCGGCGTGCGCGGTAAAGACGCCCGCCTCCTGCCACTGCGCATACAGCTCAGGCTCGGTCGTCGTCGGGTCGTACGTCGGGGGGAGTTCGGTGGTCGACATGGGGGCGAAATGTATGCGGAAGGTGGAGCGGAGGGAGAATGCGGTGGATGCACGAAGGGCCGCCTGACAGGGCGGCCCTCCGCGTACTGCCGGAATGAGAGAGCGTCAGGCCCCGTTGACTCGTACGTCGCTTACGACGCGCGCTACCTCGCGTACCGCGACGTCGCGTACGGCGACGTCGACGAGCACGCGCTCGACCCCGGGTACCGCAGCGGCCACGCGGCGCGCGAGGCGCACGTCGCGCTCGCGACGCACCCACCCCGTAAGCTCGGCCACACCATCCTCGTCGACCGAGATCTGGAGCGCGCGCTGGCGGAGGACGGGGTGCCGCCTAAAGGCAGCGAGCACCGCCTCCTCCAGTGCCTCCGGCGTCATCGTGTCGACCGGCTCCTCTTCCTCCTCGTCGTCCAACTCTTCGTCCTCGTCCTCGTCTTCGAGTTCCGACGGGTCGGCGTCGAGGTCCGCATCGAAGTCGCTGTCGGCGACGATCTCCTCCTCGTCGTCCTCAACCTCTTCCTCGTCGTCGTCCTCGTATTCGTCGACCTCGTCGTCGACCTCGTCGTCGACCTCGTCGTCGTATTCCTCGGCGCTCTCGATCGGATCGTCGTCGTCATCGAGACCGGCGGCCGCGCGCTCGAAGTCCTCGACCTCGTACTCGTCGAGATCCGGGTCGAGGCGTCGCTCGCTGTGAATTCGGCGCGGGCGGTGCCCACCACGCGAACGGCGCGGCTTGCGCGTCTCGCTCAGGAGCGCGGCAATGATCTCGTCGATCCCGATCCGGTCGAGGAGGATGGAGAGCGTCTTCGACGGAATCGAGGCGCGCAGTATCGCGAGCAGGGGCGAACGCTTGCGCGCGAGTGCGCGCCGAATTCCGCGCCACCCACCGTAACGATGGGCGACCACGGCTCCGGCGAGCAGGCCGCTCACCACTCCCGCTCCAATGAGGAGTGCGCGTCCGGATTCGTCGTCGTCGTCGTCCTGGTATCGAACCATGTTCTCGAGGCAGGTTTGCGGGGCGCGCGCCATCGACTCGCTACTCGCCCCGTAGCATCAACTCACTGTCGTACGATAACTTGCGCGCCGTGAATTCGCGATCTGCGCCACCGGTGCCGCCCGAGCCGCCCGCCACGTCGTCCACGCGTCTCCTGCCGTGGATCGCGGTGGCGCTCGCCGTGATCGCCGGCGTCGCGCTGGCGTTCCTGTACGGACCGCGCATCACGCCGCTGATCGACGGCATCCGTTAGGCAGCATCCACCCCGCTCCGCGACGCAGGTTCCGGCACGGTGCCGAGATCGCTGGTCGCGCCCATCACCATTCGCTCGCATCCCGGTCCCATGTCCGCTCCTCTCGTCCTCACCCTTCCCAACGGCGACACCCGCGAGGTCGAAGCGGGAACGCTTCCGCGGGACGTCGTGGCGTCGATCGGTCCTCGCCTCCTGCAGGCCGCGATCGCCGTCTCCGTCGATGGCGAGGTCCAGGACCTGATCACGCCGCTCCGCCGCGGCGGGGCTTTTCGCGTCCTGACGGAAAAGGATCCGGAGTCGCTCGCGGTGCTGCGCCACTCTGGAGCACACGTTCTCGCCACGGCGGTGCGCCGCCTGCGCCCCGATGCCAAGATCGGCTTCGGTCCGGCGATCGACGACGGCTTCTATTACGACTTCGAGGTCGACCACCCGTTCACCCCCGAGGATCTCGCCTCCTTCGAGGATGAGATGCGCAAGGTCGTGGCCGAGAAGTATCCGTTCGTTCGCGAGGAGGTCGACCGCGCCGAGGCCAACCAGCGCTTCGCCGACGATCCGCTCAAGCTCGAGCGCATCGCCGACCTTCCCGAGGGCGAGGTGATCTCGACCTACACCGACGGGCCGTTCATCGACCTGTGCCGCGGGCCGCACGTCCCCGATACCTCGTACCTCAAGCACTTCAAGCTGCTGCATAACGCGGCGGCGTATTGGCGCGGCGACGAGAAGCGCCAGCAGCTGCAGCGCATCTACGCCACCGCCTTCTTCAAGAAAGATGAGCTCGAGCAGCACCTCTTCCGCCTCGAGGAGGCGAAGCGGCGCGACCATCGCGTCCTCGGCAAGGCGCTCGACCTGTTCATGTTTCACCCCGTCGCGCCCGGCGCGGCGTTCTGGACCGATCGCGGCACCACGATCGTCAACACGATCAACGAGTTCCTCCGCGAGCTGCAACGCGAGGACTACAAGGAGATCAAGACTCCGCTCCTCTTCAACAAGGCGCTGTGGGAGCAGTCGGGGCACTGGGGGAAATACCGCGAGAACATGTTCCTCGTGCTCGACAACGAGACGGGGGAGCACGACATGTCGCTCAAGCCGATGAACTGCCCCTCGCATTACGTGCTCTACAACAGCAAGAAGCATTCGTACCGCGAGCTCCCGCTGCGCTTCAATACCTACGACGTGCTGCACCGGAACGAGCTCACCGGGGCGCTGTCGGGGCTCACGCGCGTGCGGCAGTTCCAGCAGGACGACTGTCACATCTTCCTGATGGAGTCGCAGATCGCCGAGGAGGTGCATCGCCTGATGCAGTTCATCCTTGGCTATTACCAGACGTTCGGGCTTTCGGCGACGGTGAAGTTCGCGACGCGTCCGGAGACGCGCATCGGGACCGACGAGATGTGGGACCGTGCCGAGGGGGCGCTCAAGGCGGCGCTCGAGGCGACGGGGATGCCGTACGCCCTCAAGCCGGGCGACGGCGCCTTCTACGGCCCCAAGATCGACTTCGACGTGACCGACTCGTTAGGGCGGGCGTGGCAGCTGGGGACGATCCAGCTCGACTACGCGGCCCCCGAACGCTTCGACATGTCGTATACCGGCGAGGACAATACCACGCACCGCCCGGTGGTGATCCATCGCGCGGTGAGCGGCTCGTTCGAGCGCTTCATGGCGATCCTCATCGAGCATTTCGCCGGCGCGTTCCCGGTCTGGCTGGCGCCCGAGCAGGTGCGCATCCTCCCGATCACCGACGACCTGGCGCCGCAGGCCGAGGCGGTGACCGCGACGTTGCGCAAGGCGGGGATCCGCGCCACGATGGACGCGCATAACGACACGCTCAACTACCGCATCCGCGACGCCGAGCTGCACAAGGTCCCGTACATGGCGGTGCTCGGAAAGCGCGAGGCGGAACAGGGGACGCTCGCGGTGCGTATGCGCGGGGCGGGGAAGAAGCAGGAGATCCTGTCGATCGACGACTTCGTCGCACGCGTGCAGGAGCAGATCCGCACGCGCGCACTCGACCTCGCCTGACGAAGGGGGCGTCGGTTGCACCTCGCGGTGCGGCCGGCTCCCGTGTGACCCCACTCTCATCGTGCGTCCCATGCGCCTCGCGCGTCGCGGCATCAGGATCAGGAGATGACCGAGACGCAGGGATCGCTGCTGCGCGTGCTTGGGGTGGGATTCGGCGTCGCCGTGATCGTCGGCGGCGCCGTGGGAGTGGGGATCCTCCGCACCCCGGGCGCGATCGCCGGGATGCTCGGCACGCCCGGACTCATCCTCCTCGCCTGGGCGTTAGGCGGGAGCTACGCGCTCCTGCAGGCGAACAACCTCGCCGAGCTGGCGACCGCAGTCCCCAGCTCCGGCGGGCCGTACATCTTTGCCCGCCGGGCGCTCGGCCCCTACGGCGGCTTCGTCGTTGGGTGGGCCGACTGGCTCTCGCTGGTGGTGGCGATGGCCTACCTCCCGCTTGCCTTCGGTGAATTCGCTGCCCGCCTCGTTCCGGTACTCGCCGGGCGGGAAGCACTCGTCGCGGTGACAGCGCTCCTCGCCGTGCTCGCGCTGCAGCTGCATGGCGTGCGCACCGGGAGCCGCCTGCAGGAAGGGATCGCGATCCTCAAGGGGGGGGCGCTGATCGCCTTCGTGATCCTCTGCCTCTCGGTTCCGGTGGCGCCCTCCACCTCAGTGACGGTTGCACCTGGCGGCATGACGCCGGGCGCAGGATCGTCGGGGCTCGTCTCGTTCGCTGGCGCGCTGCAGCTGATCATCGGCGCCTACGGCGGCTGGTACGCCGCTGCCTTCTTCGGCGGCGAACAGCGCGACCCTGCGCGCGGCATCCCGCGGGCGCTCATCATCGGCGTCGTCTCGATGACCGCGCTCTACCTGGCGATGAACGTCGCATATCTCCGCGTCCTCCCGATGCCGGAGTTCGTCTCGAGCACGCTCCCCGCCGCGAGCGCCGTGCAGCGGGTTCTTGGTGGGAGCGCCGACCGCGCCGTCACCGCGCTCTCGATGCTCCTCCTCCTCGGGATCATCAACGCGATCAGCATGATCGCCCCGCGCGCCCTCTTCGCACTGGCGCGCGATGGGCTCTTCTTCGAGCGCGCGTCGGTCGTGAATGCCGGAGGGACACCGGCGGGCGCGACAGTGATCACCGTGGCGATCGCCTTCGCGCTCGCATTCACCGGGACCTTTGCGCGTCTCTTCGCGCTCACCGCGTTCCTCATCATCGTCGTCGACGCGACGAACAACGTGTCGCTCCTCGTGCTGCGCCGCCGCGAGCCCGATCTTCCGCGCCCGTATCGTGCATTCGCAGCGCCGGCGTCGACCATCGTCTCGCTCATCGCTGCGCTGGCGCTACTCGTGGGCTTCATCGCCAGCGATCCTCGTACCGCGGCGATTGCGGTCGCCTTCATCGCCGCGAGCTACCCGCTCTTTCGCCTGGCGACTCGCTCCTCGCGAGTCACGCCGGTCCCCTGACTCCACGCCGAACGCACGCTCCCATGACCGTCGTCAACCTCGCCGAAAAGTTCTCGCAGTTCGACGATCACTGGCATCCACGGATCGTCGGCGCGCTCAACGGACAGCTCGTCAAGGTCGCGAAGCTCCTCGGCCCATTCGACTGGCACTTCCATGCTGGCGAAGACGAACTCTTTCTCGTGATGAAAGGGACGCTCCGGATGGAACTGCGCGACCGCACCGAGGTGATCGAGCCCGGCGAGTTCTACATCGTTCCGCGTGGCGTCGAGCATCGTCCGGTCGCCGACGAGGAAGTGCATGTGGTGCTCTTCGAGCCCGCCGAGACGCTGCACACGGGCAATGTGGTGACCGAGAAAACGCGGACCACGCTCGACTGGCTCTGACGCGCGCGAAAGTCGTCACCCACCTTTCGCCCTATTCCGGTGTCGAAGCAGCACGAGTTGTTTCCCCTCATCACGATTGGATGAAGACCGCTGCACGGAATCGACGCGCCTCGCTCGCCACGTGGTCCACGCTGCTCGTGGCGTCGGTCACGGCCGGGTGCCTGACGACTCCCCTCAAGCTCACCCCCGACGACTCGCCAGTCGTCCTCTCGCAGCAGCTGATCACTGCCCCCGATCCCGGGGCGCGTGGCCCACTCGCGGTTCGTACGCTCTACTACGGGAGCGGTACCGACCAGCGACGCCCCGAGTTTCGCGACTCGGTGGCGATCCGCACCGCCACGGTCGACGGGAGCAAGCTCGCCGGCCCCCCTAACCCGGAACAGGGGAAGATCCGCAAGAAGTACTGGGGGTTTGACTTCACCAAGCTCCCGGTCAACGGGCGTGTCTGGTATCCCGAGGGGAGTGGCCCATTCCCGCTCGTGCTCATCGTGCACGGCAACCACAGCATGGAGGAGTACTCGGACCCGGGGTATCGCTACCTGGGGGAGCTACTCGCCTCGCGTGGATTCATTCTCGCCTCGGTCGACGAAAACTTCCTCAACGGCTTCATGCGCGGGGAGAACGACGCGCGTGGCTGGATGCTCCTCAAGCACCTGCAGGCCTGGCGGCGCTTCAATGACTCGACCGGTTCGCCGCTCCAGGGAAAGGTCGACATGCATCGCATCGCGCTCATGGGGCACTCGCGCGGCGGCGAGGCCGTCGCGGTGGCCGGCGCTTTCAATCGGTTGTCCCACTATCCCGACGACGCGAACGTCAAGTTCGACTTCAACTTCGACATCAAGTCGCTCGTCGCCATCGCCCCGGTCGACGGGCAGTACACGCCGGCCAACAAGCCGACGCCACTCAGCAACTACAACTACTTCCTGATCCACGGCTCGCACGACGGTGACGTCTCGAGCTTCTCGGGGCTCGCGCAGTACGAGCGCATCCGCTACACCGGCGATTCGTCGTACTTCAAGTCGGCGATCTACGTCTATCGCGCCAACCACGGGCAGTGGAACACCGTGTGGGGGAGCCTCGACGGCGGGAAGCGGAGCGCGCGATACCTCGACATCCGCGGCCTCATCTCACAGGCCGACCAGCGCCGCTTCGCCGAGGTGTACATCACCGCGTTCCTGGAAGCCACGCTGCGGGACAAGCGCGAATATCTCCCGATGTTCCGCGATCATCGCGTGGCCGGACACTGGCTCCCGAAGACGATGTACATCACGCGCTTCCAGGAGAGTTCGTTCCACGCCGCCGCCAACTACGAAGAGGATGTCGACGTGACCAGCGGGAGTGTGCCCGGCGTGACGCTCGACGGCGATTCGCTCGCCACGTGGAAGGAGGCGGTGATCCCGTATCGCTGGCGCGGGAGCGACCAGGGACACAACGCGGTGACGATCGGGTGGAACAATCACATCTCCGGCGACGACACGACCAAGCTCGGAAAGCCGGCGTCGTACGGCGTGACGATCGACGACTCGCTCCGCAGCGCGTGGCGCGTCGACGGCGGAAGCTCGCTCGTCTTCTCGCTCGCCCCTACCGACGCCAAGCCAGGACCGCGCTCACCCGCGAAGGACACGACCAAGAGCAAGGGCGACTCGGCGGCGAAGAAGGCGCCACCCCCCAAGCCCAAGCCGAAGCCGAAGCCGAGGAAGGACGCCGAACGCGACAGCATCCCCATGGATCTCTCCATCGAGGCGGTCGATGCGGCGGGGCACGTCGCGCGCGTGCCGCTTTCCGGGTACGGCGTTCCGCGTCGCCCGCTCGAGGCGTTCGTCTACCGCCGTTCCGGGCGCGACAAGGAGCGCTTCGCCAACACGTACGAGTACGTGCTGCAGACCTATACGATCCCCCTCGCCGACTTCGTTCGCGCGACGCCGGGCTTCGACGCATCGCGCCTGACGACCGTTCGTTGGCGCTTCGATCGCACGGTGTCTGGAACCGTCCTCCTCGACAACATCGGCTTTGCCCGGATCCCGGCGGCGTTCGACGCACCGGGTGGGGGGATGAAGCCGTGACGCGCACTCACTCGCACTCCGCACGCATGGCGTCGCTGCGCCCCTCCTCGCTCGTGATTGCGGGCGCGCTCGCCCTCGCGCTCTCCCTGCCTGCGCGCACCGCCCACGCGCAGCGCGATCACTATGCGCCGCTCGTGTTGCAGCTCCCGGCGAGCGCGCGCACCATGGCCATGGGGGGCGTGACCATGGCCACCCGCGACGTCGACGCCGTTTTCGGCAATCCGGCGTTGGTCGGCGGGAACAACACGCTGTCGCTCACCGGCTCGCGCTATCCGGGCGCCGCCACGGCGGGGCAGATCGCCACCGCGATGAATGTCGGCAAACTCGGGATTGGCGTAGGGGTGAGCATGCTCGACGCTCCCACGACCGCTGAGCTTCCCCCCCTGCAGAGCCAGGTCCTTCTCGACGACGAGAGTTTTGCCCGACCCGGCTCCGGTTTGGCGGCAACGGTCGCCGCGTCCTTCAACTGGAAGAGTTTCCGCTGGGGTGCCGCAGCCAAGTATGCGGAGGAGCGAGCGTTCTTCCAGCGCAGCGGCACGTACGCTGCCGACATCGGCGTCACCAAGGACATTCGCAACGGCAGCATCACCACCGGGCTCGCCGTGCAGAACATCGGGACGCCGATTCGCGGCAACGGCGTCGGCCGCAATCTTCCCACGCGCGTTGCGCTCGGGATCGGGCGCGCTGGCTACGGACTGGGGAAGTGGTTCGACCTGGGGGGCGCGGCGAATCTCGCGGTGCGACGTGACGGACGCTTCGTTGGGTCGGGGGGCGGTGAACTGAGTTATGTCCCGATCGAGGGCGTGTCGTTCGCGTTGCGCGCCGGCGTTCGTGCGCCGGAGCTGCACGCACAGCAGCCGATCACAGGGGGCGTCGGCGTGATGCTCGATCGAGTGGCGTTGGACTACGGGTGGGAGAGCATGCGAGGGGGCGGGGGGGCGCACCGGATCTCGATTCGGCTCCGCTGACCTGCCGAATCGAGTCGGCGCCTAACGACCCTCGGGGTTCGCGACGTAGCCGATGAACAGGTCGACGCCCTTGACCTCGTCGCGCACGACGAAGAAGAACGGGCGGTTGACGATGAAGGGAATAGGTGGTGGTGGCGCACCCGTGGTGGTAATGCCTCCGACGAGCGTAACGGCGGCTGCCTTCGTCCCCTCCTCCGTCACCTCGATCCGTGCGGTCTGTTTGGCCATGCCGACGCAGAGCGGGGTGCCCTTGTCTCGCAACATCGCTTGCAAGTCGGCGACGCCGCAGTCGAACAGCGAATGCACGCCGAGCGATTGCATGGTCTCGACGAGGTCCTCCTCGTGCGACCCGGTGAATCGCGGCACGACGATGCGAAGCTCAGACATCGGCGCGTGAGCAACGGAATCGGCGGTCGGACTTCCGATGAACGGAAGCGCTGCCGGATCGACGGTGACACCGGAGTCAGGGAGCACGAGATACATCGCCGCCTTACCGGCGAGGTACGGCAACCTCGCGACGCGATAGCCCGGCCGGACCACGTACGAGACCCGCGCCACACGCTCCATCATCGGCACCGCGCGCCGCGCACCACTGCGAAGCATGAAGTCGCGCCGTCGCGTGTTCGAAGAGTCGAACGGGATCAGCCACTTGCCGTTGAAGTATGTCGCGTTCGCCAGCAGGAAGACCGCCGTATCAGGTAGTGGGCGCCCGAGGACCTTCGGGATCATCCCGTTCGTCTTCTCCTTCGCCCAGTCGTTCAGCGCATCGACGAATTCCGGCGTCGAGAGATCGCGCCGCTCGATCGTCGCTCCGTACTCGCGGAGCACCCGGGCGCGATACGCGGGACTTTCCTCGAACCCAGGGTTCCACCACGCGGCATTCGCAATGTTGAGCGTCACGTCGCTTCGTGCGCGGACGTTCTCGAGGTACCGCGCGTTGCGTCGACCAACATCATCGCTGGACAGCTTGTCCGTTCCCAAAGCGTGCGACAGCTCTGCGGCGGTCCCTCCCCGTGCTCCGGCGAGCACCATGCCGAACGCCATCCCCGCGCTGACTGGCGAGAAGACGATGGTCGAATCGCCGCGCGTCCGAAGGAGCGCCGTGCGCAGAACGTCGCGCCCCAGCGCCTGCCACCCCAATCGCTCGGTCGTGTCGAGGGGAACGCGGCGTGTCCCGACGCTGTCCACGCGCCCATTCGCCGAGTTTTCGGCGGCCGCCTTCTCGATCTCTGCCTTCGACGGAACCCCGAGGAGTACGGCCTCCCTGAGTTGCACGGTCAGCCGTGAGGTCCGACCCGCCTCGACGTCGACGGATACCTGCAGCGGGTCGTAGCCGATTCTTCGCACCCGAAGCATCTGCGCGCCGGGCGCCACATCGGTCATGCGCGCAAAGCCACTGTCATCGCTGACCGCGCCGATCCGCTTCGCCGACTCAAGGATGACCTGCGCGCCGGCAAGGCGCACCGAGTCAGCCGCGACGACGAAGATCTCAACGCTTCCCGTCGCCGTAATTGGCGGCGACTTGGGCGCGTCCTGCGCCGCCGCGTTCGCGCCCGCCCGCACGAGGGCGAGCGATAGCACCGCCAATCCACCCCATCCCCTCACCCGCATCGTCGGTAGCCCCCGTCTGCGTTCGGGATACGCGATCAGCCCACGCCCCGCGGGTCGTCGCCGGATGTTCAAGCGAGCGTATCCCCTCGCTGAATCCGTTGTTCCACGAATGGACCCGCGGTTAGCTTTCAGGTCTCCCCCCCAATCGGGTGGGACCGTCCCAAGCCGTCGCCTCCATGACCGATACATCGCGCACCCCCGTCATCGTCTCCGCCGCGCGGACGCCGATCGGCAAGTACCTCGGCGCCCTCGCCTCGCTCAGCGCCCCAGAACTCGGCGCCATCGCCATTCGTGCTGCGCTGGAGCGCTCCGGCGTCCCCGGCGATCAGGTCAATGAAGTCATCATGGGGCACGTGCTGCAGGGCGGGACTGGGCAGGCGCCGGCGCGACAGGCGATGCTCAAGGCGGGCGTCCCGTCGTCGGTCTCCGCAGTGACCATCAACAAGGTCTGCGGCTCGGGGCTCAAGTCGGTGATGCTGGCGGCGCAGGCGATCAAGGCTGGCGATCACCAGGTGATCGTTGCCGGCGGACAGGAGTCGATGTCCAACGCGCCGCACTACCTCTACAACTACCGCGGTGGCGTGAAGATCGGCGACCAGACGCTGGTCGACGGGATGATCAAGGACGGGCTCTGGTGCGCCTCCTGCGGCGTACACATGGGGAGCCACGCCGAGTACACGGCCAAGAAGGGGAACGTCTCGCGCGAGCGGCAGGATGCGTTCTCGGTCGAATCGCACAAGAAGGCGGTCGCGGCGCAGGAAGCCGGGCGTTTTGACGCCGAGATAGTCAAGGTCGAGATCCCCGGGCGCAAAGGACCGACGATCGTTGCGGCTGACGAAGGACCGCGCAAGGATGCCAGCATCGAGTCGCTCGCCAAGCTTCGCCCCGCCTTCCCCGAAGCCGGCGCCGACGACCTGACGGTCACGGCCGGCAACGCTTCGTCGCTCAACGACGGTGGCGCGGCGCTGGTCGTGACCTCCGAAGCGTTCGCGAAGGCGAACGGCCTTACGGTCCTCGCCCGCATCGACGCCTACAGCACCGGAGCGGTCGACCCACGCGACCTCTTCTTCGCGCCGATCACTGCGGTCGGCAACCTCCTCAAGAAGACCGGCACGACGATCGGAGACTATGACCTGATCGAGGCGAACGAGGCGTTCGCATCGCAGTCGCTCGCCGATGCCGACGGACTCGGCTTCGACCTGTCGCGCGTGAACGTGAACGGTGGCGCAATCGCGCTGGGGCACCCGATCGGGGCGAGCGGTGCGCGCGTCCTCGTGACGCTCCTCCACGCGATGATCGATCGCGGGAAGTCGCGCGGTCTCGCGACGCTGTGCCTCGGTGGCGGCGACGCGGTCGCGCTCTCCGTCAGCCGCGACGCCTAGGGCGCGACGATACTCGGGCGCTCCATGTCTCCTGCCGCGGCGGACGAGTCCCGCACGGCGCCGCCGACCGGCGGGGCAGGGGGGCGGAGCGCGGAAAAGATCTCCCCTGGCTGGCGCTTCGCCGTGTTTGTCCTGGCGAGTTCAGTCGGCTTTCTCGCCAGCCGGGTGATTCTCCCGCCGATTGCCTACCGTGTCGAGCTCCTGACGGGAGTGCGCCTTCCGACCTACGTGCTGACGCTCTCCATCGGGCTCCTCGTCGGGCACTGGTGGACGTTCCGTCAGGTGCAACCGGAGGGGTGGCGCTTCGTCGCGCTCGGGCGCGACTCCCTCTCATGGCGTGCCGTGGCTGGTGGCGCCCTGCTCGGTGCCGCGGCGGTTGGCGTCCCGTCGCTCCTCCTGCTGGGGATCGGTTGGCTCAAGGTCGAGTCGATGCCGGCGGGGAGCATCGGAACCACCGCGCTCCTCACCCTCCTGCTCCTCGTCCCGGCGGCGCTGTGGGAAGAACTGCTCACGCGCGGTTACGTGCTCGCCCTCCTGCGCGAGCGCTTTGGTGCGCGCGTCGCGATCCTCGCGACCGCGGTGGGCTTCGGACTGTTGCACCTGGAGAACGCCGGCGCCACCGCGCAGTCGATCGCGCTGGTGACGCTCGCCGGGATCTTCCTCGGCACCATCGTCGTGGCGATGCGGAGCCTCTATGCCGCATGGGCCGCCCACGTCGCCTGGAATTTCGTGATGGCGGGCGTGATGCACACCGCGGTGAGCGGGCTCGGGCTCGGGACGCCGAACTACCGCACCATCGATGCGGGGCCCGACTGGGCGACCGGGGGGAACTGGGGCCCCGAAGCGGGACTTTTCGCCGGCGCCGGGATGGTGCTGGCCACGTACTTCCTGTTCCGGCGCGGATCGCGCCCAAGGAGCTGAACGCACATGTCCGAACGGATTGCCGTGATTGGCGCGGGGCAGATGGGGAACGGCATCGCCCACGTCTTCGCACAGAGTGGGTATGATGTCGGGATGATCGACGTCTCCGCCGACGCCCTGGCCAAGGGGCGCGCCACGATCGAGAAGAACCTCGATCGTCAGGTGAAGAAGGGGACGCTCGACGCCGCCGCCAAGGACGCGACGCTCGGCCGCCTCACCACATCGACCGACGTCGGCGACATCGCCGGTGCCGCCCTCGTCGTCGAGGCAGCGACCGAGAACGTCGATCTCAAGTACCGCATCTTCGGCGACATGGATCGACTTGCAGCCGACGGCGCCATCCTCGCGACGAACACCAGCTCCATCTCCATCACCGACATCGCCGCCCGTACCAAACGTCCGGAGCAGGTCATCGGGATGCACTTCATGAATCCCGTCCCGGTGATGCAGCTCGTGGAGGTGATCCGCGGGCTCGCCACGAGCGATGAGACCACCCAGCGCGTCCTCGCCCTCGCGAAGGCCGTCGGAAAGACTCCGGTGGAAGTGAACGACTTTCCCGGCTTTGTCGCCAATCGAATTCTGCTGCCCATGATCAACGAGGCCGTCTTCGCCTTGATGGAAGGCGTGGGGACCGCCGAGGCGATCGACACGGTGATGAAGCTCGGCATGAACCACCCCATGGGCCCCCTCGCCCTGGCCGACCTCATCGGCCTCGATACCTGCCTCGCGATCCTCGAAGTGCTGCACTCCGGCCTTGGAGATCCCAAGTACCGCCCGTGTCCGTTGCTGCGGAAGTACGTGGCGGCGGGGTGGCTGGGGAGGAAGAGCGGGCGCGGGTTTCACGTGTATGCGTAGAAGGGACGGGAGACGGGGGACGGGAGACGGGAGTGCCGCCGCGCGGGGCGCGGCGGCGTTCGCCGTCAGCTGAACGCATCGCCCATCCCCGCGAGCGGCAAAGCCGCTCGCACTCCCGTCTCCCGTCTCCCGTCCCCCGTCCAAACGCAGTTCTTCCCCGGCGGTCTACTCCACTCCAAGCATCCATGTCCTGGGCCCTCATCCCCCTCACCGAAGAACAGCGCGCCATCCAGCAGACCGCGCGCGACTTCGCCCAATCCGAGCTCGCGCCCCACAGCGACCGGTGGGATCGTGAGGCATTCTTCGATCGCTCCGTCGCCGACAAGCTGGGCGCGTTAGGCTTCCTCGGCATGCTCATCCCCGAGGAGTACGATGGGCTCGGGCTCGACACCTGCACCTACCTCGTCGCCCTCGAGGAGATCGCTGCCGTCGATGCATCGATCGCGGTCCTCATGAGCGTGCACAACTCGCTCCCCACCCAGATGCTCCTGCGCTACGGCAACGAGGCGCAGAAGGAGCGCTATCTCAAGCCGATGGCGCGCGGCGAATGGTTAGGCGCCTTCGCTCTCTCCGAACCCGAGGCCGGAAGCGATGCGGCCTCGCTGCGCACACAGGCGGTGCGCGATGGGGATCATTACGTCCTCAACGGCACCAAGGCCTGGGTGAGCGCCGGTGGGCACGCCGACGTCATTCTCGCCATGGCGCGCACCGACTCCCCCAGCGACCGCAAGGGCGCCCGCGGGATCTCGACCTTCATCGTCACTCCCGACATGCCCGGCTTCTCGGTGGGGAAGAAAGAGGACAAGATGGGGCTCCGCGGGTCGGAAACCGTGCAGCTCGTTTTTGATGATTTGCGCGTACCTGCCGAGAATCTCCTGGGACAGGAGGGGATGGGCTTCGTCTACGCGATGCAGTCGCTCGACAACGGGCGCCTGGGCATCGCTGCGCAGTCCATCGGGATCGCGCGCGCCGCCCTCGAGCACGCGGTGAACTACGCCGCCGAGCGCAAGCAGTTCGACAAGCCGATCAAGGAGTTCCAGGCTATCCAGTTCAAGCTCGCCGACATGGCGACGAAGGTCGCCGCGTCCCGCGCACTCCTCTATGCCGCCGCGTCGGCCAAGGACCGCGGCCTCCCGATCACGCAGTTCGGTTCGATGAGCAAGCTGATGGCGAGCGAAACCGCCATGTGGGTCACCACGCAGGCGATCCAGATCTTCGGCGGCTACGGCTACGTGAAGGACTACCCGGTGGAGCGTCTCTTCCGCGACGCCAAGGTGACCGAGATCTACGAAGGCACGTCAGAAATCCAACGCATCGTAATCGCAAGAGAACTGTACGCTCGCTCCTAGCGAGTCGCCCCCGCCACCGCGCCATGCGCGGCGGCACTCCCGTCCCCCGTCCCCCGTCCCCCGTCCGCTTCTCCAATGCAACTCTTCGACGTAATCGCCGGCATGGGCCACGAGCAGCTCGTCATTTGTCATGACGAATCGAGCGGCTACCGCGGCATCATCGCCATTCACGATACGACGCTTGGCCCCGCCCTCGGCGGCACGCGCTTCTGGCAGTACGCTTCCGACGACGAGGCGATCATCGATGCCCTGCGCCTCGCGCGCGGGATGACCTACAAGAATGCAGTTGCTGGCCTCAACCTCGGTGGCGGCAAGGCCGTCATCATCGGCGACAATCGCACCGTCAAGCGGGAGATGATCTTCCGCGCTCACGGGCGTTTCGTCGAGTCGCTCGGTGGGCGCTACGTCACCGCCGAAGACGTCGGCACCAGCACCGCCGACATGGACTTCGTCCACATGGAGACCGACTACGTCGCCGGTCTCGCCAACAAGTCGGGCGACCCGTCGCCGGTGACCGCGCGCGGTGTGTTCCGCGCGATCCAGGCGTCGGCAAAGCATCGTTGGGGATCCGAGTCGGTCGAGGGGAAGACGATCGCCGTGCAGGGGCTCGGCAACGTCGGCTACTATCTCTCGAAGGAACTCCACGCCCACGGCGCTCAGCTCGTCGTCACCGATATCGACCCCAACCGCGTCAAGCGTGTTGTCGAGGAATGCGCCGCCCGCGCCGTCGACCTCGAAGCGATCTATGGCGTCGACGCCGACATCTTCGCCCCCTGCGCCCTCGGCGGCATCATCAACGACGATACCCTCCCGCGCCTCCGCGTCGAGATCATCGCCGGCGCCGCCAACAACCAGCTGCTCCTCGCCGAGAAGCACGGCGGCGAGCTCGAAAAGAAAGGGATCCTCTACGCCCCCGACTTCGTCGCCAACGCCGGCGGCGTGATCAACGTCTACAGCGAACTCGCCGGCTGGACCTCCCAGCGCGCCCTCCGCAAGGCCGACGAGATCTTCGACACCACCCTCGGCGTCTTCGAGATCGCCCGCGAACAGGGTATCCCGACCTACGAAGCCGCCGACCGCCTGGCGGAACGCCGCCTGCAAGCCGTGGGCGGCCTGGTGAGGACCTGGCCCCAGTGGCCACGTAAGAGTTAGGACGTCAGAAGTCAGAAGACGAGAAGACGAGAAGACGAGGGGGCGCCGGCGCGGGGGATCGCGCGGCGCCCCTTCGGCCGTAAGGGGGCAGGCGACTAGCTTTCCTCACATCGACGACGAGAAGCTTTCCCTCGTCTTCTCGTCTTCTCGTCTTCTGAGATCTCATGCAACGCATCGCCATCGGCTCGGACCACGCCGGCTTCACCCTCAAGCAGAAAGTAGTCGAGCGCTTGAATGCGTTAGGCTACGACGTCCAGGACATGGGGACGGACTCGGCGGCGTCCACCGATTATCCCGACTACGCACACGCGGTCGCCTCGCGCATTGAGAATGGGACGATCCAGCGCGGCGTGCTCCTCTGCGGGACTGGTCTCGGGATGTCTTACGCCGCCAACCGCCATCCGCACGTGCGCGCCGCCGTCGCGTGGGCGCCGGAGATCGCCGAGCTGGCGCGCCTCCACAACGACGCCAACATCCTCGTCCTCCCG
>CAZWVG010000113.1:0-17180 GCA_964637355.1 uncultured Gemmatimonadaceae bacterium
TGCTGAACCACCAGTTCCGCGAGAAGAAGCCGATCATCCTCTTCCGCTCGCGCACGGATTTCGGACAGAACAACGTCACGGGTGACCTGGGCGAAGGGACAGGGGGTGTGACGGAGGCGCTGCGGCATCGCGTCCTCCTCCCCTTCACCGGCGACTTCAAGAGCTTCGAGCACGTGCTCACGCACGAGCTGGTGCACGCCTTCCAGTACGACATCTTCGCCCGCGGCCGCGCCGGCGGCGGACTGCAGACGCTGCAGCAGGTGCAACCGCCGCTCTGGTTCATGGAAGGGATGGCGGAGTACCTCTCGCTCGGCCCCAACCACATCCTCACGCAGTCGTGGGTGCGCGACGCCTCGCTCAACGGGAATCTCCCGACGATCGAGCAGATGACCAACCGCCCCGACCTCTTCTTCCCGTACCGTTACGGCGAGGCGCTGTGGGAGTACGTGGGGAAGCGCTGGGGCGACGACGTGATCGGCGAGATCATGAACGCGGTGCCTAACGTTGGCATCGAGCGCGCGTTCAAGCGCGAGCTCGGGCTGTCGCTCGAGGAGCTGAGCGACGAGTGGCGCGAGGCTATGCAGGTGAAGCACCTCCCGCAGATCGCCAACCTCGATCGCGCGCGCAAGTTCGCCGAGCCGCTGCTCAACAGCCGCAAGTCCGGCGGCTTCTCGCAGCTCTTCATCGCCCCGGCCTTCTCCAACGACGGAAAGTTCATCGCCTTCATCTCGCAGGGGTCGTTCCTGCGCGGCGAAGTCTTCCCGGACCTCTGGCTCGGCGATGGCGAGACCGGCAAGCGCATCAAGCGCCTGGTGAAGTCGGTGCTCAACCCGGACTTCGAGGAGTTGCGTCTCCTCTACTCGCAGAGCGCCTTCTCCCCCGACGGGCGCACGCTTGCCTTCACGGCGCAGAAGGACGGCAAGGACGTGCTGTACCTGATGGACATGCGGCGGAAGAAGATCTCGAAGACGTACGACCACTTCCCGCTCGACGTGGTGATGTCGCCATCGTTCAGCCCGGACGGCAAGGAGATCGTCTTCCAGGGGTACAACGACGGGATCAACGACCTCTTCATCGTCGATCTCGCCACGGGGAAACTGCGCCAACTGACGAACGACAAGTTCGCCGAGATGCAGCCGCAGTGGTCGCCCGATGGGAAGACGATCGTCTTCGCGACCGATCGTTCGTCGGAGGCCGATCTCGACCTCCTCAAGTTCGAGCCGTGGAAGATCGCGACGCTCGACCTCGCGACGTCGCGCATCGATCTCCTGCCTAACCAGGACGGGTTGAACCTGAACCCGATGTGGGCCCCCGACGGCAAGAGCGTCGCCTTCATCTCGGATCGCACCGGAATCCAGAACGTCTTCCTCTACGACTTCGAGGCGAAGGAGCACTACCAGCTCACGAACGTCGTCGGTGCGGTCTCGGCAATCACCGAGTACTCGCCGGCGATCACGTGGGCGCGTGGCGCCGACCGTATGGCCTTCACGTACTACGAGAAGGGCGACTACACCGTATGGTCGGTGGCCAACCCGCGGCACCTCAAGGGGAAGCAGTATCGCGCGCCGATGCCCACGACGACGCTAGCCGGTGCAGCGCCTTCGGCGTCGAACGTGGCCGCCGACTCCACGCGTCGCGCCGCACAGGACGCAAATGCCGCCGAGATGCTGCGCGCGATCGAAACCGCGTCGCGCGCCGCCGACTCCGCCAAGGCGAACGAGCGCCAGGTCTCGCTCTATCGCTCCACCACCGGGATCCGCGCCTCGGCCGACGTGCCGTCCTCGTCGGAGCGGTCGGGGAACGCGCCGATCTCGGTCGCCCAAATTCTCGACAGCGCGAGCCTGGCGCTTCCCGACACCACCAAGTTCCGCACGTACGCGTACAAGCCGGGATTGCAGCCCGAGTACATCTCGCGCCCCAGTATCGGCTACGCGCAGGACAACTACGGGCGCGGAATCTTCGGCGGGACAGCGATCGTGCTGGGCGACATGCTCGGCAACAACCGCCTCGCCCTTGCGGGCCAGGTGAATGGGCGGCTGAGTGAAGCGTACTTCTACGGAGCCTACACCAACCTTGCCAGCCGCCTGCAGTACACCACGGGCGTGGCGCAGACGCCGTACTTCTATCTCAGCGGCTACAGCGAGACGCCGCTGGGCGATGGCACCTTCCGCACGCTGCAGTCGATTGCACTCTCGCGCCTGATCTTCCGCCAGGCGTTCGCCATCGCGCTGCGGCCGAGCAACCGGTTCACGCGCTTCGAGTACGGGATCAACGCGAACAACGTCGCCCGGTCGGTCGCCTTCTACACGCAGGGCATCGACTACACGCTCGGCTATGCCACCGGTTTCCAGACCGATTCGGTCATCAACTACAAGAGCTACAACTACGTGTCGCCGTACGTCGCGTACGTCTCGGACAACACGTTGTTCGGATACACCGGGGCGATCTCGGGGCGACGCTATCGCTTCCAGGTCGAACCGAATGTCGGCGGGTTGAACTGGATGGAGTATTCCGGCGACTACCGCCGCTATGTCCCGATCCTGTTCAACTTCCTCACCTTCGCCTTCCGCGGCCAGTCGAGCCTGGCGATCGGGAAGGACGAAGGGGTGGTGTCGGAGAAGTACATCGCGCGCGCCGACTTCGTGCGCGGGTACGATCGCGAGCAGTACCTCTCCCAGTACTGCGGCGGCGCGATCAACGACAACACGGCGTGCTCGGCGACCGAGCTCCTCGGGTCTCGTGTCGCCTTCGCTAACGCGGAATTGCGTTTCCCGCTCGTGCGCCGCTTCGATCTCGGACTCCTGCCCATCTCGCTGCCACCGGTCGACGGCCTGTTCTTCTACGACATCGGCATGGCGTGGAAGGCGGGGCAGTCGGTGTCGCTCAAGAAGCCCGCGGACTACAACCAGGCGATCGAGCGCTATCCGTTGCGCAGCTACGGCGCCGGCATTCGTCTCAACCTCTTCGGCTTCGCGCTCCTGCGGTGGGACTACGCCATCCCGCTCGATCGCCCCGGCCGCAAGGGGTATTGGCAGTGGACGCTGGGGCAGAGTTTTTAACTGCGGACGGGAGACGGGGGACGGGGGACGGGAGTGCAAACGGGCGCCGCGATGCGGCGCCCGTTTGCGTTTGCGGCGTTGTGCGCATCGCAACGTACTCCACGCAAAGGTGAGACACGTCACGCCTCGCGCGCGAGCATCGCGTGCACAGTGTCATTCTGCAGACTCCCGTCTCCCGTCCGTAGTTCCTCCCGTCCCCCGTCTCACGTCTCACGTCCGTTGTATCTCCCGTCTCCCGTCTCAAACTCCTACTTTGCATCGGTGCGAACGCGTTTTTTCGCGGCGCTTCTGCTCACGGTGTGCGCCTGTGGTCGCGGGGATCGCGACATGGCGTCTGGAGCGGGGAGCGCCCTCCCTTCGTCTGGCCCCGATCCGATCGTCATCCGCATTCCGCGCGATGGCGGGGTCGTGCATGCGTTCCGGTATCCCAACCTCGACTCGCTGATCTGGCGGTCGCAGGAATCGACTCCGCCGATCGACCGCCTCCTCTCGTTCGACGCCGAGAACGGCGTGCTCTCGTATGTGAGCGGTGAGAAGGGATCGGGGTGGATCGACCTGCGACTCGGCTCCATCCGCACCGGGGGCAACAGCCGACTCGTCTCCATCACCTCGGCCGACGACTGGTCGATCTACGGCGTCGATTCGTCGAGCTCGATCGTACGTCTCACGCCAACGGGCGACTGGAAGTTCAAGACGTCAGGCAAGGTTCGCCGTCTCTTCCCGCTCGCCGACGGAACGCTCGTCGCCCTGGTCGATCGTGGTGAGGAGAGCCTTCTCCTTCGCTTGCGCCCGCCGAGCGACGCGATCGACGACTCCGTCGAAGTGCCTCGCCCCGATCGCGCCGTTGCCACACCGCTCGGCGACCGCCTGTATCTCGGCGTAAAGGACGACCTGCTCGGCGTCCAATCGCACACGCTCGACGGAATCGCCAAGGTTTCGGCGCGCGACGACATCCTCGCGATCGCCCCAACGCCGAGCGGCGACCGGATCTTCGTGGCGAACAAGGGAGGGCCGCGGCTGCAGGTCATGGATCGGTACGCCGAGGAGATGGGTGGATCGGTGAAGCTCCCCGGACTCGTTACCGAGTTCCGCATGGACCCGATGGGGCGCTACCTCCTCGCGCGCCCCGCCGAAGGAGACTCGGCATGGGTCGTGGCGATCGGCACCGACGAGCTCGTGGGGACGGTCGAGACTGGGTGGCGCTCCGATCTCCCCGCGGTGGCGGTCGATGGGAAGATCGCCACGGTGCGCGGCAGCGATGTCGCCTTCGTCGACGCTACCGACGGAAAGGTCTCGCGCACGATGAAGGACGGCGCGAAGGATCTCTGGTTCTTCACGCTGTGGAACGGACTGCGTCCGCGCGCCGAAGGCGTCGACGTCCCCGTGTCGTTCTCGCTTGGGGACGAAGGAGACCGTCGCACGCCTGCGGATTCGATCACGCGAATTCCGGTGCGGACGCCGACACCGACCGATACGTCCTCCGCTGAGCCGGCGCCGGTGCTTCCGACACCGCCGGCTGCAGCGCCCTCGCGCGACTCCTGGACCGTGTCGTTCGCGGCGGTGCTCACCGAGGATCGCGCGCGCGAGATCGCCGACGGGATAACCGTCGAGGGGCAGCGCCCGCGGGTGGTGAAGGGCGAAACTGCCGGGACGACGGTCTATCGTGTCGTCTTCGGTCCCTACAACTCGAAAGCCGACGCCGAGCGCATGGGGCGCGCGTCGAAGCACAACTACTGGGTCTACGAGGGGGTCCCCTGACCGACCTCGACGTACGCGACTACGAGGCGATGTGGGAGGCCGCCGGCGGGCGCGTGAGCGCGTCGGTGGGCTCGGCGAGGGCGGTGGCGGTACTGGGCGATGATCCAGACGCCACCGGCGCCGTCACGCTCGGCATCGCCCGCAGTCACGCGCGCGCGCGACGTGTCTTCGTCTTCGACCTGCTCGGCGCGGAGCACCGTCTCGGTCAGGCCGTAGCGGGAGGCGAGGATGAGCCACTCGGCGTGAGCGACATGGTCAACTTCGGCGTCTCTCTCGGAAAGACGGCGCAGCCGCTGGACGGAGTTCCGAACCTCTATCTCGTCTCTGGCGGCGCGGAGTCGCCGCTCAACGAAGCGATCCTCACCGACCGCTGGTGGGAGGTCGTCGTGGACCAGGTGCGCCGTGCCGATGCCCTCGTGCTCATCGCCGCGCCGTCGATGGTCCCCGGGATGCGCGAGATGGTCTCGCACCTCGACGGGGTGATGCTGGTGGGTGAGGCGGTGGCTCCCACTCCCTTCGTGACCGTGCTCGGCGAGGTGCGCGCCGCGTCGACGCTGCGAACGCCGAATACTCCGACCGGGAGTGCGCGTCCGAGGATCGTGCATCAGCGCCCCTCGCGCTGGCCGATGATCGCCGGTGGCGTGGCGGTGGTTGCGCTCCTGGCTGTGATCACCGCTCCGCAATGGCGCCCGCTCCTGGGGATGGGGCCCGAGAGTGGAACGCCCACGGGGGCGCTCCCCCCTGTCCCTCCGCCGCTCTCCCCCGAGATCGCCCCGATTCGCAGCGATGCGGCGTACAGCGTGGAACTCCTCTTCACCAACTCGAACGAGGACGCGCTCCGCTACCTCTCTCCGGCGGAGGATTCGCTTCCGGCGGCAACATTTTCCATTGTGTCGCGCGGGCCGGAAAGCGATCACTGGTATCGGCTGGTGGCGGGTGCATTTCCCGACAGCGCCGCGGCGACCGCGTATCTTGGACGCCTGCGTGGCGCGGGACGCCTCCCCACTGGCGGAGGGTCGATCGCCCGTACACCGTTCGCGCTCTTGCTGGATTCCGCGTCGTCCGATGCCATCGCCCAGGTGCGTGTCTCGGCGTACCGGGGGCGCGGAATTCCGGCGTATGTCCTGCTCGACTCGACACAGATGTGGCGCGTGTATGCGGGCGCCTTTCCGACGCAGGACGATGCACAGTTGCTCAAGCAGCAACTCGACAGCCTGAACATTCAGTCGGTCCTCGTGACGAGGGCCGGGAGTACTCCATAAGGTGCGTCTCTCCAAGCTTCACATGCAGGGCTTCAAGTCGTTCGCCGATCAGACGACGATGACGTTCGATACGGGCGTCACCGCCATCGTCGGGCCGAACGGCTGCGGCAAGTCGAACGTGTCGGACGCGGTGCGGTGGGTGCTCGGCGAGCAGCGTGCGCGCATGCTGCGCGGCGCCAAGATGGAGGAGGTCATCTTCCAGGGCTCGTCGGCGCGCCGGGCGGTGAACGTGGCGGAGGTCTCGCTCTTCTTCGACAACGAAGACGGCGGACTCCCGATCGCGTTCAAGGAGGTGGTGATCACGCGCCGCCTGTCGCGTTCGGGGGAGAGCGACTATTTGCTGAATGGGACGTCGTGCCGGCTGCGCGACATCCACGACATGCTGCGCGGCACCGGACTGGGCGCCGATTCGGGGATCGTCATCGAGTCGAAGATGATCGACGCGCTCCTGTCGGATCGCCCCGACGACCGGCGCGAGCTGTTCGAAGAAGCGGCAGGCGTCGGTTTGTATCGCGATCGCCGGCGGAGCACCGAGCGCCGTCTCGAGGAGACCACGGTCGACCTCTCGCGCCTCGACGACCTCATCTCCGAAGTCCAGAGCCAGGTGCGTTCGCTCGCGCGGCAGCGCAAGCGTTCGGAGCGTCACGCCGAACTCACCGCACGCCGCTACTCGGTGGAGCTGACGGTGGCATCGCGCGAGATGGCGGCGTGGCGCGAGGAGCTGTTGCAGCTGGAGGAGAAGCTGGTCACGCTGCGCGAATATTCGCCCGGCGACCAGACGCGGGTGACCGACGCCGAAGCGGCGCGCCAATCGGCGCAGGAGGGACGCACGACGGCCGAAGCGCATCGCAGTGAGCTCGCTCGCCTCGCGCTCCTGCAACGGCAGAGCGTGCAGGAACTCCGGTCCGAGATCGCCGTCGCCGAGGAGCGCCAGCGCAACGCGCTCGAGCGGCGGCAACGCGCCGAGGTCGAGCAGCGCGAAGGCGAGGCGTTCGGCGAGCGACTGCAGGCCGATCGCGCCCGCGCGACCGAGGAACTCCAGACGCTCGAGACCGAGGTCGGCGCGCGTACCGAGGAACTGTCGGTCCACGCGCATGAGGAAGACGATGCTCGTCAGGCAGTAGGGGCGGCGCGCGCCGCGGTGGAAGCGGCCGAACGCGCCGCGCGAGAGATGCGCGAGCAGCAGCGCCGCATCGATCTCGATCGCGAGAGCGCGCAGCGCGAGTCCGTCGAGCTCGAACAGCGAGCCGCCGCGCTCGAGGTGGAACGGCAGCAGCTCGTCGACGCCGCGAACGCGCTCCAACGCGAGATTGCTGGCGCCGACGAGGCGATCGAGCTGGCAAAGGTCAACGTCGCCAACGCCGTCGCGGCGCTCGAGGAGGCGCGCACGATGGCGCGGGCCGCGCGCGAGCAGGACGCACAGGCGCGCGCCGAGCTTGGGCGCACCGAGGACACGCTGACCGCACTCGAAGGGAAGGTCAACGCGCTCGAGGGACTCGAGCGCGAGCGCGTGGGGCTCGCCCCCGCTGCCGCGCGTTTGTTGCGCGAGCGCGAGCGCTTTGGCGAGGGCGCGATCCTCGGCCCGATCTCCGACTTCCTCACGACGACCGCTGCCTCTGCGGTGCTCGTCGAGCGCTTCCTCGGGATGACGGTGCATGCGGTCGTCGTGCGCGACCAGCAGGTCGCCGCGGCGGTGCGCAGCTGGCACGCCCAGGTGAACCCCGGCCCGCTCCTCCTCCTTCCCCTCGACTCCGCCCCGCCCTCGCAGGACGGCGATTCGGGCGACCTGCTCCCGCAAGTGGAGGCGGCCGCGCCGGCCGCATCGTGGATCCACAACCTCCTCGAGCGCGTGCGCTCGCTCGACGACGGGAGCGGATTCGTCGACGCGCGCGGCGCCGTCTGGCTCCCCGGCACCACCGCCGGCCCCGGGCCGCTGCGCCGTCGTGCCGAGCTCTCGTCGCTCCGCGCCGACCTGCTGGCGGCGACCGAGGCACGCCAACTCGCGGCAGCAGCGGCCGAGGCGGCGCGCCGCGGCCTCGCCGAGAACGATGCCGCTGTCGCAGCTGCAACCGAGGGAGCCAACCTCGCGACAGCCGAAGATCGCCGCGCCAACGACCAGCGTGCGGAGCTCGAGCGTCGCCGCCTGCGTGCGGCGCGCGAACTGGAGAACGCCGACGGACTCGCGCGACGCCTGAGCGACCGGCATGAAGAACTCGCCGCGCGCCTCGCCAACCTGGAGGTGCGGGCCGCCGAAGTGCAGGTGGAGATCGAGACGCACGGTGCGGACGCCGACACCTTGCGCACGCAGGCCCTCGAAGCCGAACGCGCTCTCGAAGGAGCGCGCGAGCAGCGCGCGAACGGACAAGTCACGCTCGCCCAGGCGCAGGCGCGCCTGCAGGTGGCCACCGATCGTTTGCATCGCCTCGAGGCCGAGCACGACACGGCGGCGCAGCGGCTGCAGTCGCTGGAGACGGAGCTGTCGACGCTCGCCGACTCCGATCGCTCGCTCGCCGAGCAGATGGCGGCGTGGCAGGCCGACCTCGCGGCGCGCGTGGCGACGCTCAACGACGCGGACGCGCGACTGGCCGACGCCGAGCAGAAGGTCCGTGACGCGGACGCTGCGCTCACCGCGGCCGACCAGGCGCTCGATGCCGCTCGGCGCGAGTCGCACGAGCACGAATCGGCGCTGCACCACGCCGAGCTGCGATTCACCGAGCTGAGTGGGCGCCGTGCCGCGATCCGCGAACGTCTCGAGACCGAGTGGCGCCGCCCGCTCGAAGACCTGATGGCCAGCTTCGAGGCGCTCGACGTGGAGGACGAAATCCTGCGCGCCGAAGCCGAGCAGCTCCGCAACGAGCTGGAGAAGCTCGGGCCGGTGAATCCGCTCGCGGTCGAAGAACACGAGGAGGAAGTGAAGCGCCTCGACTTCATCACCGGGCAGCGCAACGACCTGAGCGAGGCCAAGAACAAGTTGCAGCTGGCGATTCGCGAGATCGACGCGACGGCCCGCGAGCTGTTCATGGCCACGTTCGTGCAGGTGCGCGAGAACTTCCGCCAGATCTTCATGACGCTGTTCGGCGGTGGTGAGTGCGACCTGCGCCTGGAGAACCCGGAGATGCCGCTGGACTGCGACATCGAGGTGCACGCCAGCCCGCGCGGAAAGCGGACGCAGCGCATTCACCTCCTGTCGAGCGGCGAGCGGGCGCTGGTCGCCCTCTCCCTGCTGTTTGGCATCTTCCTCACGAAGCCCTCCCCGTTCTGCCTCCTCGACGAAGTCGACGCGCCGCTCGACGACGCGAACATCGGGCGCTACGTGCGCATGCTGAACCAGTTCAAGGGGAAGACCCAGTTCATCGTGATCACGCACAACCCGCGCACGACGACGGAGGCCGCCGACGCCGTCTACGGCGTGACGATGCAGGAGCCCGGCGTCTCGTCGCTCGTGAGCGTGCGCATGGGGGGGCGGACGGTGGACGATTCTCCGGCCGACAACGAGGCCAGCGCCGAGCCCGAAGGCTCGGACACCGAAGTCGCCGCCGCGCCGGCCTAACGAACTTCGAATCGCGACGATCGCACCCGGCGCGCGCACGCGCGCCGGGTGCACTCCCGTCTCCCGTCCCCCGTCCCGCGCCCTTCCCCACGTCCGTGCGCATCCAGACAATCGGCACCGGCACCGCCGCCCCCGCACCCGACCGCGTCCAGAGCGCGACACTGGTGACGCATGGCGACGTGCGATTGCTGATCGACTGCGGGAGCGGCGCGGTGTTTCGCATGGCGCAGTTGGGGATCGACTGGCGTACGATCACCCATCTCGCGCTCACGCACTTTCACGCCGACCATACCAACGACGTCGCCAACCTCCTCTACGCGTGGCGCTACGGGATGCTCCCGCCGCGTGCGACACCGATCGAGATCATTGGCCCAGAGGGAACGCGCGCGCTCCTCGAGCGGCTCGCGCTCGCCTTCGGGGCTGGACTCGCCTCGGCGGTCGACATGGTGGTGCGCGAGGTGACGCCGGGCGAGCCGATGCAGCTGTCGGGAGAGCTGACGCTGGAGGCGGCCAAGGTTCCGCACACCGCGGAGAGTGTGGCATATTCCGCAACGGGAGGGGGGCGACGGGTGGTGTGCTCCGGGGATACCGGGTTCGACACGGGGTTCGCCGAATGGGCGACAGGGAGCGACGTGTTGCTCCTCGAGTGCTCGCTCCCCGACGCGCTGGCGATCCCCACGCACCTCACGCCTCGCCAGTGCGGGGCGATCGCCGGGATTGCCCGCCCCGCCCTGCTCGCGCTCACGCACTTCTACCCGCCGGTAGAGTCGGTCGACATTGAGGGCGAGGTGGGCGAAGGGTTCGACGGACGCGCGCTTCGCGCATTCGACGGTTGGTCGCACGATCTCCAGGAGATGTAATGCTCGTCGTCATGCACTCGACCGCCACCTCCGGCGACATCGACGCGGTCTGCCGCGTGATCGCCGACATGGGGTTCCAGGCCGTTCCCATGCCCGGGGAGCAGCGCACCGCGATCGGCGTGGTGGGGAACGATGGACGCGTCGACGACACCAACGTCGTGGGGCTCTCCGGCGTCGCACAGGTCATTCACGTCTCCAAGCCGTACAAGCAGGTCTCGCGCGAATGGCGCGCCCAGAACACCGTCGTGCGCCTCGCCCCCGGCGTGGAATTCGGTGGCAAAGCGATCGTCATCATCGCCGGCCCTTGCTCGGTCGAGTCGGAGGAGCAGATCCTGGCGGCAGCGCGTGCCGTACGTGCAGCTGGCGGCACCGCGCTTCGCGGTGGCGCCTTCAAGCCGCGCAGCTCACCGTACTCCTTCCAGGGGCTCGGCAAGCAGGGGCTCGAGTTCCTTGCACTCGCACGCGCGGAGACGGGACTCCCGATCGTGACCGAGGCGATGGACGAGGCCGGGGCCGAGCTGGTCGCCGAGTACGCCGACTGCATCCAGATCGGCGCGCGCAACATGCAGAACTATTCCCTGCTCAAGGCAGTTGGGCGCATCGGCAAGCCGATCCTCCTCAAGCGCGGGATGGCTGCGACGATCACCGACCTACTCCTAAGCGCCGAGTACATCCTGGCCGAGGGAAACGCGGAGGTCATCCTCTGCGAGCGCGGCTTGCGATCGTTCGACACGGCGGCGCGCAACATGTTCGACCTGAACGCGATCCCGATCGTGCAGAAGGTCTCGCACCTCCCGATCGTCGCCGATCCGAGTCACGGCACCGGACGTCGCGACATGGTCCTCGCCATGACGCGCGCCGCGATTGCCGCCGGCGCCGACGGGATCATCGTCGAGATGCACCCCAACCCCGATCGCGCCAAGTCGGACGGGGCGCAGAGCCTCTATCCCGAACAGTTCGCCCGGTTGATGGCCGAGGCCAAGGCGATTGCCGCCGCCATCGGACGCAAGATCGCCACGCCGGGCGGTCCAACGAGCACCACACCCGCGGGAACGGACGCAATCGCTGGCAGGTAAGAGGATGGGAGGGCGTGGGTCACCGCCCTCCGCTTTCCCCTACGCACGAGGCAACATGTCGACATATCTCCGTAGTCATACCTGGCGCGTCGCGAGCATCGCGACGTTCGCCATTTCACTGTTTGTGTCGCCCGTCACATCGCCCGCGTTGCAGGCGCAGGACGCCGGTGGCGCGGCGATCGATCGCGCCGTCGCCGCCTACGCCAAGGTGCGCACCGCGCGCGCGACGTTCGATCAGGTGGTGACCAACCCGCTCACCGGCTCCAAGTTGCAGTCGCGCGGTGCCTTCGAGCAGGCGCGCCCGGATCGCTTCGCCTTCCGCTTCGACGATCCCAAGGGCGACGAGATCGTCTCCGACGGGAAGTACGTCTGGATCTACCTTCCCAGCTCGACCCCCGGACAGGTAATTCGCGCCCCGCTCTCGTCGGACATGAGCGGCTCGATCGACCTGATCGGCGCCTTCTTCACCAACCCGCGCACGCGCTACACCGTGAGCGACGCCGGCGCAGCGACGATCGGCGGGCACGCCACGCGCGCCGTCACGCTCCTCCCCAAGACCAAGGACGCGAGCTTTACGCGCGCCAAGGTGTGGATCGACGCCGCGGACGGAACGTTGCGCCAGTTCGAGGCCGAGGAACCCAACGGCGTGGTGCGACTGGTGACCATCCGCGAGTTCACGACAAACGCCGCGGTGCCGGAGTCGAGCTTCAGGTTCAAGACGCCGCGCGGCGTGAAGGTGGTCGACCAGTCGGAGCTTCCGTAGCGCACAAACGACGTCGCCCGCAGCAGCGGTGCGACGGGGCTCCCCCCGCAGAAAAAGCACGCGCAGCGCCAATTCGGCGCTGCGCGTTTTGCGTCCTCGCGTTTTGCGTCCTCGCGTGTCGCGTGCGGATCGGTCGCGTCCGGATGGGTCGCGTTAGGCCGAAGCGGGTTACGGCGTCGCGGCGGTGCGGTAGGCTGCGCCGCGCTCGAGGACGTCATGCGGCGAATGCGAGCCGGCAAGAAGCGACTGTGCCACCCGGATCACCTCGTCATCGTCGATCGCTCGACGCGCCTCGGCGGCGGCGCCGAAGGCGAAGCGTGTGACCTCGCGTTCGAGGAGATGATCGATGATCGGCGTGGCAGCGTCATAGATCGAACGGTCGAAGATCAGCCCTCGCTCGTTCATCACACGCCACAAGCCGTCGCGCATCGCCTGTGTGACGGCAAAATCGGGCGAGGGCGGCGGGGCCGTCGCCTTGACCCGGATCGCGTAGTTGGTGAGCGCGTCGCGGAACTCCGGGATCTTCTTGTCCAGCGCGCGCGCCAGCGCCAGCTCCTGCGGCGACTGCGCCGTGTCGCCGGCGACGACATCGGGAACGATACCTCCGCCCCCCTCGATCGTGCGACCGCCGTCGGTCTTGAATGCGCGAGAGCGCGGGTGCGCCGTTTCGCTGTCGGCCGGTGCGCCGCGACGCTGGCGCGCGCGCCGGTCGATCGAACGCCCCGACGGGGTGAACCATTTCGCTGTCGTGAGTTTGAGCGCACCCCCCGACGCCGTGGGATAGACCGACTGTGCGCTCCCCTTGCCGTACGTCGTGCGCCCGACGACCAATGCCCGGTCGTGGTCCTGCAGCGCGCCGGCGACGATCTCCGACGCGCTCGCACTCCCGTCATCGACCAGCACGACGATCGGGAGCTTGGGCCAGCGCTGCGGGGCCTGATCGCTGAGCGTGGCGTTCGCCTCGGGCATGCGCCCCTTGATCGCGACGATTTCGGCACCGCGATCGAGGAAGAGATCGGCGACGCCGACTCCCTGCGACAGCAGTCCACCCAGATTGCCGCGCAGGTCGAGAATCAGCGACGTCATCCCGGCAGCGGTCAGTGAGTCGATCGTGCGCGAGACCTCGAGCTGTGTCGAGTCGGAAAAGACCTTCACGTCGATGTAGCCGACGCCGTCGGCGAGGAGCGCGCTCCGTCGCACGGCGCGCCGGTGAATTTCTCCGCGCGTGACGCGTACCTGGAACGGGGTCGACACACCGGGGCGCTCGATCATCGCCACCAGCGTCGAACCCGCCTCACCGCGCAGGAGCGCACGTACCTCGTCGACGGTGAGCCCGCGCGTCGGCTTTCCGCCGATTTCGACCATGCGGTCGCCGCTCTGCAAACCGGCATGCTCGGCAGGGCCGCCGGGGAGCGAAGCGAGGACCGTCGGGAGCCCGTCGCGCACGTCGACCTGAATCCCCAATCCCGTGTAGTTGCCGCTGGTGGTCTCGTTGAGGCGCTTGAGACGCACCGGATTGAGATACAGCGTGTGCGGGTCACCGAGCTCGTCGAGCATCCCCGTCATCGCCTTCTCGAAGAGCTCAGGCTGGGGGATCGAGTCGACGTAGTAGCGACGGACGTGCGTGACCACCTCGTCGAAGAGGCGCTCGCCGTTGGGCTGCGCCGGCCGCTGCATGCCGCGGCTCAGGAGCCACCCGCCAAACAGGAGGGAACTCCCCAGGACCGTCATCACGACCAGCAGCCTCGAACGCATCGACATTTCGCTAGTGGTGAGACTCGGAAACGGGACGAAACGTTTCAGGCCAGCGCGAAGAAAGCTGCATCCAGATGCGATCGGCGACGGCATCCTCCGAGCCGCGCGCGTCGACGGCTACGATAGGTCCGCATTCAGGATGCGCGCGCTGCCAGTCGGCTCCTGCAAATGTACGAAAGGCAGCCGCAACGCGCGCATGGAAGTCGGCACCCGAGCGCTCCATGCGGTCGGGTTCGCCGCGAGCGGCAATGCGCGTCATCCCTTCGTCGGTAGGGAGATCGAGGAGAAGCGTCACGCCCGGTGTGAGTCCTGCCGTGGCGAACGCATTGGCCCCCTGCACGCCGGCCGCGTCCAGCCCTCGTCCCTCGATCTGATAGGCATAGGTCGCCAGAAAGAAGCGATCGGCGAGGACGAATTGCCCCTTTGCGATGGCAGGACGTACCACAGTGTCGATGAGCTGCGCGCGGGACGCCATGAACAGAAGCGCCTCGGCGCGCGGTACGATCGCGCCATTGGGGTCGAGGAGGAGCCGCCGGATCTCATCGCCGACCGTGGTCCCCCCTGGTTCGCGGACGGTGCAGTGGGCGACTCCGGCGTGCGTCATGCGCGCCGCGAGGTGACGGAGCTGCGTCGTCTTGCCGACGCCCTCCGCCCCTTCGAGCACGACCAGCGCGCCTGCCGACTGGCCGTGTGCCACGATCAGGAGAGCGTGATGATCGGTGAAGCGGCGCCGGCCTTGATCCCTTCGGCGATCCAGTTGTTCACCTGCATCATGAGCTTGTCGAAATTCTCCTGCGCGGCCACCGCCTGCTGGTAGGCGGGGCTCACCTGCACCTTGCCGAGCAGGTCGTCCATCTCCTGCTCCATTTCCTGCGTAGGCTCCTGCCCGCTCTCGATGAGGCGCTGCGCGTCCCCACGCAGTTGCTCCATGCGGCGGAGCATGGTCACCGCACCCTGGTCGGCCCCGAGGCCGTCGTTGGCGCGCTTGAGCGCCTTGTATTGATCGCTCTGGCCGAGCATGCGGCCGAGTTCCTTCGCCTTGGCATCAATCATCGTCAGGTTCCGTGGTGAGAGGGGCGGCGCGCCGTGGTGCACCGAGGAGTGTGACCGGACAGGGAGCGCGCGCGGCGATCCGCGCGCGCGGCGTTTCTGCCCCGCATGCTTCAGTTAGTCCCGCGTCGGCGCGCGAGCACGTAGCGCTCACGCCCCGTGAGATCGAGGAGAACCTCGACTCCCTCGTACGTTCCGGCTTCGCGGACCAGATGCGCCACGCGCCGTGCGCGTCGCACATCCACCTCGAAGGCCAGGATTCCTCCGGGGCGCAGGAGGCGCCCGGCATCGTTCACGATCGCGCGCGTCACCGCCATGCCGTCGTCGGCGCAGCTTAGTGCGAGCGCAGGCTCCCAATCGCGCACGCCACGCGGGAGTGCGGCGAGTTCGTCGAATGCAATATACGGCGGGTTGGAGACAAGGAGTTCGACGCTTCCGGCGAGATCGTCGAGCGGCGCGAGCGCGTCCCCTTCGCGAAGCTCCACTGGGGCGCGGAGCGACGCGGCGCATTCCTCCGCGTTGCGCCTCGCGACCGCAAGCGCGTCATGCGACACGTCGGTTGCGACGACACGCGAGAAGTGTCCCTCGGCGGCCAGGGCGAGGGCGATCGCGCCCGAACCCGTTCCCACGTCGACCGCGACGCCTCGCAATCGATCGGCGCCGAACGCCATGATGCGGTCGACGAGATACTCGGTCTCAGGGCGCGGAATCAGGACGCGCTCGTCGACGTAGAGGGTGAGATGCCGGAACGGCGCGGAGCGCACGGCGTAGGCGAGCGGCGCTCCACGCGCGCGTCTCGCTATTGCGCTCTCGATCGTGGCGCGCGCATCGGCGCCGAGCGGCGTGTCGCCAGCGATCGAGGGCCAGAATCGCGGCTGCCGCATGACCGCGGCGACGATCTCGCGTGCCTCGCGCCGTGCCAGATCTTCGAGCGACTCGGGCGAGCGACGCGAATCGCGCCCTTCCGGATCTTCGAGCGATTGGAGCGAGGAGGGCGACGCGTCGTCGGCTCGCAGATGTTCACGAGGGGTGGTCTCGCGCGTGAGCTGCGGCAGGAGCGCGCGCGCTCCCTCGCTTACGACCTGCGCGACCGTCGTCGCAGTGGCGTCGCCGGTGGCCACGCCCGTCACGTCACTCGCCAGGCGCGTCGCCGGAGAGCTTCTCCTCGGTGTCGGCGACCCGCAGCGCGTCGACCAGCTTGGCGATGTCGCCATCGATCACGCGCGAGATGTCGTGCAACGTGAGGTTGATCCGGTGGTCGGTGACGCGGCTCTGGGGGAAATTGTACGTACGGATCTTGGCCGAGCGGTCGCCCGTCCCTACCTGCGTCTTGCGCATGCGGGCGCGATCGGCCTGGATCTGCGAGAGGCGATGGTCGAGTATGCGCGAACGGAGCACCTCCATCGCCTTTGCCTTGTTCTGGATCTGCGAGCGCTGATCCTGCTGCGAGACGACGATCCCCGTGGGGAGGTGTGTGATTCGGACGGCGGAGTCGGTGGTGTTGACCCCCTGCCCGCCCGGCCCCGACGCGCGATAGACGTCGATGCGCAGGTCCTTGTCGTCGATCGAAACGTCGACTTCCTCGGCCTCTGGGAGGACGGCGACCGTCGCCGCGGAGGTGTGGATGCGTCCGGCCGCCTCTGTCGCGGGAACGCGCTGCACGCGATGCACCCCCGACTCCCAGCGCATCGCGCCGAATGCCCCGTCGCCAATGACCTTGAAGACGACTTCCTTGACCCCGCCGAGCGTTCCGTCGGAGTGAGAGATCATTTCTATGCGCCACCCGCCGTGCCGCTCGATGAAGCGGGTGTACATGCGGAACAGGTCGGCCGCGAAGAGAGCGGCCTCGTCGCCCCCGGTTCCAGCGCGGATCTCGACGATCGCCGGGCGGTCGTCGAGCGGGTCGTGCGGGACGAGGAGCGGGCGGAGGTCAAGCTCGATCTGCTCGATGGCGCCGGTAAGGCGCTCGACCTCGGACTCCGCCTCGGCGGCCATCTCGGGGTCGTCAATCGAAACGAGCTCGCGCGCCTGCGCGAGCTCGTCCTCG
>CAZWVG010000114.1:0-17066 GCA_964637355.1 uncultured Gemmatimonadaceae bacterium
CGATCTCGCAGGACGAACTGCGGCTCAAGATCCAGGCGATCTTCAAGCACCAGTCCCAGAAGGACTCGGCCCCCTTCCCCGGCCAGGACGACCGCGAGTTCTGGCAGCGGGTGGAGGCGCGCAACAAGGATACGGCGGCGCTGCTCGACCGCCTGGGGCTCGCCGAGTACTTCGCGATGGAGGCGTATGTCGTCTCCTAGGGTGGTGTCGTGATGGCAGGCGGCGGGGGCGGATTTACTGCACTCGACGTCGTCGTACTGCTGGCCTACATGGGAGGGACCACCGCGTTAGGCGTCTGGCTGGGACGCGGGCAGAAGAGTGCGCGCGACTACTTCGTCGCGTCGCAGGCGATCCCGTGGTGGGCGATCCTCTTCTCGGTCGTCGCCACCGAGACGAGCGCGCTGACCTTCATCTCGATCCCGGGGCTCGCCTACCTCGGCGACTTCACCTTCCTGCAGATCGTCGTTGGATACATCGTCGGACGGGTGGTCGTGTCGTATGTCCTCCTCCCGCGCTACTACCAGGGGGAACTGGTCACCGCCTACGCGCTGCTCGAGCGCCGTTTCGGGCTCGCCACGCGGCGAGTCGCGTCGATCACCTTCATGGTCACGCGTGCCTTCGGCGATTCGGTGCGCGTCTTCGCCACCGCCATCCCGGTCGCCCTGATCCTCGGGCCGAGCGTCCCGCAGCAGTACGTGATGCCGGTCTCGATCCTCGTGCTGGGGGCGTTCACGCTGGTCTACACGTACGAAGGCGGGATGCGCGCTGTGGTGTGGACCGACGTCCTGCAGACCGGCGTGTACCTGATCGGCGGGCTCGTGGCTGTCGCGCTCATCGGACAGGGAGTGGAAGGCGGGTGGGGGGCGATCCTCGCGCGCGCGGGCGAGGCGGGCAAGTTGCGCCTCGTTGACCCCTCGACCGATCCGAGCAAGCCGCAGACGCTGTGGGCCGGCGTGATCGGCGGCGGCTTCCTGTCGATGGCCTCGCACGGCGCCGACCAGCTCATCGTGCAGCGCCTCATGGCCTCGTCGTCGCTCAAGGACGCGAGGCGTGCGCTCATCGGGAGCGGGCTCGCGGTCTTCGCCCAGTTCTCGCTCTTCCTGTTCATCGGCATGGGGCTCTTCTCGTACTACAACGCGCGTGCATTCCCCAAGCCCGACGAGATCTTCCCGACCTTCATCATCGAGGTGATGCCACCCGGGATGACCGGACTCGTGGTCGCGGCGATCCTCGCGGCGGCGATGAGCACCGTCTCGGGGTCGCTCAATTCGCTCTCGGCAGCGACCACGCACGACATCTACGTCCCGCTGACCGGGCGCACGACGGAAGATCCGGCGGTGTATCGCGCCGGCAAGCTCTTCACGCTGCTGTGGGCGGTCGTGTTGATCGGCGGCGCACTCCTCTACAAAAACCAGGGGACGCCGGTGGTCGTGGTGGCGCTCTCGGTCGCGTCGTTCACCTACGGCGGCTTGTTAGGCGCCTTCGCGCTCGGCATCGGCTGGCGGCGCGCCGTGCAGCGCGACGCGATCCTGGGGATGATCGTGGGGATCGCGGCCATGACGCTGGTGGTCTTCGCCAAGCCGCTCGCTGCCGCTTATCCTTCGCTCGCTGGGGGGCTCGCCCCCCTCGGGCAGGTCGCCTGGCCCTGGTACGTCCTCATCGGCACTTCCATCACTTTCCTCACCGGCATGCTCTCGTCGTTCACGCACCCTGTACCGTCCGCATCATCGCCTTCCTCGAACGTGAGGAGGGCATCGTGAGCAACATCGTGATCGGCGTGGACGGCGGCGGTTCGCGGACGCGCGTCGTGGTCGCCGACGAGTCGGGGAAGGAGCTCGCGAACGTGGAGGGGGGGCCGAGCGCGGTGCGCCCCGGTGAAGCGGACGCGTCGGGCGAAACGATCGCGACGTTGGTGCGCGAAGCGCTCGCGTCGTGCGAAATGTCGGAGACAGTCCCGAAGGTCCTGTGCGTCGGCGTCGCTGGCGTGGGGCGTGAGCTGGAGCGCGATGCGCTCTGGCAGGCGCTCATTACACGCGAGGTCGCCGAGGATGTCGTGGTCCATCCCGATGCGATGGTCGCGCTCGACGATGCATTCGGTGACGGCCCGGGACTCCTCGTCATCAGCGGCACGGGATCGGTAGGGTACGGCCGCGGGCCCGCTGGAGCCTTCGCCCGCTGCGGCGGGTGGGGGCCCAACTGCGGCGACGAAGGAAGTGGCGCGTGGATCGGGCGCCGCGCCCTCAGCATCGTCACCGCTGCGCACGACGGGCGCGAGCCGGAGACGACGTTGACCGGTGCGGTACTGACCGCCACCGAGTCGAACGAAGTCGCCGACCTGGTGGGATGGGCCGCAGCTGCAACGCCGGCGACGCTCGCCACGCTCGCCCCCGTGGTGATGCAGATGGCGCAGGGAGGCGACCTGCGCGCCAACTCGCTGGTGACGCTGGCCGTCGAGGAGCTGGTGCTGCACGCGCGCACGCTCGCGCGCCAGCTCTTCGGCGACGAACGAGCCACGGTGCCCCTCGCGTTAGGCGGCGGACTCCTCTCGAAGGGAACGCTGCTGCGGAAGCGGATGGTGCACCGCCTCAAGACGGCGGTCCCCGGGGCGCAGGTGCACGAGGAAGACGTCGTTCCCGTGCGCGGTGCGGTGCGCGGCGCGCTCCGATTGCTCGGCGCGGCGACGCCGTAGTGCGGGCGCCGGGACGGGTGTAACGGAAATCGATTCCCCGCCCCGCGCTCAGCGAAGGATCAGGGGGGCGGCGCAACTCTCACGTTCCCCTTGCGGCCCGCCCCTTGCACGGGGGCTGCCAGACCCCACTCCACGCCTCATGGACCTGATCCACACGTTCGTCGACTACGTCCTCCACCTCGATGCCCACCTGGCCACCCTGGTCAACTGGGCCGGTGTGTGGACCTACGTGGTGCTCGCCCTCATCATCTTCGCCGAAACAGGGCTGGTGGTGACGCCGTTCCTCCCGGGCGATTCCCTCCTCTTCGCCACGGGAGCGCTGGCCGCCGCCACGGGCTCGCTCAACATCGCGCTCCTCTTCCTCCTTCTGGCCGGCTGCGCGATCCTGGGCGACGCGGTGAACTACTGGCTCGGCGGCAAGCTCGGTGCGCAGGCGGCGGCGGGAAAGCTCCCCCTGGTGAAACGCGAGCACATCCAGCGCACGCACGAGTTCTACGAGCGCCACGGCGGCAAGACGATCATCCTGGCGCGCTTCATCCCGATCATCCGCACCTTCGCGCCGTTTGTCGCCGGCGCGGGGACGATGTCGTACGCGCGCTTCGCGACGTACAACGTTGCCGGGGGAACGGTCTGGGTCGGACTGATGCTCTTCGCCGGCTACTTCTTCGGCAACATCCCGATCGTGAAGTCGAACTTCTCGCTCGTGGTGCTGGCGATCATCATCCTCTCGGTGATCCCCGGCGTGCTCGCCGTCTGGTCCGAACGGAAGCGCATCCTCGCGGAGCGCGCCGGGACGTAGCTGGGGCTTCGCAGGCGGCGAGCGGCATTCCAGCGCTAGGCGGCGACCTCCGACCGGCCGCCGGCGTCGAGCCCCTCGGTCTCCGGCACCATCGAGGCGTCCCACACCCGCTCCGAACGCGCGATGAACGCGGTGGCGCTGAGGTCACCGCACACGTTCACCGTCGTGCGTGACATGTCGAGGATGCGATCGACTCCGAGGATGAGCGCGATCCCCTCGCCCGGAACTCCAAACATCGTGAGGATCCCGACGAGGAGCGGGATCGACCCGCCCGGAACGCCGGCGGCACCGATCGCGGTGATCACCGACATGACCATCACCACGATCATCTGTCCGAGGTTGAACTCGACGCCGAAGACCTGTGCGAGGAAGATCACGGTGATCCCCTCGAAGATGGCCGTCCCGTTCATGCACATCGTCGCGCCGAGCGGGAGGACGAAGCCGGCGATGGTGGAAGGGATGCCGAGATTCTGCTCGGCGGTAGCGAGCGCGGTGGGAAGCGTGGCACTGCTCGACGAGGTCGAGAACGCCGTGACCAGCGCCGAGCGGATGCGCGCAAAGAAGGTGAGCGGCGACATCCCGATAGCGAATCGAATGATCGCCGAGAGGTTGATACCGACGTGCAGGATCAGCGCAAGCAGGACGACGATGATGTAGTTCGCGAGTGGCTTGAGCAGGTAGAAGCCGAAGCGCGACGTCACGCCGAAGATGAGGCCAGTCACGCCATACGGCGCGAGGCGCATCGCCAGCTCGACGATCTTGATGACGACCGCCTCTATTCCTTCCAGCAGCGCGACCACCGGGCGCGCCTTCTCGGTGGGGATGAGCGTCAGTGCAGCGCCGACCATGAGGGCGAAGAAGATCAGCCCCAGGAGATCGAGGTCGACGGCCGACTTGACCGGGTTGCGCGTCACGATGTTGACGGCAGTCTCGATCCCGAACGTCGACGTGGCGGCTGCCTCGACCTTGCTGGTGGCGTCGCTCGCATACGTCTGGATCAGCTCCGCACGCACTGCGGGATCGAGGCGCGATCCCGGGCGGACGATGAAGACGAGGAGGATTCCCATCGTCGCGGCGAGCGCCGTCGACCCGAAGAAGTAGCCGAGCGTTTTTCCGCCGACTCGTCCCACGCGCCGGATGTCGCCCAGCCCCGCCACGCCGAGCGATATCGAGGCGAAGACGAGGGGGACGACGATCATGAAGAGCATTCGGAGGAAGACCTGCCCGATCGGCCCGGCCACGTAGTGATTGACCCCTTCGACGAGCGGGTGCTTTCCCCCCAGCGTCTGGTTGGCGATCACCCCGAGCGCGGCGCCGACGAGAAGCCCGAGCAGGATCTTGTTGTGGAGCTTCATTCCAGTGCCGCTATTGCCGATCGATTCGGACATGATCTAGAAGACGAGGGGACAGAAGACGAGAAGACGAGAAGACGAGAAGTGCGGACGGGAGACGGGAGACGGGAGACGGGAGAAAGAACGCAAAATAGAGCGGCGCCGGACCCGGTGTGCGGCGACAACGTACGTGAGGGGGGTAGGCTGAGCCAGTGTTGGTTCGTGCGCCTGTGCGCTCGCAACTCACCCTCGCGCGGTTCGGGCGTACGCGGCATACTCAGCGATCCGCGCACGACGTCTCACCTCCTGCCCCTCAGGAATGTCCGCCTCCCTCTTTGCCCGAAAATCCGTCGCCGACTGCGAGGCCGAAGTCTCGCTCGGCGGGGGGCTCAAGCGCTCGCTCACCAAGTGGCACCTCACCGCGCTCGGTGTGGGCGCAACGATCGGGGCGGGGATTTTCGCCACGACGGGGACGGCGATCGTCGGTGACGCGGCCCGGCCGGGGGCCGGGCCGGCGATCGTCTTCTCGTTCCTGCTGACCGCGGTGGCCTGCGGCTTTGCCGCGCTCTGCTATGCGGAGTTTGCCGCGATGGTGCCGATCGCGGGATCGGCGTACACGTATGCCTACGCGTCGATCGGTGAGTTCGTCGCCTGGATCATCGGGTGGGACCTCATCGTCGAGTATGCCGTCGGCAACATCGGTGTAGCGATCGGCTGGTCGGGGCACTTTCGCGAATTGATCTCGCACTTCGGGCTCGACCTTCCCTCGTGGGCGGCGACGGACTACCGGAGCGCGCACGATGCAGCGGCCGCGGTCGCTGCGGGATCGACCGATCCGCTCATGCAGTACCTCGGGTCGGCGTGGACGAATGCACCGCATCTCTTCGGGTTGCCGGTGATCGTGAACCTTCCGGCAGCGCTGGTGGTCTTCGCGATCACCGTGATCCTGGTCATCGGCGTCAAGGAATCGGCGAACGCCAACAACGCGATGGTCCTCCTCAAGATCGGGATCATCCTCTTCTTCCTCGCGGTCGGCGTCTTCCTGATCAAGCCCGACAACTGGACGAACGCCGCGAATGGCGGCTTTGCGCCGAACGGTTTCGCCGGGATCAGCGCGGCAGCGGCAATCATCTTCTTCAGCTACATCGGGTTTGACGCCGTCTCGACGGCGGCGGAGGAAGCGCAGAACCCGGCGAAGGACATGCCGTTCGGCATCATCATGTCGCTCCTGATCTGCACGGTGCTGTACGTGCTCCTGTCGATCGTGATGACCGGGATGGCGCCGTGGAAGCAGCTGGGGACGGCGGAGCCGATGATCACCGCCCTGCAATACGCCGACGGTCCGCCGATGCTGCTCAATGCCTCGCGCTTCATCATCGCGTTAGGCGCGGTGATCGCGATGGGGAGCGTGCTGCTCGTCTTCCAGCTCGGGCAACCGCGCATATTCTACTCGATGGCGCGCGACGGGCTCCTCCCGCCGGTGATGGCCAAGGTGCACCCGCGCTTCCGCACGCCGTACATCGGGACGATCCTCACCGGGACGTTCGTCGCCGTCTTCGCCGCGTTTGCCAACATCGCCGAGGTGGTCGACCTGACGAACATCGGGACGTTGTTCGCCTTCGTGCTCGTGTCGGCGGGGGTGATCTTCCTCAGGCGCTCCGAACCGAATCGCGAGCGTCCGTTCCGGGTGCCGGGCGTCCCGTACACGCCGCTGATCTCGATCGCGGCATGCCTGTATCTCATGTTGCAGCTGCCGAGCGTGACGTGGATCCGGTTCGGGATCTGGCTGGCGATCGGGCTGGTGTTCTACTTCCTGTACGGCTACAAGCACTCGACGCTGCGCACCGGGAAGCGCCCGGCGGTGGAAGAGATGCCGGGGGGTGGGCACTAGAAGCGGAAAGCGGCGCTGCGTTGACGCGGAGCTTCGCCAACGCAGCGCTCGCGCGACTCACGGGCGAATCGTGACCCGCTCCTGAGCGCGCAGTTCCGGAGACGTCTCGCCAACGCGCTCGAACAGGCGTACGGTCACGATCCCCGGACTCACGTCGGGAACGGTGACGCGATACGTCGAGACGTAGCCGTCGAGGGGTACGCAATCAGCGAGCGGATTGGCGCTCAGGGTCACGATCACGTCGATTGCGGCGGCGGCGCGCCGGGCAATCGCGTCGATCAGCGGGGCGCAGAGGGCCGGCGCGCGCACCCGGTCGATGAGGATCACCCGCCGCGCGGCGATCACCTGTACCGAGTTCAGCGACTCGTTCGCCGCAGCGAGTCGCGTCGAGGCCTCCGCCTGCAGTTTTTCGCTCGCGACGCCTTCGATCGGCGAGACCGGATCGTGCGCTTTCGCGCACGCGATCGTCAAGGCGGCCATCATCGACGCGGCCATCGCCTGGAGAGTACGTCTGATTCCGCGCTTCGTACGCAACCCTCGTCCCATGGGGCGTTGTCTCCTGTCGGTCGTGGACGATGCGACGACGAACTCCCGAAGCTCGAGACTGGGGAGGTTCGTCACCGCGCCTTCGCCACATCTCATGCACCGCCGCTCGCCTTCGGCGACGGTGTGTGTCATGGTATAGGGCGCGGCGAGGGTCCCTCACCAGCAGACGTTTCACTGCCCGCGCGCCTAGCACGTCGTTCGAGAATCCCTGCCGCTGGAGAATCCGATGTCTCGACTGCTGCATGAGCTTCGCCTGGGGATCCGCACGATCCGGCGCGCCCCGTCGTTCACGCTCACGGCCGTCGCGATCCTGGCGATCGGGCTCGGAATGGGCGCCGCGATGTACACCGTCTTCGACCGCGTCCTCCTGCAACGGCTCCCGGTGCAGGACCAGTCGCGCCTGGTCGTCCTGTGGACGCATCGCGGCGATCCGGCGCTCGAGGTCTCCGGGAGCTTTCAGGAGTTGGAGGAGCAGTTCCGTCCGGAGGCGCGGACGCTCGCCGCAGTCGCCGGCGTCGCGCATTGGGGGGTCTCGCCCACGCCGTTCCGGAACGGCGACGCCTCGCTCACGCTCAACCGCACGCTCGTTTCCGGCAACTTTTTCGACGTGGTCGGGGCCCGCCCCGCGTTAGGGCGCCTGCTGCGCCCGGAAGACCAGGTGCCGAGCGGGGGGCTCTCGCTCGTGCTGAGCCACCGCGCCTGGCAGCGCTACTTCGGCGGAGACTCGGCGGTGGTCGGGCGCACGCTCGGCGACGCCTGGAGCGAGCGCGTCTTCACGATCGTCGGAGTGGCGCCTCCGGGGCTCGACTATCCGGTCGGCGTGGAGGCGTGGACGCCGCCGTGGAGTCCGATGCTCACCGCGACCGCGATCGCGCGCCTCGCGCCAAGCGCAACGCCCGCCGCGGCGCGCGACGAGTTCATCCGCCTGCAGCAGCGATTTCTCCCCGACTGGAAGCTGGTGGGTGCCACGGTGCGCTCACTCGAGGACGCGATCGTCGGCGACGTGCGCCCCACGCTCATCGTCCTCGCCGCAGCCTCAGCGCTCCTACTCGCCCTCACCTGCTTCAACCTCGGGAATCTCCTCCTGCTGCGTGCCGGAGCGCGCGGGAACGAGCTGCGGATCCGTCGCTCGCTTGGTGCGACCGGTGGCGACGTGGTGCGACACGTTGCCGGTGAGCAGATGGCGCTCGCGTGCATGAGTGGCGTCGCGGGCGTGATCATCGCCCGCGTGCTCCTGCAAGCGCTGATTCGTTTCGCCCCACCCACGCTCCCGCGCCTCGACATGATCGAGCAGTCGGGGTGGCCGGTGACCGCGACGTTGCTGCTGACGGTAGCTGCCGCTCTGTTGTCCGGACTCATCCCGGCGGTGAGTGCAGTGCGGAGCTCGCGCACCGGACTCCGCGTCGACGCACGCTCGGGAAGCGAGCACCGCGCGCGCACCCGTGCGCGACAACTCCTGGTCGGCTCACAGGTCGCGCTCGCCCTCGTGCTGCTCGCCGGTGCCGCGCTCCTCACGCGCAGTCTCGAGCGCCTCACCCACGTCGACCTCGGCTACCGCACCGAGCACCTGGCGATCCTGCAGCTGGCGTGGCCGTCTGCCACGACGGCACCTCCCGAGCGGATCTCGGCGATCGGCGATGGCATCGTGCGCGAGATGGGCGAGCTCCCCGGCGTCACTGCTGTTTCGCCGATCCTGCTCCCCCCCTTCCTCGGCGCGAACGTCTTTCACGGCCTGGTCGAGGTCGAAGGGGGAGCATCGCGCGACGAGGCGCTGTCGGTTCCGCTGGAGATCGGTGACGAAGGATACTTTCGCTCGTTTGACATCCCCATCATTCGCGGGCGCGGGATCGCCGCGAGTGACCGGGAGAATGCACCGCCGGTCGCGGTGGTGAGTGCCGCCGTCGCGCAGCGGCTGTGGCCCGGCGAAGATCCGGTCGGGAAGCGCATCCGATACTGGGGACCCGATACCCTGACGTGGCGCACGGTAGTCGGCGTCGCGGGCGACATCCGGTATCGCGCACTGCGCGAGGCGACGCCGACGATCTACCTCCCGTGGCGCCAAACGACGTCGTGGCAGATGGCCGTCGCGCTACGCACGCAGGGCGAGTTGGCGCCGATGCTCGCCTCGGTGCGCGACGCGGCGCGTCGCGTGGAGCCGGGGTTGCAGGTCTGGAGCGCGCGATCGATGGACCGCTTCCTCGACGGGCCGCTGGCGCAACCGCGACTCGGGAGCTTCCTGCTATCCGGCCTTGGTGGCGTGGCGTTGCTGCTGGCGGCGATCGGACTCTACGCGGTGATGGCCGCGGCGGTGCGCGAGCGGACGCACGATATCGGGGTGCGCATGGCACTCGGCGCCTCGCCGGCGCGCGTGCGGGGCGAGGTCCTTCGCGAGGCAATCCTGGTGGTCGCGGCGGGGCTCGTCGCGGGAGTGGCGGGAGCGTTCGCCGGGACGAAGATCCTCGCGTCGCTCTTGTACGAGGTCACGCCTGGCGATCCGTTCTCCCTCGCCAGCGCGATCGTCGTCCTGCTTGCCGTTGCGCTCGCGGCGGCGTACCTCCCCGCGCGACGCGCGACGCGCATCGACCCGGTGCGAGCGCTGCGCGCCGAGTGATGCGGTGAGCGAGACGTCACGGTGCTGACTGCTGCCGGCACCTAGTCCAGCTCTGCGGTCGACGCATCGATCGAAGGAGCACCATCGTGCGCCCGCCCCTTGGCCCGGTAGCGCGCGAGGAACGCTTCGCTCCACGTCGAGAAGTTCCCCGCGACGATCTCCCGACGCGCCGTCGCCATGAGCGTGACGAGGAAGTGCACGTTGTGCAGGCTCACCAGGCGCAGCCCGAGTTCTTCTTCACTCGTGTAGAGGTGCCGGAGATACTGCCGGTCGTAGTGGGCGCAGCACGGGCACGTGCACCCCTCGACCAGGGGGCGACGATCGTGGCGGAAGCTCCCCTTGCGCACCTGCACCGTGCCATCGGGGGTGAAGGCCGTACCGTGCCGGCCAAGTCGTGTGGGAACGACGCAGTCGAACAGGTCGACACCGCGCCGTACGCTCTCCACCAGATCGTCGGGAAAACCGACGCCCATGAGATAGCGCGGTAGGGCACGCGGCAGGACGGGGTCGCATACCTCCAACACTTCGTAGAGTGATGGCTTGGGCTCGCCGACCGACACGCCGCCGATCGCCACGCCGTGCCAGTCCCCTGCCCCAAGCAGCCCCGCCATCGAGGCGCGTCGCAACTCCGCGTCGGTTCCTCCCTGCACGATGGGGAAGAGCGCCTGTCGCGGGTAGCCACCGCGATCCTCGAGGGTGACAAACTCTGCACGGCAGCGATCGAGCCAACGGAGCGAGCGTTGCATCGCGCGACGCGCCGTCGATCGGTCCACGTCGCCGGCGACGAGCTCGTCGAGCTGCATGATCACGTCGGCGCCGAGATTGCGCTGGATCCGGATGGCCAGCTCCGGCGTGTACTGATGCAGCGAGCCATCCACCGGGCTCCGGAACTCGACGCCCTCCTCGCGTACCACCCGCTGCTTGGCGAGTGAGAAGACCTGGAAGCCGCCCGAGTCGGTGAGCATCGGTCCGCGCCAGCGCGAGAACGCCTGCACACCACCGGCGTCGCGCACGAGTGCGTCGCCCGGTCGCAGATACAGGTGCAAGGCGTTGGACAGCACCATCTGCGCCCCGGTGGCACGCACCTCGTCCATGCTCAGCCCACGTACCGTCGCCTGCGTTGCCACTGGCATGAAGGCAGGCGTGTGTACCTCGCCGTGCGGCGTGACGAACGTCCCTGTCCGGGACGCGCCAGCAGTATCAGCCGTGCAGAAGGAGAAAGGCTGCATCGAGCGTACGCTCAGGGGACGCGCTCGAATCGCACGCCGCGAACGCGCAGGTCCGACAGCGTAAAGCCGTCAATCCGTCCTGACTTCGCGCGGGTGAACTGCAGGAAGACGCCGTAGTCGAGGGTGAATGCGTCGCGCGTGGTGGGCACGAGTGCGGGCGCGCTGATCTTGCGATGGCGGATGACGAGTCCCGAGTCGCTGACGGCTATCGCGTAGCGTACGTCGAGCTCCGCGCTCTCGTAGGTTCCGGCGTAGGCGGCCAGCGCAGTTCGATCCGGCGAAGCGGGTGCTACTCGCGCGAACAGAAGTCGGCGCGTGCTCCTTGGCACCTGCTCGACGCCCACCACGTCACCGCCAGCGATCCGAAGCAGGAGCGCGCTCGCCCTTCCGCTGATACGCGCCGTCGTGTCGCTCGTGGGAACGAGGACACTCCCGTCCTGCAGCCGCAACGTGTCGCCCGCCAGCGTGATGCGCACGACCTGCTGGCTCACCGAGTCGCGATAGACACCGACCCAGCGCCCGCGCACGCGCGCATCGACCGGGCGCGCGACCGTGTCGATGGCGAGGGCGACGGGGGGCGCGGACGTCCCCAGCATCACATCGGTCACCCGGCGGAGCAAGACGTTAGGCGCGGCGATGCTGGCATTGCACAGGACAGCGATCGCGATGCCGCGCTCGGGATAGCGTTCGACCTGTGCGCGGTATCCCGCGTCGGCACCGCCATGACCGATCGCGGTGAGGCCGCGATAGGTGCCGACGCTCAGGCCGTAGCCGTATCCTGTGGGTGTGCCGTCGTTCAGGACACCGCTCGTCTGGGCGGCGGCCACCAGCGCCGGCGTCCCGACGGACGGATGATCGAGGTTGGCCATCCACGTGAGGAGGTCGCCCGCGGTCGTGAAGAGCGAGGTGGCGCCGTACGTATCGAACACCGGGATCGAGATGCGCCAACCGCCCCCGGCACGTGGCTGGTAGGCCGACGTGCGCCCGGGGACGATCATCGTGTGATCGTCGTGGAAGTGCGTGCTGCGCATCCCTAACGGCTCGAAGATCCTGGCCTGCGCGAACTCGCGGAGCGACTGCCCGCTCACCCGCTTCACGATCACGGCAAGGAGTGTGTAGCCGGTGTTCGAGTACACCCACTCATCGCCCGGCTTGAAGTTCACCCCGCGCTGGCGGGCGATGATCTGCAGCACGTCGTCCTCGGTGATCAGGTCGTCGTCGCGCCAGCCGGCGTAGCCGAGGAGCTGCCACTGGTCGCGGAGCCCCGATGTGTGGTGAATGAGGTTCCGAACGGTGATCCGAGGCCCGTAGTCCGGGACTTCGGGGACGTACTTGCGGACGTCATCGTCGAGCGAGAGGCGGCCATCGGCGGCGAGGAGCGCGACGGCGTACGCCGCAAACTCCTTCGAGATCGACGCCACGTGAAAGATCGAACCTGGGGTGATCGCGAGCGCGTGCTGCAGGTCCGACATCCCATAGCCGTGTAGGTACACGGGGCGGCCGCCTTGCGAGATCCCGAGGGCGCACCCCGGCGAATCGGTGCGATCCCAGCGCGCGAAGACGGAATCGACGCGGAGACGCGTGGAATCGGGGAGTTGCGCGCCGAGCGTCGCGCTCAAGCCAAGCGCGGCGATGACGAGAATGGAGATGCGTCGGGGGGATGACATGCCGCGAGGGGTGCGGGGGTGGAGGGGAGCGCCGAAGCTCTCTCCGCGCTGGCGTTGCGTCAATCGGCGGGGGGAGTTACCTCGCTGCGACACCGTGCGCCGTCCACAACGAGTCACGCCGATGCCCCTTCTCCGCCGCCCGCGCGTCGTCAGCAACACGTCCGTACGCGCCGCGCTTTGCTTTTCACTCTTCGTCGCGGCAACGGTCGTCGCGGCGAATCACCCGCTCCGGGCGCAGGGCGCGACTGTCGCGCCCGCCCCGAAGCGCGCGTCCGCAGCGCGGGCCCGCTCCGGCAATCCGATTCTTCCCGGTTGGTACGCCGATCCCGAGGCCCACGTCTTCGACGGTGAATACTGGATCTTCCCCACCTACTCGGCGCCGTACGACGAGCAGCTCTTCATGGACGCCTTCTCGTCGCGTGACCTGGTCCACTGGACCAAACATCCACGCGTCCTGTCGAAGGATGACGTGCCGTGGGCGCGCCGGGCGATGTGGGCTCCCTCGATCGTGGAGAAGGATGGCTGGTACTACCTCTTCTTCGGCGCGAACGACATTCAGGCCGACTCGGAGCCGGGTGGGATCGGCGTCGCCCGTGCGCGTACGCCTGCCGGCCCGTTCAAGGATTACCTCGGCCGCCCGCTCATCGACCGCTTTCACAACGGGGCGCAGCCGATCGACCAGATGGTCTTCCAGGACACCGACGGCGCCTGGTACATCGTGTACGGCGGCTGGCGCCACTGCAACATCGCGCGCCTCAACGACGACTTTTCCGGGTTTGTCCCCTTCGCCGACGGGACGACCTTCAAGGAGATCACGCCGAAGGGATACGTCGAGGGGGCGTACATGCTGCTCCGCGACGGGAAGTACTACTTCATGTGGTCCGAGGGTGGATGGACGGGGCCCGACTACGCGGTCGCCTACGCGATCGGCAATTCCCCGCTAGGGCCGTTCGAGCGCGTGGGGAAGATCCTGCAGCAGGATCCAAGCGTCGCCACGGGCGCGGGACATCATTCGGTGATCCAATCCCCCACGTCGAAGGAGTGGTACATCGTCTACCATCGCCGCCCGTTAGGCGAGACCGACCGCAACCATCGCGCCGTGAGCATCGACCGCCTGCAGTTCGACCGCAGCGGTCATATCGCCCCGGTGAAGATCACGCACGAGGGAGTCGCCGCCGATCCGAGCATGGCTCCGGCGACGGGTGGCGCGGCGCCCACTGCGCGCGAAGTCATCGACCGCCTGGTCTCCCACCTGGGGTTCACGCCGAGCGAATCGACCGTGGACACATGGAAAGCGGGAGATCCGTCCACGCCGGTGACGGGAGTTGCCGTGACGATGATGGCGACACTCGACGTGCTGCAACGCGCCGCCGCGCAGGGGCTCAACCTCGTCATCACGCACGAGCCGACGTTCTATGACCACCTCGATCCGACCGAGGGACTCGTGAAGGAACGCGACGCCGTGACGGCGGAGAAGCTCAGGTTCATTGCCGACCACCACATGGTCGTCTGGCGCTTCCACGATGGGATCCACCGCATGCGCCCCGACATGATCCTGAGCGGGGTGGCGCGCGCCCTCGGGTGGACCGCCTACCAGGACCGCACCGTCCCGAATCGCATCAGGATCCCCGCCACACCGCTCGCCGAGGTGGCGCGACACATCGCCGACCGCCTCGGCGCGCATGCGCTGCGTGTCGTTGGGGATTCCTCGCTGCAGGTGACGGACATCGCATTGATTCCCGGGGCAGCGGGATTCGGCGTCCACCGCTTCGCGCTGCAGCAACCTGGGGTGCAGCTCCTGGTCATCGGCGAGGCGCGCGAATGGGAAACCGTGGAGTACGTCGACGACGCCGTGGCCGCCGGTCAGGGCAAGGCGCTCATCGCGATCGGACACATTCCGTCGGAGCAGCCGGGAATGGAGGATGCCACGCGCTGGCTCGCGGGCTTCGTGCGCGAAGTGCCGGTGCGCTTCGTGGCCGCGCAGGATCCGTTCTGGAGGAGAGAGCAGGCGCGTCGGGCGCCAGGTCGCGCCAGATCGCGTTAGGCCGCTGGCGTGCGCAGAAGGTCGCGGGATGGCGGGAAACTCTCCGCAACTCGCCGTAGGCCGCGCGTGGCGGCGCTCTCACGGAGAACCGCGCGTGCCTAGCGCGGCGCTTCGGCGGTGACGATCGCGGTATCGAGGACCGCCCGTCCGTCGGGGCGCGTGGCCGGACGGAACCGGATCTCGCTCAGCATCTCGCGGATCCGCTTGTTGTAGCCGCCATCCTTCGACGGATTGAAGGCGAGGAGGCGTGCGTTGCCGGTGGTGTCGACCTCGAAGTAGGCAACCAACTTGTAGGGGCGGACCTTTCCCGGGACGGGAAGCGGGAGGATGGGGAGGGAGATGACGGCCGGCGGATAGACGTCGCCCTCGCCACCGCCGGTTCCGGCGCCCACGCCGGAGCCGCGCCCAGTCCCCACGCCGGTGCCCACGCCGCCGCCACTCCCCTGCCCGCTCCCCGCGGTCCCGTCCTTCCCTGAGCCGCCACCGCTACCAGCGACGACGCTCGCGTCCCTTACCTCGGTCGCCGCACTGGAGGCGGTGCTGCTGACCTGCGGCGTCGGCGGCGGCGGCGGAGGAACGACCGGCTCGGGCTTGGGCTTCTCCTCGGGCTTCTTCTCCTCCACCACTGGCGGGGGCGGGGTCGGCGCAACCGGCTGCGGCACCGGGTGCTCGAGGCGAAGGAACTGGAGACGCTCACGCGCGAGCTGTCCACCGGTCCCGCCCGATCCGCCGCCGCCACCGCCAGCAGGGCCGGGACCGCCGGCCCCCTGCTTCTGCACAAAGTCGAGCTTCGTGGCGATGAAGATCGGCGGCGCCAGGACCAGGAAGGCGAGAAACAGGTGCAGGAGCACCGAAGCAATGACCCCTTCGCGCCGCGACGTATCGCGCAGCGGAATGCCGATCGGCGGCCGCAGAGGGGGGCGCTTCGGCGGATCGAGCGAGGGGTTGGGTCGGGCCAGCGTCACGAATACGTGGGGGTGTAGGGCTTGGACTTCAACTTATACGCCCTCCCGAAACGAAAGGGTTCAGGGTGCGCGCGTGACCGAACGACGATCGCGCATCGCGCGCTTCGCGGCGGCATTACGATCGTCGAGCGCGCCCAACGAAAGAGGGACACACGACAACGGCGGGCACCCTCGATGAGGACGCCCGCCGTCGCCTTGTCCTGCGGCAATCCGCGCAGCTACTGCTTCGCGGCGCCGTCCGGCTCTTTCGGCGTCACGCCGATGACCTTGACGCCTGCACCGCGCGCCTGGTCCATCGCGAAGATCACCGACTGGTATTTCACCTTCGGATCGCCCTTCACGAACATGATCTTGTCGGGACGGGGATCGTAAATCGACTTGAGACGGGCGAGGAGTCCGTCCTTGGAGACGGCTTCCTTGTTGATCGCGTACTGGTCGCCCGGGAGCACCTCGAGCACGATCTGGTTCGAGACGGCGTTCGCCGGCGCGACCTGGGGCGTGGGATCGGGGAGCTGCAAGTCGATCGCCTTGCGCGACATCGGCTGCATGACCATGAAGATGATCAGGAGCACGAGAAGCACGTCGATCATGGGGACGACGTTAGGCTCGTTGTTGAGCCCCCCGCCTTTTCCCCCTACGGACATTCCCATGGATTAGTCTCCTGTTCTACTTCTTAGTTTCTGCAGGCGTGTCACCCTCGACGGTCGATTCCGTGTTGGGCACCTGATCGGACACCGCTCCAACGACGCGAACGCCGTTGCGCGAAGCGATATCCATGGCATCGAGCACCTTCTCGTACGGGAGATCCTTGTCGGCCTTGATGTAGAGAATCTTGTCGATCGTGCGGACGTCGTAGATCGACTTGAGCGTCTCGGCCAACTTGTCGTTCTGGAGCGGGCGCTTGTTGAGGAAGTACTGACCGTCGCGGTCGATTCCGAGCACCTGATCGCTATCCTCTTCGGGGTGGATCTTCAGGTTGATCCCCGCGGGGGGGACGGCCTGGAAACCCGCCGCGAGCGCTGGTGTCACGACCATGAAGATGATCAGGAGCACCAGCATGACGTCGATCATGGGGACGACGTTCGGCTCTGACTTCACCGACTCGGCGCCGCTCCCAACTTTCATACCCATTCGCAATTCCTCCTAGTCTAGGAAACTGATGAACCGGAGGGATTGGCTCAGGTCAGCGGGCCGCCGCTCTGGGCCTGGGTGTTGAACTCACGGGTGAAGCGCGAACGACCGAACTCGCCCGACACGCCCTTGATGAGGTAGTCGATCATTTCCTTCGACGTGT
>CAZWVG010000115.1:0-16888 GCA_964637355.1 uncultured Gemmatimonadaceae bacterium
TACAGCAACCGGCAGGACAACGGGACGATGCGCGGCCCGAGCGACGGGATCGAGCGCGGAACGCCGGGAATGGGCCCCGGTGGCCCGCTCGCCTACGGCCAGACCCCGGACGGCATCTTCGACTGGGATCACGGGATCGGCGGGTGCGAATCGGGCTTCACCATCCCCGACCCTAACGATCCGGACATCATCTGGGCGACGTGCTACGGCAACAAGGTCACCCGCTACAATCACAAGACCGGTACGGCGCGCTCGGTGCAGCCGTATCGCATCACCCTCGACGCCCCGCCCGACGACATCAAGTATCGCTGTCACTGGACGGCGCCGATGGCGATCGATCCATTCGACACGCAGATCGTGTACTACGGCTGCCAGGTCGTCTTCCGCACCAGCAACAAGGGGCAGAGCTGGGACGTGATCTCTCCCGATCTCTCCACGCAGGACGCCTCGAAGATCAAGCCGTCGGGGGGCGTGATCGGCGACAACCTCGGCCAGTTCTACGGCGAGGTGATCTTCGCCATTGCGCCATCGGCCAAGGAGCGCGGCTTGATCTGGGTCGGGACAAACGATGGAAAGGTCTGGATCACGCGCAACGGCGGCGGGCAGTGGAGCGACGTCACGAAGAACGTCCCGGGCATCCCGGTGTGGGGGACTGTGCGCAAGATCGAGCCCTCACCGCACGACGCGGCGACCGCCTACCTCGTGGTCGACGGCCACATCAACGACGACCGCCGCCCCTACATCTACAAGACGACCGACTACGGCAAGACGTGGAAGAGCATTGTCGGCGACCTTCCTGCGACGCATCCGTTGGACTACGTCCTGAGCCTGGCCGAGCACCCGGAACACAAGGGGCAGCTCTTCGCCGGCACCGGACACGCCTTCTACTACTCGTTGGATGACGGCGCGCACTGGACGCACTTCCAGAACGGGCTCCCTGCTGCGCCGGTCACCTGGATCCAGATTCCACCGGGGTGGAACGACGCGGTGGTCTCGACGTACGGGCGCGGGCTCTGGGTGCTCCGCGATGTCGCCGCGCTGCAGAACGGCGGCGTCGCCGCGACCGGCGCGACGCTGTTCGCACCACGACCTGGCATCCGCCGCGCGCGCGAAGGGCGCGTGGACCTCACCTTCCGCGCCGCCGACACTGCGCAGGTGCAACTGCAGGTCGTCGATGCGGCCGGGCGAGTGGCGCGCGATTTCACGGTGCGCCCGAAGCAGGGGATCAACCGCATCGTCTGGAACCTGCGCTACGACCTCGCCGTCCCGGTTGCGCTCCGCACCAACCCGCCCGACAACCCGCACATCTGGGACGAGCCAGCCTACAAGGGGAAAGACACGCGCCCGATCGCGCACTGGGGGATCCAGCAGCCGCAGAGCCAGGGGCCGCTCGGCGCTCCCGGGAAGTACACGGTGAAGCTGATGGCGAGCGGGCAGACCTTCACACAACCGCTCACCGTCCTCAAGGCGACCGACCTCACCACCGCCGACACCGACCTCGTGGCCTCGACCGACGCGCAGATACGCGTGCGCGATCGACTGACCGAGACCGCCGAGGTGGTGAATCGCCTCGAGGTGATGCGCAAGAATATCCAGGATCAGCTCGCGACCAACGCCGGGAATGCCGACGCGGTCAAGGCGCTCAAGGAGATGGACAAGAAGATGCTCGACATCGAGCTCATTCTCCTCTCGCGCCACGACCTCCACTCCGACGACAAGTGGTTCGTGGAGAAGTACCACACCTATCTCGCGCTGTTGTGGCTGGCGGGGGAGATCGGGAGCGGCGCGGGCGACGTGGCCGGCGGCGCCGACTGGCGCCCGACCGACGCGTCGATGCAGACGCTCGGCGAGCTCGAGACCGATCTCGCGCGAGCGAAGGCGGCCTTCCAGCTCTTGCTCGACAAGGAACTCCCGGCCTGGAACGCGAAGATGAGCGCGCTCCTCAAGCCGATCGCGTGACGGCGCTGGCGACCGGCAGCTGCAAGTGCGATGCATTTCCGACGCGCCCCGGCAACGGGGCGCGTCGTCCTTCTCCCTCATTCTCTTCCGCGCCACATCACGCCCCCACGAGGACACGACCATGCGCTCGTCCCGATCCTCCCTCCGCCGCGATATCCGCCTCCTCAAGGCATGGGCCGTGACCTCGTCGCTGCTCGTCGCCCTGCTCGCGCTGTCGGCGTTCCGCCGCCCCGATGTGCAGCAGCAGCGCGCGCGCTTCGCCGAGCTGGATGTCGAGCGCATCAACATCGTCGAGCCCGACGGCAAGCTGCGGATGGTGCTCTCCAATCGCCCGCGCTCCATCGGGCCGATCTACAAGGGGAAAGCCTTCGGCTATCCCGGCGGTTCACGCCCGGGAATCATCTTCTTCAATGACGAAGGGACCGAGAACGGGGGGCTCACCTTCAGCGGGAAATCGGAGCCCGATGGCTCGTATCGCGCCTCGAGCGGCTTCTCCTTCGACCAGTTCAACCAGGACCAGATCCTGTACTTCCAGTACGACGAGGCGAACGGTCGCCGGCGCACCGGCTTCACCATCGCCGACCGGGCCAGCGTCGACATCCACACCCTCGTGGAGGAGCGCGACTCGATCATGCAGGCGCTTCCCGCGGGTGCTGCGCGCGACTCGGCGCTGGCGCGATGGGCCGCCCCGCGCAACGGCGTCCCCCTCATGGCGCAGCGCGTGTACGTGGGGCGCGATCCGGCGCGGAGCGCCGTGATCAACCTCTCCGATCCCGACGGCCACCCGCGCCTGCGGCTGCAGGTCGACTCGTTAGGAATCGCCACCCTGCAGTTTCTCGACGCCTCGGGTCAGGTAACCTCGCAATTTCCTGATCGGCGGTAACTCGGGGTGGGGTACGAGCGGTTATTTTGAGCGCCATGCGTTCCGTTCTTCTCACCGCAGCACTCTGCTCGTCGATCCTCGTTCCCGTTCCCGGCACCGCCCAGTCCCCGACGAACACCAAGATCTGGTCCGGCGGGTTGGAAGCCGCCGCTTCGCTCTACCAGGGGAACACCGACCAGCGCACCATCTTCAGCAAGACCGAGCTCGGACGCGCCGACAGCACGATGGAGCTGCATGGGAGCGTGAGTTTCGGCTATGCCGACGCTGCGCGCGACTCGCTCCCGCGCGCGGTCACCAAGCGCACGTGGCTCGCCACGCTGGCGTTCGACTACCGCCCGCACGACGCGGTCTCTCCCTTCATGTTCGCCAACTACGAGGCGAGCTACGAGAAGCGCATCCTCGACCGGGTCGGAATCGGCGCGGGGGCCAAGGCGGTCGTGCTTGGTGGAAAGGCGACCGAGATGAACTTGTCGCTTGCCGTGCTCGCCGAGCGACTGCGTCCCACGCGGCTCTCCGCCGATTCGTCGACGAGGTCGGCGGCGCGCTGGTCGGGGCGGGTGCGCTTCAAGCACCAGTTCGATCCGCGCCTCAAGTTTGCGCACACCACGTTTTGGCAGCCGCAGGTGAACGACTTCGAGCGCTTCACCGTGAACTCGACCTCGGAGCTCAACCTCGCGGTGCGCGGATCGACCAGCTTCACCCTCTCGTACATGTCGCTGTACGACAGCGCGGCACGGAGCCGCGGCGCCCTGAGCAACAACGATGCGCAGGTGCTCTTCGGCGTGAAGACCGGGTTCTAGCGCCATCCAGCGACGTGGCGGGATTTGTGATGCGCCCCGTGGCGTCGCGACCGCGCGCCGTGCAGCTTTCCCGCTCCCTGAATCCGGAGCATCCGATGCGTCGTTCGTCCCTCGCCACCGCCCTCGTCGCGCTGGCGATTGCGTCTACCGCGGCAGTGGCCATGTCGCCGTTTCATCTCGAGTGGGAAGGCAAGATCGCCGGCAAGGACGGATCGAAGATCTCCGGCGAGGCGACCATGAAGGAAGGTGCCGACGGGAAGTCCACCGAAGTGGAGATCATGCTCATGGGCGACGAGGCCGGCGCCACGCGCCCGTGGCACGTGCACGTCGGGAGCTGCGCCAAGGGGGGCGGCGTCTTCGGCGGCGGCAAGTCCTACACGCCGATCACCACCGAAGGGATGCACGGGATGAGCAAGGCAACGCTTCCCGTCGCCGTCCCCGACACCGGGAGCTACTACGTCAACATCCACGAGTCTGCCGGCAACATGGGGAAGATCGTGGCGTGCGGCGACCTGATGATGCACGACGACTAGTCGTCGGGCTGCTCCCCGTCCGAACCAGCGCCCCGCGACTCTCTCGAGCCGCGGGGCGCTCTGTCTGCAAGTCGTGTCACACGCGGCAGCCGTTCGCGCCGGCGCGCAGCGCCGGCCTGAGGGCGTCGACTCATGGTGAGATGAGCCCTAGTCGTGCGACTTCGCGATCATCCGCAGCATGCGCAGGTTGATCACCACGAAGCGCCAGAGCTGCCACGGTATGAACGTGCGCAGCGCCCGAGTGCGTGCCGTCGGAACCGGTATGAACGACTCGGCGGAATATGGCGCTGGCGCCGCTGCCTCGGTGTTGGTGGCTGGAATCGTCATGGCCAGCATCGGTTCGGGTGAAGGCAATCCCGGTGAAGCAGGGTGAACGTGGGGATGCCGCGTCGTCATTCGGGAATCAGCTGCCACCCCAACTTCCCCTTCGCCTTCCAGAGAAACGCGTGATGCAGGAGGCGCTTGATCCAGTGCGCCCCCAGCCCGATCTCCCCAAACGTGAAACGCAGGTCGCGCCCGGTTCCCGGAAAGCGCTCGTAGTCGGGGATGATGGGATACATCGTCATCGCCGCTGCCGTCCCCGCGAGGAGACCGCTCCCCGCCGACGCAACGCACGCGGCTCCCATGGTGGCCATCGACGCCGTGTGATTCGGCGCCTGCTGTCCATTGAGGATCCGGTCGGCGATCGTGTTGGCGACCGTGCGCCCCATGATCCCGCTCGGCATCCCGGTGCGCGGCGGCGACGGCGTGATCACGGTGCCGTTCGGGCTCTTGAATGGCTTGGAGATCTGATGCGGCGGCGCGAAGGCGATACCGACCGCGAAGATGTTGTCGAAGTGTGGGGACTGATACGTGGACGGCCAGTCACCCGGCGCCCAACGCTCGAACGGCTTCGCCGTGTAGTCGGCATCGACCCGCATGAAGCCATTCGGCGCGAAGAGCGTCGACGTGGTGTCGGTACCTGCACGATCGAACGACTTCAACCCCACGCCTCCAAATGGCGGCAGCAGCATGGCGAAGTCGAATCGCAGCGTGTGGTGCTCCCCATCGAGTGTTTCGTACTGCACCACGTTCGGCTCCACGCGCTCCACGTGCGCCTGCAGGATCCAGTGGATACCGCGCTCCGTGTACAGCGACTCGGCCCATGACTTCGAGTGCGTGACGAAGCCCCCAACCTCCATGTGCAGCCCGGCGACGCCGAAGTCTCCCAGCTCGTGCTCGTTGGAGAGGTAGTAGATCTCGGCCATGTGGCGGAGCCCGCGCTGCCGGATCTCATGCTCGACATTGAAGACGTACTCGAACGCGGCTCCCTCGCAGGTGCACGTCCCATGGCTCGTCCCGATGACGAGCACCTGCCGCTCGCCGGCGCGCATCCTGGCGATCGTCTCTTCGAGCGCCCGCGCCGCTTCGGTAGCGTGCGATGCGGTGCAGACCGAGAGCGAGTGCCCTTCGGGGCCAAGCCCCGGAACCGCGCCGAAGTTGAGCTTGGGCCCGGTAGCATTGACGAGGTAGTCGTACGAGATGCGCTCGACTTCGCCCATTCGCTCGCGCGACGTGTGCTCCACCTCGACGTACGGTTGCGCCTGGGTGGTGTCCCCTTCGGGGTGGATACTCGTCCCCTTGGCCTGGACGTAGGTGATGCCGAGCTTCTGGTAGACCGGGGCGAGGTCGAAGGTGACGTCGTCGGTGGTCATGCGCCCGACGCCGACCCAGATGTTGCTGGGGATCCAGTTCCAGCGGGCATTCGGCGTGACGACGATGACGTCGTGCTCGGCGCCGAGTCGTTGGCGGAGGCGGGTGGCAGCGGTGTGGCCGGAGATCCCGGCCCCGAGGATGACGGTTCGGCTCATGGAAGGCCCCCGCAGCACGAGGCTGTCATTCGGCGAGGAAGTAAGGATCTATGCATCAATATATTACTATGTAGTTGATTACTCGCCCGGAAGGGTGTAATATCCGACGCGCCGTAGGAGGTTCCGCGACACGCGCGCATCGGCCGCACGGCATTGCCCGGTACGGCTCCTGTACGGCCCCCCAACGCTCGTGTACCGACCAGCATCTACCCCAACCGCGCGACCTCGAGGGCAGCACAACCAATGGCGACCTACCGCAATTCCCGCGTCGATGCAGTCATCGACGTGCGCTCGCATGTGGAGTTCTTCTTCGGACACCTTCCCGGCTCCACCTGCATCCCGCTAGGTGGGCTGCAGGCCGCGATGGCACGGCGCGAGGACATCACGCTGCAGTCTTCGATCCTGGTGGTCTGCGCGAGCGGCGCGCGCTCGGCGAGTGCGGCCGAGCTGCTGCGCAGCATGGGATACCGGCGCGTGGTGGACGGCGGGGGCTACTCCGCGGCTCGCGCACACTACAGCGCCGACTGACCGTTCCTCTCCGTCAGGTGCAAAGCGTCGTGCCGGCGCACGCCGCGGTCATCGGTCACACCGGACGCACGTCGACCGGGACACCACTGAAGGCGGCCGTCCCCACCAGCGGGTCGACGCGCTGATCGTCGGTCAGCGCGTTGATGCTCGCGCCCGCGTGCGCGTTCGCGACGCCGAGTTGCGTGCCCTCGCACGCATGGCCGAATCCGTGCGGGAGGGAGACGACGCCGCTCATCATCGCGTCGCTGAGTTCGAGCGGGACGATGACCTCGCCAACGCGCGATCGCACTCGCACGCGCGCGCCGTCGGCGAGTGCGCGGGATGCGGCGTCGCGCGGATGCATGAGGAGCGTGCAGCGGTCGGCGCCGCGCATCAGGCGCGCCGCGTTATGCATCCACGAGTTGTTGGAGCGCAGGTCGCGCCGTCCGATGAGGACGAGAGGCGTTCCCGCACTGTCGTTCGCCCGAGCGGCGCCGAGCTCCTGTTCCAGCTGTGCCTCCAGCGCAGGAATGCCGGCGAGGAATTCCTGCGGGGCGAGGCGTACGGTCCGGTCGGCGGTGCGCAGGCGTGCGGGAAAGACCGGCTGCCGATCCCCCAGGTCGAGTCCGTGCGGGGTGCGGAGCAGCGCGCGGACGCTGAGGCCGCGCCCCACCGGATTGTAGCCGTTCCCGAAGGGACCGAAGCGCAGGGCGAAATCGAGGAGCCCGCGCGCCCCGAGCATGCGGTTCGTCGCGGCGCGCAATCGCGCCTTCCCGCGCGCCATGGCATCGCCTTCCGTTAGGCGAAGCGTGAGCTCGTTGAGGATTTCCCAGTCGTGCCGCGCATCGGCGTCGCGCGGCACCATCGGCGGCGAGTACTTGGCCGTGTTGCGAACCGCGAGTGCGTTGAACAGCACGTCGTAGTGATCGCGCTCGAGCGGCCCGGTCGGCGGGAGGATGATGTCGGCGAGTCGCGTGGTCTCGTTGATGTAGAAGTCGATCGCCACGAAGTAATCGAGCGACGCGATCGCCCGTGCGAGGCGCTGGCCGTTAGGCGTCGAGAGGACGGGGTTCCCCGCGTGCGTGACCAGCGCGCGTACCTGCCCCGGGCCTGGAACCTCCATTTCTTCGGCGAGCGCACTCACCGGGAGCTCACCGCCGTACTCCGGGAGCTGCCGCACGCGCGACCGCCAGCGCCCGACGCGCGCGGTACCAAGGCCGCCGCGCCCGCGCACCACCTCGACGGCGGGGCGCGCGAACATCGCGCCACCGCGCACGTCGAGTCGCCCGGTGACGGCGTTCAGCACGTTGATGAGCCAGCAGGCAAGCGCACCGTGCTCCTGCATCGACACCCCTACGCGTCCGTAGCATACGGCGCGCTCGGCGCGCGCAAAGTCGCGCGCCATCTGGCGAATCGTGCTGGCGCGTACGCCGGTGATCGGGCTCACCCGCTCGGGCGGGAAGCGCGCGGCGAGCGCGCGGACTTCGTCGATGCCGGTGAAGTAGGCGGGGAGCGAATCGACGCGCGAGAGCGCTTCGTTGAAGATGACGTGCAGGAGGGCGAGGAGGAGGAGCGCGTCGGTGCCGGGGCGAATGAAGTGATGCGCATCGGCCAACCGTGCAGTTTCGGTGCGACGTGGGTCGATCACGATGACTCGCCCGCCGCGCTCGCGCATCGCCTTGAGCCGCCCCTTCACGTCGCCCGCCGACATGAGCGACCCGTTGGAGACCGCCGGATTCGCTCCCAGCATCAGGAGATGATCGGTGTGATCGAGGTCGGGGACGGGGAGGAGGAGCCCGTGGCCGAACATCAGCGTCGCGGCGAGATGATGCGGGAGCTGGTCGACCGAGGTGGCGGAGTACCTGTTGCGCGTGCGTAGGGCGCGCACGAAGTGCGGCACGAACAGCATCGCGCCCAGCGAGTGCACGGTGGGATTCCCGAGGTAGACCGCCGTTGCGTCGGCGCCATGCCGGTGCCGAACCTCGAGCAGGCGCGACGCCACCAGATCGAAGGCGTCCTCCCACGACATCGGGATCCAGCGATCGCCATCGCGCCGGTGCGGAACGCGAAGACGATCCGGATCGACGTGGATGTCGGCGAGCGCCGCCGCCTTGGGACAGATGTGTCCCGCGCTGAACGGGTCGTCCGCGTCGCCGCGGATCGAGAGGACGCGATCGCCGTCGTGCTCGACGACGATGCCGCACATCGCCTCGCACAAGGTGCAAGTCCGGAAGTGGCGCGCGCTCATGGGGCGATACGCTGGAGCCCCCCCACGCACTTGTCCAGCGCGTGCGTGCGACATCACCGTCCCGTGACGGTCAGATCACCTCGTGCCAGGCGGGCGACGCCGCAAAGGCCGCGCGAATCATCCCCACGTGCGAGTAGGCCTGCGGGAAGTTCCCCCAGAAGCGCCCCCCCTCCGCCTGCGGGTCGAAATCCTCCGACATGAGTCCAAGCGGCGGCAGCTGCGCGTGCACGCGACTCAGCAGCTCCCGCGATTCCGTCACGCGACCGATGCGAGCGAGCGCCTCGACCAGCCAGAAGGTGCAAATCACGAAGGGGATCGCCGGTGTCCCGAAGTCGTCATCGGAGCGATAGCGATACATCCACCCGTCGTCTTCGAGTGCGGCGCGGAGCGTCTCGACCGTCTTGGCGGCGCGCGGGTCATCGGCGGCGAGCAGCCGCAACGTCACGACGTGCAGGAGCGCGGCGTCGAGCTCCGTCCCTTCGTACGAGGAGGTGAATGCGCCCTGTTCCTTGTTCCACGCGCGGTCGAGGATCTCGTCGCGGAGGCGGCGCGCCGCGGACGCGAACTCGGCCACCAGCTTGGGGGCATGCCGCTCGCAGACGGCACGCATGCGGTCGGCAGCGGCCCACGACATGAGCACGCTGAAGGTCTGCGTGGCCGACGTGCTCGCGCGGTACTCCCAGATCCCCGCGTCGGGACGCCCCGCCACGGCGATCGCCTTGCGCGCGAGGCGCGTCATGAGGTCGAGCGTCGCCGGTGTCTGATCGGTGCGAAAGCGCTCGTCCATGAAGAGCGGGGCGAGCGAGAGGACCAACTCGCCGTAGATGTCGTGTTGCACCTGACGGACGGCAGCATTCCCCTTTCGCACCGGACCACTCCCCTCGTACCCCGCCCAGTGGTCGAGCGTCGACTCGTCGAGGTCGAGCGTGGCGTCGACGCGGTAGAGCGGCGCCAGGTCGAGATCGGGCGCCGACGACGCGACGGTGAGGAGGTAGCGGAGAAACTGCTCACGCTCCTCGAAGTGCCCGAGGAGTTCGAACGCCCCCAACACGTAGAATGCGTCGCGGAGCCAGCAGTAGCGGTAGTCCCACGTGCGCCCGCTCCCGAACGACTCGGGGATCGACGTCGTCATCGACGCGACGATCGCCCCGGTGTCTTCATAGCAGTGGAGCTTGAGGGCAAGGGCCGAACGAATCACGTCCTTCTGGAAGAGGGTGGGGATGTCGCACTGCTTGACCCAGCGCACCCAGTACGCGACGGTCGAGTCGAGAAAGCGGTCGCAGAGCGGTTGCAGCGCCTCCTCGACCGGCGCTCCCCACGCGAGCACGAGGTGCCGCCGCTCGCTGAGGGCGAATGCCGGACCTCCGACGTACGACATCGGGATGTCGGTCGTGAGCCGCAACTGCGCCGGGTAACGGAGGTACTCGATGTGATTCGAGCCGTACTCGCGCGGGGGCGCCGCCTTGTCCCACCCGGTGATGGGGTCGCAGACCACTCGCACCCTCGGCGTTCCCTCGAGCGGCTCGACGATCCGCACGATCTTGGTGGGGCGAAAGCCGCGCTCGTGCACCGTGAAGCGAGGGGCAAAATCGAGCACCCGAAAGCTTCCGTCGGGGGCGGAGAAGCGCGTTTCGAGGACGTTGGTGTTCTCCAGGTAGCGCTGAGTCCCCATCGACCCGTCGGCGGGAGCGACGCGGAAGCTCCCGGCGTCGGGGTCGAGGAGCGACCCGAACAACGGCGGGGAATCGAAACGCGGGAGACAGCACCACTTCACATCGCCGTCCGCGCCGATGAGCGCCGAAAACTGGCAGTTTCCGATCAGGCCAAGCTCTTCAAGCTTCATGGCAGAGTTTGCTTTAGTTGGATATCCAAGTTAATTTGTAGGGATGCGCCCGGTAAGAAAAGCTCTCAGACTGACCCTCCCGCCGATCATTGCCATCGCCCTCGTCGCGCTCGCGGCGGGGGTTGCTGTCTCGCGTACGGTTCGGGCCTGGTACACCTCCGAACTCACCATGCGAGCACGACTTGCAGGTGCGAGCGCGCGCGAGTTGCTCATTGCCGCCGAGTCGCGTGGCGACCGCCCGCAGGTCGCCCGCGTGCTGCGCGACATCGTACGCGACGATCGTGTCCTCGCCGCCGCGCTGTGCGGCCCCGAGGCGACGCCGGTCGCGAGCACGGTCGCCTTTCCCCCCGGAGCGATGCGCTGCAGCGATGGCGATTCCACGCCAGCTGCAAGCACCGCCCCCACGTCGCTGCGGTACGCCCTCATCCCTGACGACGAGGGGCGGCGCGTCCCGATGCATGTCGCATGGGTCCCGATCTCCGGCTTCGATTCCACGAGCGCGCCGCTGCAGCTGGTGATCGTGCAGGACTACTCCAGCGTCCAGGAGCGTGAGCGACTGGCCGGCTTCTGGGGACTCGCGATCCTCGGCCTTCTCGCGGCCATCGCGGCGATCCTTACCGTAGTGTCGGCACGGCTCACGTCGTCCGAATGGATGAAGGAGTTGCGTCAAGCGCTGCGCGGCGAACGCGACCTGGGGCCGGCCCCCTCTCCTCTTCTCGAAGACGTGCGGGCGATGGTGCAGCGACAGGCGGCTGCCGCCGCAGCGATTGAAGGGGAAGACAGCGGGCGATGGACCCGCGAGCGGCTGCGCCAGGCGATGGCCGATCATCTCGACGAAGATGGACTGGTGATCGTCGCCAACCGCGAACCCTACATCCACGAGCACGGGCTCGATGGAAAGATCGAAGTGCGGCACCCGGCGAGCGGATTGGTGAGCGCGCTCGAACCGGTCATGCGCACCTGCTCCGGCGTGTGGATCGCGCACGGGAGCGGAACGGCCGATCGCGACACGGTCGATGCGCACGGGCGCATCGCCGTTCCGCCAGGCGAGGAATCCTACACGCTCCGGCGTGTGTGGATGAGTGAGGAAGAAGAGAGCGGCTACTACTACGGTTTTGCCAACGAGGGGCTCTGGCCGCTCTGCCACCTCGCCTACGCGCGCCCGATCTTTCGTGCGACGGACTGGGACCACTACTGCACGATCAACGAGCGCTTCGCCGATGCGGTCGTCGCCGAGGCGTCGGTCGATGATCCGATCGTCCTCGTGCAGGACTATCACTTCGCGCTCGCTCCGCGGATGATCCGTGAGCGCCTCCCGCGCGCCACGGTGATCACCTTCTGGCACATCCCTTTCCCGAACGCCGAGCGCTTCGGGATCTGCCCATGGCGTGAGGAGATCATCGCGGGGCTGCTCGGCTCGAGCATCGTCGGCTTCCACACGCAGGCGCACTGCAACCAGTTCCTCGACGCGGTGGACACGTTCATCGAGTCGCGCATCGATCGCGTGGACCAGTCGGTGGTGCGCGGCGGGACCAAGACGCTGGTGCGCCCGTATCCGATTTCCGTGGAATGGCCCATGCGGGCACTGGAGGGGGTGCCACCAGTCGAGGAGTGCCGGCGCGAAGTCTGGTCTGAGCTTGGACTCTCCGATGACGCGATACTCGGCGTCGGGGTCGATCGTCTCGACTATACGAAGGGACTCGAGGAGCGCATCGAGGCGGTGGAGCGCCTGCTCGAACGACGTCCCGATCTGGTGGGGCGATTCACGTTCGTGCAGCTGGCGGCGCCGAGCCGTATGCGAATCCCGCGCTACCAGGAGATCACCGACGCGGTGGAGGAGGGCGTCGCGCGCATCAACGCGCGCTTCGGCACGCCGGGGTATCGACCGGTGATCCTGTTGCGGGAGCATCATGAGCCCGATCGCGTCTATCGCTTCTATCGAGCCGCCCACCTGTGTTACGTCAGCAGCCTGCACGACGGCATGAACCTCGTGAGCAAGGAGTTCATCGCCGCGCGCGATGACGAGCAAGGCGTGCTGGTGCTGAGCCAGTTCGCCGGCGCCGCGCACGAACTCCCCGATGCGCTGGTGGTGAATCCCTACGACCTCGAGGCCGCGAGCGGCGCGATCGAGCGCGCCGTGGAGATGTCGCCCTCCGAACAGGGAGAGCGCATGCGCGCGATGCGAGCGGTGGTCGCCGAGCGCAACGTGTACCGTTGGGCCGGGCGCATGCTGCTCGACGCCTCGCAACTGCGGCACCGGGCGCGTCGCTCGTTGCAGCTGACCAACGAACTGGCGGTGGCGGGGCGATGAGGATGCACGACATTCTCACCGACCCGTACCGCAGTCGACTCGGACGCGTCGCGGGGCCGCTCACGCTCCTTGCCTTCGACTTCGACGGCACGCTCGCGCCGATCGTCGCGCAGCCGGAGCGTGCCGCGATGCGCGAATCGACGCGCGTGCGACTGGCCGAGCTCGCGGAGCTGCGCCGGGTGGCAATCATTTCGGGGCGCGCCCTCGCCGATATCCAGCCGAGGCTGAGCGGCGTCCCTGCGGCGGAGATTGTCGGCAATCACGGCATCGAACCGTCCCCCCAAATGGCCGCAGCTCGTGCGATGGTTGCGCGCTGGCTCCCGCTCCTCACGCGCGACATCGGCGCCTTGGCGGGCGTCGTGATCGAGAACAAGGGACAGTCGGTCGCCGTTCACTATCGGCACGCCGATTCGGGAGACGACGCGCTTTCGGCGATCCGTGCATCGGTGGCCTGCCTCGGCCCCGGGGTGCGATGCGTCGAGGGGATCGAGGTGCTCAACCTCGTCCCGGTGGGAGCGCCCAACAAGGGAGATGCATTACAGCGCCTGCGCCGCGAGATGGGGGCAGCGACGGTGCTGTTCGTGGGCGACGAGGACACCGACGAGGATGCCTTTGCCACGCTCGACAACGAGACGTCGATCGGGATCCGCGTTGGCATGACGGAAGACTCTCGTGCGCGCTACTTTGTCCCAAGTCAGGACGATATTGAGGCGTTGCTCGACCTCCTGCTCGCCGCGGTACGCGAGCACGACCGACGGAGCGCCGTCCCCGCGCATGAGGTGCAGTCTCGCTATCCGACGTCGCACTACAGGTCATCTCGCAAGTAGTCGCTGGTCGCGCCGGCGCCCCGCGCCGGGCGGAGGCGGTCGACGGATCGTGAAATGACTGTCCAAGGAGACATCTCGCGATCGGTCGCCGGCTGGGGAAGCGCCAGCCCCTAGCGGCCGACGGGTTTCGAGACGACACATAGCCTTTCGCAAGTTCGCCGCATCGCCCTGCCGTCGCTCCCGCCACGCACCACCGCCACGCACCACCGCCCGTACACTCATGACCACGCGCCCGACGCGCCCCGCCACGCCCGAGCTCCCTGCGGTCCTCGAATTCCTGCGCGCGCTGTGGAGCCTCAATCATGCGCTCGAGGTCACGTCGAGCGACATGCATCGCCGCTCCGGTGTGACGGCACAGCAGCGCATGGTCTTGCGTATCGTTGGACACCTCGGCTCGGTGTCGGCAGGAATGCTCAGCACCCTCCTGCACGTGCATCCGGGGACGCTCTCCGCGGCGCTACGCCGCCTCGAAGGGCGCGGGCTCCTGGCCAGGCAGCGGGCCGATGACGATGCGCGTCGCGTCCTTATCGCGTTGACCCCGCTCGGTGAGCGCCTCCTGGCGACGAGCGAGGGGACGGTAGAGCGTGCCGCCACGCACGTGCTCTCGGAGTCCGACCCGGAGATCATCTCGAGCGCGTTGCTGCTCATGGAGCAGATCTCGCGCGCGCTGGAGTCGCGCCACGAGCGCGCCGACTCGCCGGACGCGACGCCCCCGTAAGGCCCCCGTAAGGGGATCGGCACAGCGCATCCGCGCCGCGCGCGCGAGCGGGACGACGCCTGAACGCACGACGGGCCATCCATTGCGGATGGCCCGTCGCGTTCGATCCCCTCCTGCAGTCACCCTCGGCGAGCGTGATGACTCTCGCGCGGATCGCGACCGATGCGTACCTAACGCGTCCTAGAACTCCACCTTGAGCCCGAGTTGCGCCTGACGGGCGGCGAAGGCGCCGGTCGACTGGCCGAACGTCGGGATCGGCGTCGTTCCCTGGAACTGCTGTCCGCCGTACGCCGAGATGTTTTCGCTGTTGAACAGGTTGAAGACCTCGGCCATCGCCGTGATCTTCTGCGACCCACGCTGCACGAGTGCGCGTTGCAGGCGCAGGTCGACGGTGCGATACCAGTTCTTCCACGCATTCGACGGACGCTGCACGCGCTCGCCGTTCGGCCAATCGTCGAAGGTGACGTTGTCGTTGTTCTCATCGCGCCCGATGATGGCAACGAACGGGCGGGGCGAGGCGACGGTGGCGATCGCTGACAGCTGCACGCCGAGCGGAAGCTTGTTGATCGACGAGAGGACGAAGCGATGGCGCTCGTCGCCCGAGGTGTACTGCATCTGGTACGAGGAGCGCAGCGGGAAGACGCTGGCGAGGTTGCCGTCGAAGTCCGACTTGTACCACCCCAGGGTGTAGGCGAGGTTGACGCGTTGTCCGTTGCGGCTGTAGGTCGCCTGCGTCACGAGGCCGTCGAACTTGGCGCGCCCGAAGTCGTCCCACAGGATGATGTCGCCGTAGGCCGGGCTCAGGACGCGCGCGTTGGTGGTGCGGTTGAACCAGTTGGCGTTGAGCCGCACGTAGAGATTGCGGATGTCCTGGTGCACGTAGTCGATGTTGAGCCCGAACGCCTCGGTGAGCTGGTGCCCGACGCCGAGCGAGAACTGCCGGTTCTCCGGCGTGCGCATGAGGTTCTTCACCATGACCGGCGAGAGCGGCGCGGTGGCACCGCCAGCAGCAACGCGCTGCCGCAGCACGGCCGGGTCCTTCGTGCCCGGGTTGGCGAAGGTGTACGAGCGCCACGTCGAGTTGAGGCGCTCCTGGAATCCGATGAACGACGTCACGCGATCGAAGAGGATCGCGTAACCGCCGCGGAGGAAGGTGCGGTTCTGCTTCGTTGGATCCCACGAGAACGACAGGCGCGGCGAGATGTTGTTCAGGTCGTTCTTGCGGTTGCCGCGATTGATGTAGTCGTTGAGTTCCGCGTGCGAGGTCAGACGCGTGTCGCTCGCCCACGGCACCGTGTAGTCGTTGTTGAGCGTGTTGAGCTCGACGTCGTAGCGGAGCCCGAGGTTGAGCGTGAGGTTCTCCACCGGACGCCACTCATCGTTGAGGTATACGCCGGTGGTGTACCCCGTCGCCGTCGCGCGCGCGTCGTCGGTCCCCGTGGGGTTGGTGAAGCCGACCGAGATCGAGGCGCTGTTAGGCAGGCTCGACGTGTCGGTCAGGAAGTTGAACGTCCCGTCGCGGTTGGACGGGAGGTACTGGCTTCCGTCGATCTTCGACAGCTCGACGCCGAACTTGACGAGGTGGTTGCCGCCAAAGTTGTCGAGGTTGTATGTCGAACGATTCACCAGGCGGAAGTGCTTCTCGCGCAACTCGAGTGGGAAGCCCGATGTCCCGGTGATGATGCCGGGATAGCTGAACGTCGGCCCGGGGACGAGCGGCGCCTCGGTGTGATCCCACTGCACGTACTGCAGCGAGAGCTCGTTCACGAGGTTGGCGGTGGGGAGCCACCGATGGCGCAGCTGCGCCGTGTTGATGAGGTAGTCCTGCGAGATTCCCGCGTCCTGCGATGAGCGGCCGCCGTAGTTCCCTTCGCCGCGCAGGATGCGCGTGGACCACATGAAGTCGTACGTGCTCTTCTCGTTCGGCGTCGCGGTGAGACGCGTGAAGAAGGTGTGGTTCTTCTGCGGCGCGAGAAACGATCCCTTGTATTGCTGCCACGGCTGGTAGGTGGTGGCCGGCACGACGTCGATGTAGTTGTCGGTCAGCGTCCCTTCGTAGCTTCCGGCAAAGAAGAGCTTACCGCGCGCGATGGGGCCGCGCAGGTTGAGGCCGAACTGCTGCCGCCCGTAGTTGGGGAGCTGCGAGTTGCTCCGCTGCTGGATGAAGGTGCGGGCGATGTAGTCCTTCCCCTGGAAGAAGCCGAACGCCGACCCTTCCCACTTGTCGGTGCCGCGACGGCTCACCGCCGAGATCACGTACGAGCCCGCGCGCGAATACTCGGCGTCGTACGGATTGAGGTAGACGCGGAACTCCTCGAGCGCTTCCTGCGGCAGCGGCGACCCGGTCTGCGGAATGCCGACGAGGTTGCCGTTGTACAGCGACTTCATCTCCACGCCGTCCATGTAGAG
>CAZWVG010000116.1:0-16845 GCA_964637355.1 uncultured Gemmatimonadaceae bacterium
CCGAGGCGCAGGTCGCGGATCCAGAGCGCGCTGCGCGGGCCGAAGCGCTGTCCCTTGTACTCGAGCGTCCCGCCCGGAACCTTGCGCATGAACGCGAGCCATCGCCCATCGGGGCTCGGCTCCGCCGCGTACGCACCGCCGCTGGTGCCGCGATCCTGCTGCGCCGACTCACCCCCGGTGATCGGGCGAACGACGCCGGTCTTGAGGTCGTAGCGACTGATCTGCACCGTCCCCTTGAGCACGTCCTCCTGTCCCCAGAAGCCGGTGGGGCGCGCGGTGTAGACGTCGTAGTACAGGTAGCGCCCGTCGGCCGAGATCGCGGTGCGATACGGATTGCTCCCGACGGCACCCTTCACGAGGGTGATCCCGGTGCCGCCGTCGCGATGGTACATCACGAGCGAGCGCGGTTGGCCGTCCGTATCGTGCCCGACGATGATGTACTGGTTGTCGGCGGTCCACTGCGGGAAGAACATCCGGCTCTTCGGCTCGTTGGCGACGATGTGCGGATTGCCGCCGTCGGCGTCCATGACCCACAGGTTGTAGTCGCCGCCGGCGCGATCGGAGACGAAGGCGATCGACTTGCCGTCGGGAGAGATGCGCGGATGGAAGTTCGAGGCCATCCCGCTGTTCTGGGTTAGGGCCGTCGCCGTCCCGCCGCTCGCCGGCATCCGGTAGATGTGGCTCAAGAGGTCGAAGACGATGAACGACCCGTCGCGCGAGATGTCGACCGAGGTCCACGTACCCTCGCTCGTGGTGAAGTCGATCTCGCGCGTCTTGCCTCGCGGAACGGTCACGTCCCACTCGCTGTCACCCTTCCCCTGGGCGAAGGCTGAGGCGGGGAGTAGCGAGGCGAACAGCATCAGGGCGAGGAGCGTCCGGGGCATCGGGGGGTGGGCAAGAGTGCGCATCTCAGTTGTCGCCTCCTTCGTTGAAGCAGGAGAGCGACGCGGGGGGAAACGGAGTGAAGCGCCAGGCGGCGGGATCGAGGCGCCAGGCGTCGTGCGGAGTGGGGAGTGAGTCGTCGGGAGTGAGCGTGACGCGCGCGACGATGGTCCCGTCGCGCGCATCGGTGCCGGAGATCACGCACGAGGTGACCCACGCCTCCCCCGGGCCCGGCGTCGAGACGCGTTGCGCCTGACGGATGAGCCAGCGCGCCCGAGGGCCGTCGTACCCCACGAGCGAATCGGCGAGGAGGTAGTGGGCATCGCCGATTGTGGCGTGCACGATTCCGAGGTGTCGCTCGAGCGGTTCGAGCGCCCACGACGCCTGCAGCGCCGAATCGCGCACGACATCGTCGACGAGTCGACCGACGAGCGACGCCGTCGACGCATCGCCCCGGACTCCAACTCCAGCGAGCGTGTCGACACCCTGCCCTACGGAAGCGCTCGCCGCGTCCGACGCCGAGCGCACCGCTCCGTCTCGTCCCGCGCACGCCGTCGAGATCGCGAACAGGACGGGGAGCGCGAGGTGTGCCACGCGCAGGTGGAATGCACTGCGGCGATGGGGGAAAGGGGGAACGGGCATCGCACGATTCTCCTCCGTCACCCCAAGCTCCGCAAGCCGACTTTGACACCCTCGCGCACTCGGCGTATCGTCGAACAAGGACGCCCCCCCCACCGCCGCTGTCCAGCGCTCGTCGCTGTTCGGCGATCGGTCGCGACGCCCTCACCGTGAGTGGAGCATGCGAATGTCCATCAATCGTGCGACGCGAGGGGCGACGCTTGCCCTCTTCGTCACCGTCCTGGCGGCGTCCACCTGGGGGCGCCCGCCCGCGCTCGCGCTTGGCCGTTCGGCGAGCACGCCGATTCCCGAGCGCATCAGCGACGCCGATTTCTGGTCGATGATCTCGACCATGTCCGAGCCCAACGGCTATTTCCGCTCCGACAACCTCGTCTCGAACGAACTCACCTTCCAGTACGTCATTCCGCACCTCACCGAGTCGCTCGGCACCGGCGGTGTGTACCTGGGCGTGGGTCCGGACCAGAACTTCACCTACCTCGTTGCGCTGCGCCCCAAGGTCGCGTTCATCGTCGACATTCGCCGAGGCAACCTGCAACAACATCTGCTCTATAAGGCGCTGATCGAGCTGTCGTCGGATCGCGCGGACTTTCTCGCGCGCCTCTTCTCGCGCGCGCGTCCTGGCGGCATCCCGACGCAGGCGCCGGTGGAGTCGTGGTTCGCCGCCTTCGACTCGGTGCGTGGCGACTCGATGCGCATGCGCGCGACGCTCGCCGATGTGCGCCGGCGGCTGGTCGACGAACGCCACCTCCCGCTCGGGGAGGAAGACATCACCGGGATGGAGTACATCCTGCAGGCGTTCCTGATGGATGGTCCCTCGCTCACGTACTCGTTCGGGCGTGGCTTGCAGGGGTACGGGATGCGGGGGATGCCGAGCTACTCCGAGTTGATGATGGCGACCGACGCCGAGGGGACGGCGCGGAGCTACCTGGCGAGTGAGACAAACTTCGCCGTGCTCAAGGATCTCGAAATGCGCAACCTCGTCGTCCCGATCGTGGGAGATTTCGGCGGCGACAAGGCATTGCGCTCCGTCGGGCGTTGGCTCGCCGCGCATGAGTCGATCGTCTCGGCGATCTACACGTCGAATGTCGAGCAATACCTCTTCCAGAGCGACGATGCCTGGCGTCGCTATTATGCGAACGTCGCGACCTTGCCACTGGACGACCGGAGTACCTTTGTGCGCGCGGTGTTCAACTACGGTGGGTATCGCGATCCGGGGATGCCGCGCGGTCCGCGTTCGGTGACGATGCTTTCGCCGGCGCGCGCGCTGGTTGCAGCGGTGAACGTGGGGGCCGTGAGCTCGTACTGGGACGTGATTCAGCAATCGCACTCGCCGGTCGAGCCGGCGCCGCGCTGAGGAGGACATGGCAGAGGTCAGCAGTGGCGTGCTGCAGCGCGAGCTTGGCGATCGTTATGCGATCGAGCGTGAGCTGGGGCGTGGCGGGATGGGGGTGGTATACCTCGCGCGCGACCTCAAGCTCGACCGTCCGGTGGCGCTCAAGGTCTTGCCGGAGGAGTTCGCGGCCGACCCGGCGCTCCGCGAGCGTTTCCTGCGCGAGACGCGCACGGCGGCGTCGTTCTCGCACCCGAACATCGTCCCGGTGCACGCCGTCGAGGAGCGCGAGCACCTGATCGCGTACGCAATGGGCTTCGTGGAAGGGGAGAGCCTGACGCAGCGGGTGCAGCGGAGCGGTCCGCTCACCGTCCGCGAGATCGTGCGATTGCTGCAGGACATCGGGTATGCGCTCGCCTACGCGCATGGGCGCGGCGTCGTGCACCGTGACATCAAGCCCGACAACATCAGGCTGGAGCGGGCGACCGGGCGTGCGCTCCTGATGGACTTCGGGATCTCGCGGGTGATGGAGGCGTCGAGCGCCGCGCGCGGGCTCACGCGGGTGGGAGAGGTCGTGGGGACGCCGGAGTACATGTCGCCCGAGCAGGCGGCGGGGGACGTCGTCGACGGGCGGAGCGACATCTACTCGTTAGGGCTGGTGGCCTGGTTCGCGGTCACCGGCCGAACGGCAATGACGGGGGAGTCGACGCAGAAGATCCTGGTGAAGCAGCTGACGGAGCCGGTAATGCCGGTCGAGTCGGTGCGCCCCGAGCTTCCCGATCTGCTCTCGGCGGCGATCGATGCCTGCGTGGCCAAGGCGCCCGAGGATCGCTTCGCGACCGCCGAGGCGCTGGTGGAGGCGGTGGATCACTCGCAGCTGGCGGGGCCGGAGATCCCGCTCCCGGTGCGCATCTTCACGCAGGAGTTGGGGACGATGTCGCTGATCATCGTCTTCGTGGCCCTGTTCAGTTGGTACCTGAGCCGGACGTTGCTGGCGAAGATGTCGACGCTCGATGCGTTCCTCCCGCTGGTGATCCTCTTCTCGGTGGCGTTCACGCGGGTGTTGCAGACGCTGCACGAGGCGCGGCGGCTGTTCGAGGCCGGCTACACGCGCGAGGCGATCCTCGAGGGGATGCGCGAGACGGTCGACGAGCGCGAGGGGTTGCGCGCCGCGCTTCGCACCGATGAGGCGACTCGGCGCCGTCGTCGCCGGGCGTTGATGGTCGCGGCCGGGATGATCGTCGGGGCGCTGGCGCTCGTTTGGCAGGCGCTGCGGCTGCGCATCGAGATCGCGCCCGGGCAGTACGCATCGGGGCCCGGGGGCGTCGTGATGATCACGTCGGCGATGATGATGATCGGGATCAGCCTGGTGCTGTTTGCGCGGAGCCCGATCCGGATGCCGGCGGGGGAGCGGGCGTTCCGACGCATCTGGCTGGGGCCCGTGGGGCGCGCATTCCTCGGTTTGGCGTCGCGCGGCGTGGACCACGCGGCGAGCGTGGCGAAGGGGACGGTGCACGCGTACGCCAAGCTCACCCCGTCGCCGATCACTGGCGTGCGGCCCGTCGGTGGAAGGACGCCGCTTCGGACGGGGAGCGTGGCGGCGGTCGCCGCGCCGGCGCCGGCGCTCCCTGCAGCCGATAACTTGTCAGCGCCTGCGACGTTGGCGTCGAACGGCTCGGCGATCGTCGCTGCGCGCGTCTCGATCGCGGGTGCCCCGAACGGTGCGCCGGAGGGGGCGTCCGACGATGCGGTCGAGCGGCTGGAGCAGCGGGTGGCGGCGCTCGAGGCGTGGCGGCGGGAGAGCGAGGTGCGGGGCGGGGGGTGACGCTCGGCATCAGCTGGCGACGACCTTGAAGGTCATGATCGAATTTTCTATACTTCTACCTGTCTTTCTAGACACGGTAGAAAATGGCCATCAGCATCAAGGACGCGGAGACCGACCGGCTCGCCCGCGAACTCGCGGCAGTCACCGGCGAATCGCTCACCGACGCCATTCGAAATGCACTGCGCGATCGGCTGGAGCGAGAGAAGGGGCGTTCGTATCCCAGCATCGCGGCCAAGATTCGTCGCGTTCAGGAGCGAGTTGCCCGCCTGCCTGTTCTCGACTCGCGCCCAGCGGACGACCTGGTTCAGTACGACGAGCACGGCGTCCCGGTCTGATACATGGTGATCGATACGTCCGCGCTCGCTGCGATCCTGTTTGGAGAGGCGAGCGCCGAGCGACTGATCGCGTCCATCGATGCCGACGAGCGACGCCTGGTATCTGCCGCCACCGTGGTGGAGCTCACGCTCGTGGTACTCGGGCGTGTTGGGGAGGCGGGCGAATCGCAGCTCGATCGACTTCTCGCTGCGATCGAAGCGCAGATCATATCGGTAGACGCTGAACAGGCGGCAATCGCGCGCGACGCCGCGCTTCGATACGGACGCGGACGCCATCGCGCCGGTCTGAACTTCGGCGATTGCTTGAGCTACGCGCTTTCTGTGGCACTCGGAGAGCCGCTCCTTTGTACCGGAGAGGACTTCTCCCAAACGGATGTCGCCCTCGCCCCCTGGTGACCTAGGCGCCGCCCCCCTTCCGCCCCACCACCTGCACCACCGCCGCGGGCCCGTGATGCAGCGCCCCCTCGTTCACGTCGCGCTGAATCTCGCGCGACACGAGAAACTCCAGCCCCGCTAGTTCGCGCTCGAGGAGTTCGCGCGTCGGCAGGAGCGCCACGTCCCTGGGCCCACCGGTGCGAAACCCGAGCTGCGCCGGGCAGTACGCCTCGACGATCATCAGGCCGCCAGGTGCAAGGGCCGTAACGGCCCGCGCGTACACGTCGGCGCGCAACTCCGGCGGCAAGTGCACGAAGATCGACACGATCGCATCCCAACGCGCTTCGCCAAGGTCGAACGTCTCGAGATCCCCTTGCACCCACTCGACCTGCACGCCACGCTCCGCCGCCAACGCCTTCGCGCGCTCGATCCCAACGCCGGACTGCTCCACCGCCGTCACCCGATGCCCCTGCCCCGCGAGCCAGGTGGCGTTCCGCCCATACCCCTCGGCGATGCACAGCACGTTCGCTCCCGACAGCCGCCCCGCCTCCTCCACGAGGAACGTGTTAGGCTCCAACCCATACGGCAGCTCCGAGGCCGCGAACCGCGCATCCCAATCCGAAACGTTCATCGCTCGTCTTCTCGTCTTCTCGTCTTCTCGTCCTCTGTAGTCTCAGCTCTTCCCCACCAATTGCTGCACCCGATCCCCGATACGCTTCTCCAGCGCGCCGCGCGACGTGCAGACCGAGTACGCGCTCTTGCTCCCCGCCGGGTCGCGCCCGCTCGCGGCGATGGCCACCATGAGATTCTTCGGCTCACCCTCGTTTGGATCGATCCACGCCGACACGGCGAGCGTGATGCGATACACATCCGCGTTCTCCCCGTTGAATCCGCGCCCGCAATCGATGTAGCGCGACATCGCCTGCCCGCCAAGCCGACGCGAGATGTCGGCATTCAGGTTGTTCATCAACCCATGCGTGGGATCGTTGAGCTGCACCGGGATCTTGAGCTCCTTGAATACCGTGCCGAGTGCCGCGAAGATCGAGTCACGATTACCGCTGATGGGCACCGCCAGTGCCATCGTGTCGAGAAGGATGGGGCCATCCATTCCCGGTAGCATGGCGCGCGTCCCCGGCCCCCGTTGCGCGACGAGCGATGACGGAGCCAAAACCGACACGAAGCCGAGAAGGGCAACGATCGGCAAGAACACCCGGACGAACGGTCGTGCTGACGTCTGCGGTCGCATGTGAAACCTCCGTGCGTCAGTGCAGCGAAAGGGAAGTGGGAACGCCGATTGTACCACACGCAGGGCGGGCGGTTCTCATCGCCCGGGAATGCGACCCGCCGTGTAGGGTGCCCCGGCGCGCTCGACCTCGCGCTCGAGGGCGGGAATGTCGGTCTCCACCAGCTGCCGAAGCGCCGTCAGCTGCACGGCAAACAGCTCAGAGGCAATGGTCAGCTGTTCCTCGTGCGTCCCCGTCGCGCGTCCAAGCGTGCGTTGCTGCTCGCCGCTGATCCCGTTCACCCGCTCGGCGATCGACGTCGGCTCGGGATCGCCCTTGCTCCCGACCGCGCGATCGCCGGAGAGTTCGCGCGAGATCGCGTTGAGGCGCTGACGGAAGCTCCGCACCTGCTCGCCGAGCTGCTTGGGAGCGGCCGGGGCGAGGTCGAGCGCGCGGCGAATCTGGTCGAGCTTCTGCCCGGTCGCCGACGTGAGCTCGACGGCGCCGGCCACCGACCGGCGCAACGTCTGCAGGCGTTGCTGGAAGGCGCCGCGCGCCGCGTGGTCGGCCAGCGTGACGGGGGATCCTGGCTCCATCGTCACCTGGAACTGCATCGGCCCGCCCAGCTGCGTCTCGACACCACCCACGCGCTGCGAGAGCGTGACGCTGTAGCGCCCCGGTACGACGTACGGTCCGCTCGGCCCGTTGTCGAAGAGCTCCTCGAGCGCGCTCGACGCGCGGGGGAGCACGTGCGCCGGGAGCTGCAGATCCCAGGCGACACGCTGGAACCCCTTTCCCGATGGACCGGTGATCACGCGGATCGGCGCCCCAGCGGAGTCGCGAATCGTGAGGAGGATCGTCGGCGCTTCCTCCTCGGCTTCGGCTCGCAGCGCATCGTTTGACGGATACTCGATCGGCTTCCCCGCCTTCTCGGCGGCCTTCTCGGCGTCGACACGCTTCTGTTTGAGCGACTTGAGTCCGTCTTTCAATCGGTAGGTAAAGACCGCACCGTACGGCGGATTGTCGCCGCCATACAGCATCTCGCCCTGGAAGGCCTTCCCGCGCCCGCCGTACTGCGCGGTCGGGACGTAGAGCATCGCGTCGCGCGGCTGGAAGAGCGTGGCCGCAGCGGCGATCGTCGACGTCGTGGTCGTGCGGAGCGGAGAGTAGTCGTCGAGCACGTAGAGTCCGCGCCCGAACGTCCCGATCACCAGGTCGTTCTCGCGCGCCTGGATCGCGAAGTCGCGCACCGCGATCGTGGGGACGCCGGCGAGCTTGAACCAGTGCGTGCCGCCGTCGCGCGTGGCGTACGCGCCGAACTCGGTGCCGACGAAGAGGAGCGATGGGTCGACGTTGTCCTCAATGAATGCATGGGTCGATCCGCGCGTCGGGAGGTCGCCAGTGATCGTCGTCCAGGTGCGCCCGGCGTCGGTGGTCTTGAGCGCATACGGCTTGAAGTCGCCGTTCTGGTGGTTGGTGAGCACCGCGTACGCCGTATTGACGTCGTGCTGCGACGCCTTGATGCGGGCGACGTAGGCATCGGCCGGTACGCCCGGGAGCGCTCCTGACTTCCGCCAGTTTGTCCCGCCGTCCTCGCTCACCTGGATCAACCCGTCATCGGTCCCCACATAGAGCAGCCCCTCCTTCTTCGGACTCTCCGAGATGGCACTGATGTTGGAGTAGAGCGCGGTCGACGAGTTCTTGGCCACCGCGTCGGCGCCCCACACCTTCCCCATCACCTCGAGCGCGTTGCGTTGCACCTGACGGGTGAGGTCGGGCGAGACCTTGCGCCACGAGTCGCCGCGGTCGTCGGACCGGAAGAGGAACTGCGCCGCCATGTAGAGGCGCTTGGGGGCGTGCGGCGAGATGATGAGCGGCGTGTCCCAGTTCCAGCGGAACGGGACGTCTCCCTTCGCTTCCTGCGGCTGGATCCCCACGCGCTCGCTGGTGCGCTTGTCGAAGCGCACGAGGACGCCATGCTGCAACTCGGCGTAGATCGTGTTGGGGTCCGTGGGGTCGACGCGCGAGGTGAAGCCGTCGCCTCCCTGCGTCACGAAGACGTCGGAGTTGAGGATCCCGTGCTCCGACTTGGTGCGCGACGGGACGCCGATCGAATTGTTGTCCTGCAGCCCGCCGTAGATGTTGTAGAAGGGGAGGGCGTTGTCGACCTCCACGTCGTAGTACTGCGCCAGCGGGAGGTTCTCGAAGAAGGTCCACGTCTTCCCAGCGTCCCAGGAGCGATAGAGCCCGCCGTCGTTGCCGATCAGCATGTGATCGTCGTTGGCCGGATCGATCCAGATGGCGTGGTTGTCGACGTGCATGGCCCGCGTGCCTAACGGGCGCAGCGTGCGCCCGCCGTCGTCGCTCACCTGGAAGAGCACGTCGGGGATGTAGATGCGGTCGAAGGAGTGCGGGTCGGTGAAGACGTCGCCGTAGTACATCGCCCCCTGGTTGAAGTCCGACATCTTGGACCAGGTCACACCGTTGTCGCTCGAGCGATAGATCCCGCCCTTGCGGTTCGCCGCCTCGACGTTGGCGTAGAGCACGTCGGGATTCTGCGGCGAAATGGCGAGTCCGATGCGCCCGAGCTCCTCGCTGGGGAGGCCGGTGTTGACCTTGGTCCACGTCGCTCCCGCGTCGGTCGTGCGATAGATCGCGCTCTCCGGCCCGCCGTCGATCAGCGTGAAGAAGCGGCGGCGCCGCTGGTACGCCGAGGCGACGAGGACGTTCGGGTTGCGCGGATCGATGACAACGTCGCTGACGCCGGTGTTAGGCGAGATCTTGAGGACTTGCGCCCACGTCTTCCCGCCATCTGTCGTCTTGTAGAGTCCGCGGTCGCCCCCCGAACTCCAGAGCGGCCCCTGCGCGGCGACGTAGACCACGTCGCTGTTTTCCGGGTCGACGACGATGCGCCCGATATGTTCGGACTCCTTGAGCCCGACGTTCTTCCACGAGCGTCCGCCGTCTTCGGACTTGTAGACTCCGTCACCGTATGCGACCGAGCGCTGCGAATTGCGCTCGCCGGTCCCGACCCACACCACGTTCGGATTCTTCGGGTCGAGCGTCACCCAGCCGATCGAGTACGACCCCTCGCGATCCATCACCGGCTCCCAGCTCGCCCCGCCGCTTACCGTCTTCCACAAACCGCCCGACGCCGTCCCGATGTACATGATTCCCGGGTTCGTCGGGTGCACGGCAATCGACATCACTCGCCCCGACGTCATCGCCGGCCCGAGCGAACGCGCCTTGAGTCCGGCGAACGCCTCAGCGGTGAAGGGGGTCGCTGACGCAGAGTCGGCGCGCACTGGGCGCGAGGCCGGGCGTTGCGCGGCGATCGATGCAGCGCTGAGCGCGCCGGCGAGCACGATCCCGGCTCCGAAACCGAAGGCTCGGCGCGCTGGGTGGCAGGGGAACGAGCGGAGGATGGAAGTCACGCGAACTCCGGCAAATGAACGAGGGCGATGCGGGCGGGCGTGGATGCGCCGCCTGCCTCGTGTGCGAGACGGGCATTCTGGCGCGCGTCGCGGAGGGGCGCCAGCGCTTCGGCAAGCGGCGGCATCACGGCGTGACGAAGCGTGGCAGCGGGAGAGGGTGGCGTTCGGCTTCGACGCCGGGCGCCGGCGGGCGCGGTGCGGCGGGTCCGCTCGACGTTACAGCGGAATAAGTTGCGTCAGGTCGCCGCTCGATGGTCGGGAGGCGCTTCCCGCGGGCAGATCAGGTCGATGACAGCACCCATTACCAAGGTGGCTCCACGAATCGTGCGGAAGGTGATCCGCCCGTTCCAGGAGTTCGCGCGCATCGGCTCGCTGGGCGGGATCGTCCTCCTCCTCACGACCGCGGTCGCGCTCACCTGGTCCAACTCGGCGTGGAGCGACTCGTACTTCCATCTCTGGGAGACGCAGATTTCGGTAGGCACCGCCGACAACCCGCTCACCCTCTCGTTGCACGAGTGGATCAACGACGCGCTCATGGCGATCTTCTTCCTCCTCGTGGGGCTGGAGATCAAGCGCGAGATCCGGTGCGGCGAGCTGTCATCGCCCAAGCAGGCGGCGCTCCCGATCGTGGCGGCGATCGGCGGGATGGTCGTACCGGCGCTGCTCTACGTCGCCGTGGCGCGCGGTTCGGATGCGATTCACGGCTGGGGGATCCCGATGGCGACCGACATCGCCTTCGCGCTCGGGATTCTCGCCCTCCTTGGCCCCCGCGTTCCGCTCGGGCTCAAGGTCTTCCTGGCCGCGCTGGCGATCGTCGACGACCTCGGCGCGGTGCTGGTGATCGCGATCTTCTACACGGCGAACATCGCCTGGACGGCGATCGCCGGGGCTGGAGTCTGCCTCGCCGTGCTCGTCGTCCTCAACTGGCGGCGGGTGGGGAATCTCACGCCATACATGCTCGTCGGGATCCTCCTCTGGTTCTTCTTCCTCCAGTCGGGGATCCACTCGACGATCGCCGGCGTCCTCCTCGCGCTCACGATTCCCACCGACTCGCGCATCAACGCCGAGGAGTTTTCGGCGCGCGCGCACGAGTTGCTCGACGACTTCGAACGGGAGGAGACGGGCGACTTGCTGGTGATCACCAGCAAGGGGCAGCAGGAAGCGCTCGACGCGCTCGACGTGGCGGTGAGCGCGGTCAACGCGCCGCTCCTCAAGCTGGAGCACTCGCTCAACGGACTGGTGGCGTTCGGGATCATGCCGCTCTTCGCGCTCTCGAACGCCGGTGTCCCGCTCACGGGGATCGGCGCGGCGCTCGACAGCCCGGTGGCGTTAGGCGTGACGCTCGGACTGGTGGTCGGAAAGATGACCGGGATCACGCTGTTCAGCGCCTTTGCGGTGCGCACCGGGATCGCCACGCTTCCGGCGGGAGTCGACTGGCGGGCGTTGCAGGGGGCGGCGTGGCTCGGCGGGATCGGCTTCACGATGTCGCTGTTCATCGCTGGTCTCGCCTTCCGCGACGCGGCGTCGCTCGAGGCGGCCAAACTGGCGGTGCTCGCTTCGTCGTCGGTCGCGGGACTCGTGGGCTTCTTGCTGTTGCGCGGCCTCCCGGCGGGGCATGGCGACGACGGCGACGACGAGGAGCGCGCGCCGAGGCGCCCGCACCACGGGACGATCATCCCCGGCGACGGAGCGAGCGGCTGACCGTCCCCACACGCACGGTCGACGGTCGTGGGGGGGTGCTGGGCGCCGACTCGACTGCCGACTATTCGTGAGACGACTTCTCGCACCTTCTGCATGAGCGCCTCCGCCCAGGCAGTCCCTCCCGTTCCGCGACTCTCCCTCGTATCGCCCGGCATCCGGGCGATGGCGATCGGGGCGTGGTGGTTCGCGCTCATGGGACTGCTGGTGAAGCTGGCGGGGCGCCGCCTCCCGTCGTCGCAGATCGTCCTCGTGCGCGCCGCGATCACACTGTCGCTCTCGTACTGGGGGGTCCGTCAGGCGCAACTCCCCAGCATCTTCGGCCGCAACCGTCGCCTCCTGCTCGCGCGGGGCGTGCTCGGGGCGATCGGGATCAACTGCTTCTACTACTCGCTGGTGCACCTCCCGTTAGGCGAGGCGACGCTCATCCAGTACACCAACCCGATTTTCGCCACGATCCTCGCGGCGCTCTGGGTCGGGGAACGGGTGCGTACCGGGGAGGTGCTCTGCCTGATGACGGCGATGGCGGGGGTGGTGCTCATCACGCGCCCGGCCGCGATCTTCGGGACCGCGGCGGCGACCTACGCACAGCGCGATGTCCTGATCGCGCTGTTCGGTGCGATCTGCAGCGGCGCCGCGTACGCGGCCGTGCGCAAGATGGGGAGCAGCGAGCACCCGAGCGTGATCGTCTTCTATCTCCCGCTCGTCACCTTTCCCGCCGTCGCCCCCTTCGCCGCCTCCAACTGGCTGATGCCGACGCCGGTCGAGTGGCTGATCCTCCTCGGCGTGGGCGGCGCCACGCAGCTCGCACAGATCTTCATGACCAAGGGGCTGCAGGCCGAGTCGGCGGTGCGCGCGACGACGACCGGCTACCTGCAGATCGTCTTTGCGGGAGCGTGGGGGGCGTTGGTCCTGCACGAGCGCCCATCGCCATGGACGCTGCTCGGCGCGACGGTGATCGTGGCGAGCGCGCTGGTGCTCGCATTCGGCAAGCGTCGCGCGGGGGCTGGCGACGAGTGAGCGCGCGACGAGTGAGCGCGCGACGAGTGTGCGCGTCGCGAGAGAACGCGTAGCGAGAGAGCGCGTAACCAGAGAGCGCGCGACGGGAGAGCGCGCGACGGGAGAGCGCGCGACGGGAGAGCGCGCGACGGGAGAGCGGGGGCGTCGCGGCGTATCGGTCGCGCCGTTAGGCAGCGACGCGACGGCCGGCGGTACGGCGCGGGAAGAAGCGCTTGAGCGAGAGCGCTGGCCCCTCGAGGAGCGTCCAGCTCAGGCGAGCGGCGGCGATCGAGAGGATCGACGCGACGGCGAAAACCGCCAGCGCGACTGTGAGCGGCGCCTGCTCGAGCACGGCGGGATCGTACGTCTCGATCAGCGTCTCGAGGACGAGGATGACCGGGTACTGGAAGATGTAGATCGCGTAGCTGTACTTCCCGATCGCTTGCATCTGGCGGTTGGCCAGGATGCGCTGGAAGCGCGTCGGCGCGCCGTCGCCCGCCAGGCGCGGAATCGCCCGGGCAATGAGCGCCACCGAGACGAGCGAGAGCGAGAGATAGCCTGCCACCTGCATGTAGGGATCGTTGCGCGCACTCCCGCGCCAGACCAGCACTGCCACGAGCACGGCGAGCGAGGCATACGTCACCGGGCGCACGAGCGCGCGGATGCGGGCGATCCCGCCGGGCGCACGCACGAGCCAGGCGAGCGCCCCGCCAAGCAGGAGGGCGTCGAGTCGCGCCGGCATCAGCATATACGCCGCGTCCACCCCCCATCCGGCAGATGCAACGATCCCGATCCGCAGCGCAACGGCGGCGGCAGACAGCACCAGGCAGGCGCGCAGCACCGCGCGTGCGGGGAGCGCGAGCACGATGAACGGCCACACGAGATAGAACTGCTCCTCGAGCGCCAGTGACCAGAGGTGCGAGAGGTGGAAGGGGACCGCCAGCTCTCCCTTCCACGAGATGAAGACGTTCGTGAGGTAGCTCCACAGCCACCCCTGAATCTCGCGGACCGTCTGGAAATCCTCGTTGCGCGCCAGCGGCGTGAGCGGGCCGATGACGAAGAGCGCGGCGAGGAAGGTGAAGTAGAGCGGGAAGATCCGGAGGGTGCGGCGCGCGTAGAAGTTGCGCAGGTAGCTCGGCGTCCCCTTGGTGTCGAGGAGGATCCCGGTGATGAGGAAGCCGGAGAGGGCGAAGAAAAGGTCGACCCCCATCCAACCGGCGCGCATTCCCTCGATGACCGCCGCGGCGACAGGACCCTCGGGAGTCGGCACGGCGGACGCGTGCCGCGCGACCACCATCAGGACGGCCACCCCGCGGAGCGCGTCGAGCCCCGGGATGTGCGCGGGAAGGGGGAGCGCGCGCGCAATCGCACCGACGCGTCCCGCTTCGGGGAGCGCAGCGGCACTTGCGCGATCCGCCACGGATTGCGGCGGATCGGTTGCGACGTTGGACGATGGGGTGACCAGAGAAACCATTCGCTTCGAACGGGACGTGGACCGGCGCCTAACGGTTCCGGCGCCAGACGTCGACGATGGTCGACGATGCTACGTGTCGGCCGCAAAGGAGTCCGTGCGGTAGCGCACGCGCGCTGCTGTGCCCGCAAGAAAGTACTGCCACTGAAGATGCGTTTCATGAAGCGGTGGTGAATCTCACGCGGGAGGTATCGCTCAGTCCCGAACAGCGCGTCGCGAACTCACATGGCCGACGGCACACTGCGGGGAGGCGCTTCCGCTGCTTTCGCACCAAAGCGAACCGCCCCCCGGATGGTCTCAGGGGGGCGTTCGAAGGATATCGAGGGGCGCGTTCGGGCGCTGTACGCGCTCCCTCACTGCAGCGACTGGTGGCCGCTACCCCACTGGCAGACTACTCGCTCGAGCGAAGGAGCGCGGACGGGATCGCGTTCTCGAGCCGAACACCCATCACGCTCTTCGAGACGTCGCGCCAGTACGGACTTTCGAATCGCACGCTCTCGCCGGGCGACTCGAATTCGCCCGCCTCCCAGTGCAGCGAAACCACGACTTCCTGCCCCACGCACGCGTCGAGCGCTGAGGGGACCTCCATCAGCAGCCCATGGTCACTGACGTTGATCGTCTCCGACTGGGAGCTGATGAAGTGATTTTCCGCGCCGATGTCCTTGAGACGAACCTCGACATGGCGCTCGATGCGCGCGTTGAACGGACGCGGTCGGATGAGGGAAGACACGAAACACTCCGGGCAAGGATCCTCCGAAGGAGTCTCGGCAACCGAGCGAGCGCGCTATACCCGCTTGCGGATTTCCATGGATCCGTTCCCCGTCGACATGCGGAGCCGGCGCCCGCCGTTGCCGATGGTGCCGCGCAGACGCGACGGCGTGAGCTTCCCCTGGATGGTGATCGGAAAGTCGGTCGAGATGCGCCCGTTACCCGAGTGGGCCTCGACGTCCGCCGAGAAGTCGGCGGGGACCACGACCTCGATGCGGCCGTTGCCGGAGCTGAACTCCATGTCGTCGTTGCCGGTCAGGCGGTCCATTGAGACCCGCACGTCACCATTTCCCGACGAGGCGTTGACCGGGCCGTTGATCGCCCCGATCGTCACGTCGCCATTGCCCCATCGGGCACGCACCGAGCCGCCAACGTTGTCGACCGAGACCTCGCCGTTCCCTGACGAGACATCGACGCGCCCCGCGACCTGGGAGACTTTCACCCGTCCGTTTCCGCTCGAAATCCGCGCCTCGGCGACACGCGCGGCGACCGAGACATCGCCATTGCCGCTCGACGCGCGGAGCACCGTACCGCGCGGGACGCTGACCGTGATCGTGAGCTTCACCCGCTCGCGCCGGCCGCGGTTCCACCCGGAGCGCGAGTGGCTTTCGAGGCCGTCAAAGCTGCAGTCGTCGTCCTCGTCGTAGACCGCGCAGATGGTCACGCCGTTTCCCTCGCGCAGGACCACGAACCCCGCGTCGTCGATCCGCCCCCGGCGGGTGTCCTTCTCCGCCTTGTACTCGACCGTGTTGCCGGAGCCCTCGGTCACGGTGACGTCGCCGGAGCCGGCAAAGATGTGGACTTCGCCGCCGGCGCCGACCTGCGCGCTGGTGGTGAAGACGCGATCGTTGCGCCCCTGGACCTGCTGGGCTGCAAGCGGGGCGGACGCGATGGCCATGGTTGAGAGGGCCAATGCGAAAATTGCGAGGGAGCGCTGCATGGCAGGATCGGGATGAGGGACGCTAGGTGGGACAACGACCCGCCGGATAGGGTTTGAAGCGATGCGCTGTCGGTCCGGCGCGTTCGTCCCTTCACTCCCGGTGCTGTCAGAGGAGGATCAAGCCCGTTCGCGCGCCGATGGCGACCGCTTCGGCGCGCGTGTCGGCGCCGAGCTTCTGGAAGATCGACGCGACGTGCGTCTTGACGGTATGCTCGGAGATGCCGAGGCGTGCGGCGACGATCTTGTTGCCCAGCCCTTCGGCGAGGAGGGCGAGGATCTCGCGCTCGCGCGGGGAGAGGGGAGTGACGTCGGCGCTCGAGGCGCTCGTGAGACGTTGCGCGCTTCGCGGCGCGCGCCCCGTCAGCGCGGCGGCGATGCCGGCGGGAACGACAGCGAGGACAGCGTGCACGGCGTCGATCGCGGCGAGGATCTCGTCTCCCTCCGCCTCGCGCGGGAGACCGGCGCGCGCGCCACGTCGCACCCATCCGGCGACCGCATCCGCATCACCGTCCAGAAGGAGGACCCACCGCTGGGCAACCGGATCGCCTTCCGAGGCCATCGATAGCGAGAATCGGGCGGGGTTGTCGACGACCGCGACCACGACGTCGACGTCCGCCCCCTCCAGCGCCTCGGCGACGTCGTCGAGATGGGCGATGCGCTCGACGACGGTGAAGGCGCCGTCGCGCATCACCAGCGCCTCGAGGCCGGCGAGGAGCATCGCTGACGGAGCGGCGAGCGCGAGCCGGATCACGCCGCCAGTGGCGAGGCGAACGACACGCTGCCGCTGCGCGAGACCTCGTGCAGGAAGCGGCGCACGACGCTGCTCGGGATCGCCACGCCCAGTCCTCCCATGATCATCGCATTGATCCCTACCACGCGACCAGCGCTGTCGACCAGCGGACCGCCGGAGTTGCCGGGCGCAAGGC
>CAZWVG010000117.1:0-16657 GCA_964637355.1 uncultured Gemmatimonadaceae bacterium
GATCGGGATCGGTGTAGCGAAAGCCGGCGAGGTCGAGCGACTCGAGCCGCGCGCCGGACTTGTCCATGCTGAACTTGTGCAGATGGATGTGGCGGTTGGACGCGGCATCCCACGAGAGACTGAACCCCGCGCGCTTCAACGTCGACGTAATCTGGTCGAACCTGCCGCCATCCTTCGACGTGCGGTCGTAGTACGATTCGATGTGCGGATCCTTCAGGTTGGCAGAGAGGGCGGTGACAGTCAGATCGTCGAACGCGACCTTTGTATCGTCCTTCCCCAGGAACTCCACGCTGAAGTTCTGGACATTGGCATCGAGATTCGAAATGAGCGCGGAGCCGACGTCGGCGCCGATGCCGTTCAAGGTCGATTCTTCCACGCCGAGCTTCCCGAACATCTGCCAATTGTTGTTCGGCTCGAGGATGAACCCCTCCGACTTGCCGTCCGAGCCACCGATATGAACGTTTCGCAGCGACGCCGAGCTGTTGGACGCGAGCGAGACGATCATGTCGCCTTTCTCGGCGTTCTTGAACACGGCGAACATGCCGCTGAACGTGACGAGAGGGATGTTCAGCTCCCTGATCACGATCCGCTGGAACGAGGACTCATCCTTCCCCCGTGCTTCCTCCGGTTTGGGATTCGCCTCGGCGACGACGTTGATCGTCGTCCCGAGCAACTCGACCGGGCCGCCTTTGTCCACGTCGAGCGTGAACTTCTCGTTGTCGAAGTGGAATTTGTCGAGCGTGATCTTCGGCAGCTGCAATGCGGGTGCGCGAATGGTGCCGTCCGGATCGCGTTCGATGTCGCCGGTGCTGATGTCCTTGAAGGTCGCGCCGAACCGCGTCGGGACCGGGCCTCGCCCGCTTTCCGGTAGCGGTGGCCCCTTCTTCCCTTCGATGGAGAACTCACCTCCGAGCAGCCGGAACTTCTGGCGCGCGTTCTCGTAGCCCTTGGAGCCGGGCATCAGCTCGAAGTGCATGAAGTCGGACTTGGCGTTGAACTTCGCGTCGAGGTCCTTCTGGGTGAGTCGGCCCGCATCCAACGTCAGCGCCAGCAGGTCGGCGGTGATCTTCCCGTCCTTGGCGAATTCGGCGGCAATCTTGCCGGCGTTAAGCGTGGTCGAGAGTGCGAGCCCGCTCCCCGTCCTCGCGGCGATACGCAGATTCTCGGTGCGATCGATCGTCGTCAGTCCGCCGCGAATCAATAACGCATCTTTGTCGGTCTTCGGCAGGTCGACCGTCATCCCCATCGCATCGATGCCGATCAAGCGCCCGGACCCGAGTGTCGCGTGGAGCCCTGACTTGAAATTCTGATAGTGGATGTCGTGACCGGCGATCTCACCTATCGAAAGCTTGTTGATGACGATCTGTGAGGTGTACCGGTCGCCATCCTTCTTCTTCTCGTCGACCAGCGGCGTGAACATCGTCGCGTCGACCACGATCTTCGCGATGTGACTCGGCTGCTGGCTGTTGCTCCAGATACCGGTGTCGCCGCTGAAGTAGCGGAATCCGCGCAGGTCGACGCTATCGATCTCGAGTCCGTTGAGTGTGACGTGTTCGTTCGACAGGTTGATACTGCCCCGAATCGGCCCGGTCTGCAGCGATTCCACGCCTGCGCGGCCACCCGCGGTCACCCGCATGCCGCGGGGCGATTGCTTGGCGTTGCCGGGACTGAGGCGCGTCCACGCCCCCTCGGCTGTGATGCCGCTCGTGATTTGTCCGCCCGGGCCCTTGCCAGCGATGGTCACTCCCTCGGGAGTGCTCAGCGCGCGGTCGAAGTCATAGTCCTCGCCGAGGATGTTGCCGAGCCCTGTTACGCTGATGTTGAGATCCTTGATGCCGAGGCGCTTGAGCTCGACCTTCTTCTGCCAGAATGCGAGCTCGGTCTCCGACTCCGCCTTCTGCGCCTCGTATCGCTGCTTCTCGACGTCGGAGAGCTTGGGGTTCATGAGGTGCGTGGTGGCATCGATGAGGGATTCCTTGCTCGCCTTGATGTCGTCGAGCAGCCCCTCGATGTTCGCCAGCTGCGTCTTTTCCGCGTTACTCAACGAGTCCGCTGGTTTCTGGAGGAGCTTGCTGCGCTGCATCTCGAGAACCCGTTCGCTCAGCGACCAGTTGACGCCAGTGACTTCTATGTTCGCCGCCGCCAGGTCGATCGTCGACGCATCGCCAACCGTTGCCTTGGCGTCGAGCCCCTGCACGAGCGCTTCTTCGACCTTGATGCCCGAGTACTTGTGCGCGATCCCGGTCAGGCGTAGTTCGTCGGCGCTGATCGCGCCGCCGCTGATCTTGTCGCGGTTCTTCCCGATGCCGATCAGCGTCTGGAGCCCGCCGCGAATATCGCCGCCGATGCGGAGATTCTTCCCCGTGACCGTGTCGACACGAAGGCCGCGCGCCTCCAGGCCGTGGGCCTCCAGCTCCTCGGTATCGAGTCCGACACTGGTCGTCCCAGACTGATTCGACAACTCCACGACGACGCCTTTGGCCGTTAGGCTGTCGACATGGAATGCCTTGTCGGCCAGCAATGCCTGGCGAGCGGCATTGAACGCCTGCCGATCGCTCTCGTTGGCCGTCGCCTTCTCGATCGTGCTCCAATAGATCCCGGCGTTGGCTCGCCGGGTGCGAAGACGTTCCACCTCGTCGGCGAGGCGCGGTTCGAACGGATTCTTCCTGGCCGCTGCAACCGCCGTGTCGAGGTCCTTCTGCGCGTCCTCGACAGTGGGGATATCACCCTGCACATCGACTGCGCCGAGTTGCAGCTGGCCGAGCTTGACGAAGGCCATGGGGTCGCCTTCGAGCTCCACCCCTTCGAGCGTGCCGCGGTACTCCGGCCCTCGGAGCATGCGACTCAGCGTGGTCGATCCGCTCACGGCGCCAAGCACCGCGCCTGCCGAGTGCCCCCAGCCGTGTACGTCGTCCAGGGTCACGTCCCCCATCGTAACCTTTCCCGCTATGCCTTTGACCTCGGCGTGGCCGACGTCGAGCGCAACGCCGCCGGTCTCGACACCGGCGAGATACGACTTCGCGCGCTTGAGATGATTCACATCGGCGGCGCTCGCCGCTCCGGACTTCACGAGGGGTTCGAGACGTGCGACGTCGCCCTCCGCCTCGGACAGGCTTTGCAGCTCCCTGTCGATGGATTGCAGCCGCAGCGTGAGCGACTTGGTATTCATGCCCGCCGAGATGGCCGAACCGAGTCGCATCTGCAGTTCTTTGCGTTGGCTGTCCAGCCACGTGCGATAGCCGCCGGTATCCGGCGCGACGCTCGAACGAAGGGCGACGTCGGCGAGCTTGATGCTGCTGATGAACTGTCCGTCGCTCGTCGTCATCCCGACGAGTAGGACCTCCGCGGCGGTGATCGTGAGGTTCTCTGGCGTCGTCGGCGCGAGAAATCCTTGCTTCAGCAGTGCCGCCGTACCCGACGCCAGATCCTCTGGCAGCACAGCGGCGTTACCGGCTTCCTCCTCGGGCGACAGCTCGATGTAGACATCGGTCAGGCGAATCTGCTCGAACCCACGCATCGCGTCGCTGGCGATGAGCAACACATCGTTGAGCTCGAGGACGTCCAGATAGAGCCGCAACGTCGTGGCCTTGCGCGCCGAATCTTCGGTCGGATACTCGATGTGGACGCGAAGCCCGCGCACCACGCTCATACCCGTTTGAATCTTGAAGCTGGCCAGCTGGTAGTTGATGTTCGCGATGTCGAGACGCGTGGCGCGAGCATCGACCAGGCCGCGCTTCATGTTGACCATGACCGAGTTGTCGAGCTGCTCCGCACGATCGGACTGCGGAGCAGTCGCAAACTCGACTCCCATCACGGCGCCGCCTTGTGTGCGCTGCGCCTCGGTGAGGTCGAGGCCCGTGCCGCCCTTGGTGTCGCCGAAGATCTTCAGGTTGCCGGTGTGCGACGCGAGGTATCGCACGTAGCGCCACGCCGTGGCCAGGAAATTGTCGCTGCCGAACGGTTTGCCTTGGACCGTCTCCGGGACGTACTGCTCGCGTCCGGCGTCGACCGCGCCGTCTGGGCGACGGAAGCCGCGAGGGATGTAGAGCCCGAAGCCTTGCACCACGCGCGCAAAGAAGTCGGCGTCGGCGTACAAGGCGGGCAACGTGCTGTTCATCTGCGTGAAGCGAGTCTTCGATTGCGCGAAGAGCCACGGTCCTTCATCCGCCGCACGCGCCATCTGCATCAACTGGCGCAACCGCGTCATCTGCTCTTTCGACCAGACCTCGTCTTCGAGCAGCTGCGCCTTGAGTGTTCGAAGATCCTTTCCGTCTTCGCCGCCCGTGTAGAAGTTCGACGTGCGCCCCTTCTTCATCGAGCGGCTTTGTTCCTCGTCGAGCCGGTCGGCGTACTTGGCGTCGGCCAGGAGACTCGCGCGGGAGCGTTCCGGGAGCGCCTTCACCAACTGGAAGGCCAGGAACGCGTCTTCGTCCGTAATCGCCCAGTCGAGAAGCCCGTACGACAGCAGGCTCTCGGCCATGCGGGAATTCTTCCACGCCGGCCTAAGGACCAGCAGCTTGAGCAGCATCTTGCGACGGCTCACCCGTTCCGGCGCGCCGATGATCGGCTTGTCGGTGTACAGGTCGTCGACCGGAATGTTGTCGACCCAGCGGTCCATCAAGTTGTCGCTTTCCAGCGAGTCCACGATCGCGCGTAGCGTCGACGGCTGACTCGCGAACTCTGCCACCTTGTCGATCAGCGAACGCGTTTCGCCGTCGGTGATGGCCCAATCAGTGGGATGATAAGCGAGCTTCTCGCGCGCCTCGTCGAGGAACTTGTTGACGCTGCTCTTCTTGTTCTTGAGAATCTCGGCATTCTCTTGCAGCTGCTTTTGTCGATCACGTTCCTTCTGCGCCGCGGCGCCAAGCGCCTTGGTCTCGTCGTAGCTCGACTCGCGCGAGAGAACGTCCTCGACGTGCTCGAGGAGATGGCGTTCCTTGAGACCGGCGTACCAATGCTTCCCCCGTTCCGTGGCGACGAACTTGGGAATGATCTCGCGCAGCGCGTGGTGTTCTTCGGGCGTGATGGCCGTGAAGTCCATGCCGGCGAACGGATCATCGTGGAGCGCATCCACGCCCCTGGGCAGCCGAAGCAACGCGCTGTACGCCGCCAGTATCGGCGTGCGAAAACGCTTGAAGTGAACGGGGCTGATGTTGTCCGCGAGCCGCTTCGCGAACTTGTCCTCGAGCGCGAGCACCAGCGCGATCTGAACCTCGAACGGCTGCGCTTCGAGGATCCGCAGCACGTCCTTCACGTCGCCGTCGGTCACCGCCCAGTCGAAGACGCCGTAGCTGAGCGCCTTCGTCATGACCGACAATTCACGCGCGTGATTCGATCGAACGAGTCCACTGAAGTCCGCGTCGCCGACGACCGGCGTGGAGGTGTCGTCCGTACCGGTGTACGCCGCCGCGGTCGTGGTCACGAGCGCGACGGCTGGCTTTCGCACCTCGGCCCCAACCGCGTACGCGCGCGCGATGACATCGGCCTCTCGCTCCGCTGCGACGACGACGTTCCCGTCGTCCTCCTGAGCGATACGCGTTAGGGTGTGTCGCTGTGCAGCGTGCGCAGCCTCGTGGGCGAGCAGATAGCGGCCAAACGTGGTCCCCGGACGATAGCGCTGTGGGTGCAGGAGAATCGTCGTCCCTTCCTGCAGTCCGCTCGCCCCTGCGGCGTTTGTCTGCGCCTCGGCCGCGGCGTCGACCCGAATCGAAAGACGCGAGGGATCCAGGCCCAGGCGCGGTGCCAGCTCGTCGAGTAGCACGCGCGTGATGATCGCCCGCGCGAGGTCCTGATCCGAGATGTTGTGAGGTGCGCGCGGATACAGATCGGTGAAATCTCGCCGGGGTCCAACTGGCGGCAGCGGCGGTGACGGTGGCGCTGCGGGCGGCGGTGTCGGTCGACCCGACGCCAGCGTTCCGACGTCATGCGACTCGACCGAGGCGCGAAAGTCGCCCTCGCGGTCGAAGTCGTCCGTCTCGTGCTCGGGCGCGCGACGATGCACCGTACGTGTCGACGCAGGCGTTGACCGCAGCGGCTGCGGCTTCGGCGGCTTGAGCGTCCGCTGGCTCACGACGCACCGCGCAGCGTGGAAAGGACGCTTCGCGCAACCTCACGACCGATTCGTGCGGGGTGCATCGCGCCCCCGACATGGACCGGAGTCGCCGTCGCGACTGGACTCGCGCCCGCCGCCCAGTGCGCTTTGCGCCCGGGTTGCTGAATGAGCCGCGCGAGCTCTCGCTCGAACGCTTGCTGCACGAGCGCGCCCTGTGAAGGCGTGAGATCCAGTCCATCGAGTACCAGACGCTCGATGCTGACCGTCACCGGCGGGGCCGGGGCAGGCGAGTCGCGCAAAGACGCGCTCACCGGAACTCGGCCTCGTTCATCGGCTTGTCGAGCTTGCGCAACTCGGTGCGCGCCGCCGCCAGGAGCATCCCTTGCGTGACGGGAGAGCCGCGCTGCGCCGCCATGAACGCCGCGTTGAGGGCGATGCTGTGAATGTTGCCGCCCGAGACGTTGAATCGCGCCAGCCGGTCGTAGTCGAGCTCTTCCTGCGGGACGTCCGGCGGGAGCGCCTTGGCCCACATCTGCTTTCGCTCGGTAGGGCCAGGAAACGGAAAGTTTACGATGAAGCGGAGCCTGCGCATAAAGGCCTGATCGAGTGCGCTCTTCATGTTCGTGGCCAGAATCGCCAGGCCGCTGAACGCCTCCATCCGCTGCAGGAGGTAGTTGATCTCGATGTTGGCGTACCGATCGTGACTGTCCTTCACCTCGCTACGCTTGCCGAAGAGTGCGTCGGCTTCATCGAAGAAGAGAATCGCGCCGCCCTGCTCGGCCGCGTCGAACAACGCGCGCAGGTTCTTTTCCGTCTCGCCGATGTACTTGCTCACCACCGCCGAGAGGTCGATGCGATACAGATGCAGATCGAGCTCGTTCGCGACCACCTCGGCAGCCATCGTCTTGCCCGTGCCGCTCTCGCCCGCGAAGAGTGCGCTGATGCCGAGTCCACGCGTCATGCGCCGCGCGTATCCCCACTCCTCGTAGACGCGGTATCGCTCACGCACCTGCGCTGCGATCTGGCGCAGCAATCGCAACGATTCCTCCGATAGCACGAGATCGTCCCAGGTGGCCTTGGGCTCGATGCGCTGCGCCAGGAGATCGAGGCGTGGTTGTGCGATGCTCCGACTGGCCCTCCATACAGCGACTGCGGCCGGGACATCGACTGTGCGTGCCGACGCGCGCGAGGCCGCGTCCTGAATGTCCGCGAGATCGAGATCGAATTGCCCCGCAAGCATTCGCGCGTTGGACTCGAGGTCGTCGGCGGGTAACGTAGCGGCCAGCGCGCCACGCCAGGCAGCATGCTGCTCGGCACCGGTCGGTCGATCCACCTCGAGCTCGATTGCCGAGGCAGTCGGGCGCGAAGGGGATTCACGAATGCCGACGAAGACGAGTCCGAGCTCGTGGGAGACGAAGGCGTTGTACGACGACACGACGTCGGCCGACGCACCGTTCAACGATTCGGCATCGATGTACAGGGCGATGGGTAGCAGGAGACTCTCGCGCTGCCACAGTCGCGCGAGCTGATCGACGTCATTGCGGCTGGCGGGGAGCGCGTCGATCGCCAATCGATAGACCTGACGCTCGATACTCGCGCTTACCTCGGCGGCAATGGCGAGCTTGCTCCGTGCGTCTACGCCCACGAGTTGCACCAGCGGGACAGACTTCTGGTCGGCGCTGGCGCGAAGGCGGCGCAGAATCTCGGCAGCGACTTCGCGCTGCGACGGCGCCAACGGCGGTGGAGTCGCAGGTGGCGCCTTCACTAACGCTGCCAAACGCTCGTCGAGCAGGTTGAGTCCCTTGAGGTAGTTGACGATGCGCTCGTCGGCGCGAATGGGGCTCGTGGTGAGCGCGGTCGACGCACTACGGTTGACCTCGATCAACATCGACCGTCGCAGCGGACGCTGCGGAGAGAGTGCATCCCACGCGCGTTCTTCGGCGTTGCTCAAGACCTGGAGCGCGAGCGCAAAGGTGGGGTGGGCGGTCCCGCTGAGGCCCTGCGCCGAGGCATACAGCGCCACAATGCCGGGATCGAACTCGGGCGCGGCAGCCAGCAGGAGCACGTCGCGCTCGAACGGTGTGAGTCCGAATCGCTTCGCGAGGAGAAGCAGTGCGGGGAGCGGCTCGGTACTCGCTGCGGCCTCGCGTTCACGCGCTGCGTCGTCTACCTCGTTGTTGGTCGCAGTCGATGATGGTGCCGCGGGCGCGGATGGCGGCGCTCCGCGTGCGGACGTCTGCGGCGCGCCGCTCGAAGTGGGCGCGCTATCGCTTGGTTTGCCGGCGAACCAACTGCGCCCTGCAGCGCGCGCTTGAGACGACGCCGCCCCCGGCGGCGCAGGAGCGGCTACCGGAGTCGCCGACTGCTGTGCCGAAGCCGTCGACGCGGCCATCTGCTGCAGTCGCAGCCGTAGCCACTTGAGCGACGCGGCGAGGTAGCGGTTGTTGTCGTCAGTCCAGGTCATGACGACCTCCGGTCCGCGCACCGACCCGTGTCCTGCAATGCGCCGTTGGTCATGTCACGTGCACCGTCTGCGCCGGATCGAACGCGTACGTCGGCGGCGTGCCACTGAACACCACGGGGAGGCTGTCGATCCCCTCGACGCGCAACCGGACGACGTAGTCGCCGGCCGCGATCCCCGGAAGCGCGAAAGTCAGCGTGGTGGGCTGCGTCAACGTGCCGGGCGTCGAGATCGTGTCGGGCGCAACCTCCGTATCGCCGAACACCAGGCGGACCTTCGACTCCTGCTCGGGGAGGAGCCGCGGAGTGCAGGTGACCGTGAGGTTGATCGTCCCGGCCGCCGAAGTCAGTGGGCTCACGGTGATGAGCGGCGCCAAGGCAACCGGCACGCTGTTCGTCATCGACGACGGGGACGATGGATCGGTGACGAGTAGGGAAACCGAGTATACGCCGGTCGCCCAGCCGCTCATCCCCGTCGCGTCTTCGGAGATGCTCGAGATGTGCGCGCCGACCTGCCCGTCGTCGATCGCCTTCGACGTTAGGCTCTGCCGAATCCCGAAGCGCGCCTGCTCGAGCTGAACCGTGAACGTGCTGCCGACAAGGTTCGTACCGGTCAGTACGATGTCGTCTCCAAGTCGAAGCGCCGGCTGTAGCGGTGTCTGGGCGGCGCGCGCTGCACTGAGCGTCGGCAGCGGCGCGCCGCGTGCCACGGGGCCGCGATCACTCGGGCCGCGCTTGAGTACCGGCGGCGCGGAGCGTATCGGCGCCTCGCTCTGGATGAGTACGACCGAGACGAGATACGCCATCGACGGGCGATATCTTGCCTGCATCGCGGTCCACAACTTCGAGAGGTCCTCGGAGCTCAGAAATACCGGAGTCACCTTGATCAGCTCGACCTGATTCGCGAGGTCGACAGCCGAGAGCGTCCCGAATGGTCCGGGCAGGAGCGTCCCGTCGATCGGCGCCGGCGCTCCGAGCGCCGTCCGCAGCTGATCTCGCGTGAGGACCGGCGTTTCGTGCAAGACCTGCATGGCGTAGCCGAGCAGCACCTCGGCGTTGAGATCCTGCGCGCCGTACGCGGTGAGCAGGTAGTGGAGATCCAGCGCCAATGGCGGATTCGTTATGCGCTGCCCACCACTGTCGCGCGATGGAAGGCCGACGTTTCGCCACCCGCTGTTGGCCGTTACCTGGTAGAGGAAGAGGTTGAGCTGATCGTTCTCCGTCGTCCCCGTCGTGATCCGATCGGGCGGTTGCGCCGTGACGGTAAAGCTCCCCACGGTCGACAGGTCGTGATCCATCAACCCGTCGTTCAGGAGGTCCTTGAGCGACGCGGTTACGGCGGCGATGGCGAGGGCGCTGCTCACTTCCGCTCTCCGTTCCGCTGCCGCAGATAATCATCGAGGGACAAACGCGGCACTGCGGGCGCCTTGGCTGGTGTCCGCTCGGCGCGACCCGTCACGGCCCGCACTTCGACTCGACCGATGCTGATCTGTACTGGCGTCGCGACCGGGGGCTCGGGGCGCTCTCGTCGCGCGATCGCTGGCGCCTGCGACTTGGCGAGACGCACGGCAAACTCCGGGCTCCTGCTCGCGGGAAGCCGTCTGGTCGGTGAAGGGATCCGCACAGGTTCGTCGACCTTGGTCGCGCGGGGAAGCGTCGGCGGCAAAGCGGGCACTCTGCGCTCGCTCGAGGGCGCACGCTCCGTCGTGGCAGGCGCCTTACGAGCCGCTTCCCGCTCTGCCACGTGCCGCACTTCGATGACCGTTGAGACTCTCGCTGTCGATTCGAGTGGCGTTTGCCGCGCATCCGGTGGCGTCGCGCGATGGGCGGGAACCGCTGCCTCGGTGTGCGGCTGGGAGGCGGTGCGAACGCGCGGAACGTCCAGCGCTGGGCGAGTCATCGATTGCGTCGATTGCTGCTCCACATGCACGCGTGGACTCTCCGCGATCGTGGCAGGACGTGGCAATGCCGCATCCTCCGCGCGCTCGTTCCGAGGCGCGTTGCGCCGAGCGTGTGTTGGCAGCGGCTCGTCGCGCTCCTGCGCACGCTGCGTGGAGACGGGGACCTCTGCGCGAAGCTCGTGGAGATCGGGCGTGCCGATGGACCGTGCCTCGTCGAACCGTGGCTCGAACAGCGCACGCGGGCGACGTTCCAGGACGGCTGCGCGGCCCTCTGCGCGATCCAGAAGTCCCGAGATGAACCGATTCATGCGCTGACCATATCGACGTACATGCGGCGCCGCGCCGGCGTTAGGCAGAGCACGTCGGGCTCCGTCCATCCATATGCGAGGGCCAACGCATGCACGTCGGCGAGTGTGCGCTGGGCCCAGTCATCGAGCTCGCCCCAGAAGTGCGAAACAATGTCGAAGTGCAACTCCCACGTGTAGCCGCACGCCGGGCACTCGAGCGCGATGCGGACGTCGGCATCGGGGTCGTGCAGCTGCATTTCAGACGAGATCCGGTCCACGATCTCAACAGGGAGCGTGGCGGGATCCACCGCGGCTCCTCCCTGTTGCACGCGAACGCACCGGCGGAGGAGCAGTGCATCATCGCTGGCATCCCCGCTCGACGATCGTCCTCGCTCGGCGATGACCTGCAGCAGGTCCTCACTCGTCGGCGAGCGATACTCGATCGAGAAGTCGCGTTCTCTGAACGACCGCGAGTGTGGTGCCGCGGTACCTTCGCTGCGAATGTCGCCGGTCGTGAACTCGGACTCGAGTCGTTCGCCGCATCGCGGACATGCGGTCGTGGTGTGCAGATCGTGGCCGAACAACTGCTCGTACAGCGCGAGCAACGCGGAATCACGTTCGCCGATGGGCGCGCGCGCCCAGCCATCCCACCCGCGCTCAGGACGAGCGATCGCCAATGCAGCGAGCGCGCGATGCGTCGGATGTGAGCGCTGGTGAGATTCCCAGACGCGAAGCAACTCCTCGTCGCTCGGGGCATTCATGGCGATTCACACGCCGGTCAACCCGGTTCGGTGAACGAGATCTCCGTCGGCTCGGTCGTGTCGGTGTCTCGCTCCCACCCTTCGTTCTCCAGCTTGATGTGCTGAATCGCGATGGCATTCGCATTGGCGTCGAGGTCGGGAAGCGCCTGAAACTCCGACACCCATGCACGAAACACCTTGTACGCAATCGCCAGTTGGCCCGTCTCGTTGTATACCTCGATGATCAGCTCCTTGCGGAAATCCTTGAGCGAAGACTCCGCGCCGAGCCCCGATCCGAAGTTCCAGACCTTGTTCGCCCACTGCTCGAACTCCTTGTCGTGCGTGACTCCGCGCTCGAGCGTGATCGCCTCGAACTCGGTGCGGCCAGGCGACTTTCGGCTGCTGCTTGGGTCGCCGCCGTCGCGGTGTTTCACGACTTCGGTCGTACGCTTGAGCGCACTGACCTTGCTCACTCCGGCGACGAACTTGCCATCCCATTTCACCCGGAACTTGAAGTTCTTGTACGGGTCGAAACGCTGGGCATTCACGGAAAACTGCGCCATTCTCGGAACTCCTTGACGCGAGCGTCAGCAGAGCAGGGACAGGATCAAGTAGGAATGTCGCCGGCGATCTGTTGCAGCTTGATGACCACGAACTCGGCGGGCTTGAGCGGGGCAAAGCCTACAAGAATGTTGACGATGCCAAGGTTGATGTCGGTCTGCGTCGTAGTCGTGCTGTCGCAGCGAACGAAGTACGCATCCTTGGCCGACGACCCTTGGAAGGCGCCCTGCCGGAAGAGGCTCTGCATGAAGGCGCCGACGTTGAGGCGAATCTGTGCCCAGAGCGGTTCATCGTTCGGCTCGAACACCACCCACTGCAGGCCGCGATAGAGGCTCTCCTCGAGGAAGAGCGCGGTGCGCCGCACGGCGATGTACTTCCATTCGCTCGCGATGCTGTCGGCACCCTTGAGCGTCCGCGCCCCCCACACCGTCGGACCATTGTTGGGGAAGTTGCGGAGACAATTCACCCCCTGCTGGTTGATCGCGCCGTTTTCCTGGTCGGTGAGCGAAACGCTCAGTCCCAGCACGCCGGAGAGCGTCGCGTCCAGTCCGGCCGGCGACTTCCATACGCCGCGGCTCGCATCGGTACGCGCCATCACGCCGGCAATGGCGCCTCCGGGCGCAAATTGATCCACGCGGTTATCACGCAGCGGATTGCTGATGTTGAGCCGAGGAAAGAACATCGCCGCGTTCTCGCTGCGCGACGCTACGCCGACGATCGCTCCCGAGGCAATCACCGACGACGCGGCGCTCCAACTCGAGGGTGCATCGACCACCACCATCGCGCGACGCTCCTTGGCGTAGGCGACGATCGCGTCCCAGTCCGCCTTCGCCAGATCGGTCGACGCGGTGAACGGCGGCACGACGAGCAGATTGAAGAGGTCGGACTTTTCGAGCTGATAGAGTCCCTGCTTGTTCGCCCGCATCCCCGACGCCGAATACACTTCGTTGGCCGTGATCGCCGAACCGTCGGGATTCGCGCCTGTCACCGTGACTGGCGTCGCATACAGCGGGTCGTCGAACGGCTCGGCCATGGTCGACGTCGCCGCATGCGCGGTCGGTTGCGCTGTGATGCTCGCCGGTCCGCGAAGCAACGTGCTCGCTTGTGCGAGTACGTCGCTGGCGAAGCGAGGATGACCTGCGGTGATCGAGACGTTGCGATGCATCTCGATCGACCCGGTCGCCTGATCCTTGACCGTGAGGTTGAACATCGTGTTAGGCGCATTCGCACTCACGACGTCCGGATCGAGATCCAGGTCGACGCGAATGCGGAGCTTCGCCCCCCACGCGCCTGGGCTGGCGGCGCTGAATGTCGCCGTCCCCCCTCCCGAAAGTGCGATCGACGCGCTGCCGGTCGGCGCGCCGTTCTGCACCCGCACGACGATCGCGTCGGAGCCGCCATTCTGGAAATACTGGTTGACGGCAAACGACATCGTGCTGTCAGCCCAGAGACCGCCAAAGGTCCGCTCAAACTCGGCGTAGCTGAAGATGCGAACCGGCTGGTCGGTCGGCCCACGCAGCGCGCGTCCGACGAACGCCGTGATCGACGTCGCCACGCCGGTGATCGTCCGCACACCACTTGGAACTTCTTCGATGTAGACGCCGGGATACGAAAGGGCAGGTGGCATTCGGGCTCCTTGAGTTCGATCTACTCTCGTACGCGTCGAATCACCGTCAACAGCTCCTCGGATGACAGCGACCCCAACGCAGTCGTCGACGGTCTCAGCTCGGACACGTGCATGTGCCGACCGTCGACCGAAATACCAATGACACGTCGCGGTGAGGTCGCTGCACCGAGCAGCGGCTCACAGGTCGACGCTGCACTCTCACCGGCGACGCCAACCACGAGGACGTCGGCCGAGTGATCGTCTGTCTGATCGATGGAGTCTGTCTGCTCCACGATCGTCGTCACTCGCATGTCTGCCGCACCATCGATGAGCGTGTGGACGACATCCCGCACGAGCGGAGGAAGACGCACGAGCGCCACTCGTATGGGGGGGGCGATGTCCATCCGCTGCTCATGCTCGACGAAGGCGCATGCGACATCATCGAAGTGACGCCCACCGCGCGCCATGCATCGTTCGGCGAATCGAGGATCTATCGCAGGACTAGATCGGATCTAGATCCACTCGATCGCTCCGACGTCGCGCTCGTGATCGACGCGCGTCCGTGGACGCGCGTCCGTAGGCGCGCCTGAGGAACGGTGTTCAGATGTGGGGGCGAATCAACGCGTCGTCGCTTCGTGCGACGGGTCTGCGGAGGCTGAGGGGAGCGAAGGAATGGCGCGCGTGCTCTCTCGGACTCGTGCACCCACCTCGCCTCGACGCGCGACCTGCAGCTTCTCGAGGATGTTGTGCACGTGATTCTTGACGGTCGCCGTGCCGATACTCAGGCGTTGCGCGATTTCCTTGTTCGAAAGTCCGCGATCGATCAGCTCGATGACCTGTCGCTCGCGCGCACTCACTTCCTTTGTGCCAGCGTCGGCGAGCCGAGCCGTCGCGGCCAGGTCGGCCAGTCGGCGAAACGTCGAGGCGACGACTTGCGGCGAACAGAACGTCTCGCCGCGCACCACGCTCACGATCGCGCCGACGAGCTCCTTGAGACCCGCTTCGCGCGGTACGAATCCCGTGATGCCCGCCTCGACGCAGGCGAGTTGCTCCGCTTCGGTCGATGCAGCTGCAAAGGCGACCATCCCGACGTTCGGCGCCAACGAATGCACGCTACGTCCGATGTCGATGCAGTGTGCGACCGACATGTCCAGCAGCATCACGTCCGGCTTCAGCCTCAGCAGTGCGTCCTCGGCCTCGGCGCGACTCGCCGTTGCTGCGACAACCCGAATCTTCGACGTGTCCGACAGCGCACGCACGAGGCCGTCGCGAAACAGGCGCACGTCGCACACCAGAAGGACTCTGATGCCGTCTACAGCATCGGCGTCAGGCGCGCGCGTGGTTTGTGGCGCCCCGGGGCCACGTTCGACATTCATAGAAGAAGCCTCGTCGCTTGCGCCGGCGGGAATGCTCGACGGTTGCATTGGAGAGGTGTCCTCCCGCGTTCGCGGCACGACGTCGAATCGGGCAACGTGATTCAGCGTCGGTCAACGTTCGTCTGGCAAGCCGCAGACGGACGAACATATCTCCTGGCGTGTCGAGCGCAATCTCGGTGCCGCACGTGCGTGGCAGGCACAGCCACTGGCGAAAGCGTACAGACGCCAACGGAAAGGCGACGGCGCGGCGAGCATCAAAGGACACTGAGGTGTGGTGCGCCTGGCGAGGGTCACGCGCTGACAGCGCTCTGGTGCAGGCGACCGGGAAGCAGCGCGCCGTCTCGGGTGCACAAACGAAAAAAAGCAGCACGCCAAGAAGCGTGTGCCGATGCGCCCACGCGCCCGCGCCGGTTGGCTTGCGCCGACCTAACGCATGCCCGCACTCACATCCTCGGGTGATGACGAGCACGTGTCGACATGCGCCGCCACGCCCCTCGCTCGGCCGCATGTCGCGATCCATCACCCCACTGTGAGGTGTCCTCCGTGCGGAGACATCGCCCGACCAAGCGCTCAGATACACTCAGGGCCCGCGCTCGGCAGCCGTCGCAGCGCTCCTTGCGCGAGCGAGCCGTCCATCGGGCCGGCGGCGAGGTGCAGGTAGGAAGCGCCACCTTCGTGGCGTGTGCGCTCGCGCCCCGCGATTCGGGGCGTCATACTTCCACGTACGAGCGAGGAGTTCGCCCTTCGCCAAGAAAGCAGATCCCTTCGAGATCGACATTTGATGGAATCACCCTGCATGAATGGTCCGGCTCAGGCGCCGGCTGCGCGGAGCGACAGCCAGGCCTCGTCGCGGTGGACGGTGCCTGACGACTGGGCAAGGGAGCGTCGGCGTGCATAACGACACCTCCCCCATCCGCACCCAAGCCGAGCGCTCCCCCCACAAGGAGCACTCCGTCCCCGTCTACCTTACCTCGTCCTTCGTCTTCGACGACGCCGAGGAGATGCGCGCCGCGTTCGCCGACGAGATCGACCGCAACATCTACAGCCGCTTCACGAACCCGAACGTCACCGAGTTCGTCGACAAGATGTGCGACCTCGAGGGCGCCGAGGCGGGGTATGCGACGGCGACGGGGATGGCGGCGGTGTTCGCCACGTTCGCAGGGCTGCTCGGCGTCGGGGACCACATCGTGTCGGGGCGCGCGATCTTCGGGTCGACGCACACCATCCTCACGAAGATCTTGCCGCGCTTCGGGATCACGCACACCTACGTGGACGTCGATGACGGGTTGGGCGCGTGGGAGGCGGCGATCACGCCGACCACGCGCATGATCTACGTCGAGACGCCGACGAACCCGGGGCTCGACATCGCCGATCTGGACGCCTTGGGCCAGCTCGCGGCGGCGCGCGGCGTCCTGCTGGTGGTGGACAACTGCATGTGCACGCCCGTGCTGCAGCAGCCCCTTAGGCACGGGGCGCACCTCTCGGTGCACTCGGCCACCAAGTTCATCGACGGGCAGGGGCGCGTGATGGGAGGCGTGGTGGTCGGGCGGCAGGACTTGATCGACCAGATCTATACGTTCTGCCGAAGCACGGGGCCAGCGCTCTCGCCGTTCAACGCCTGGGTGCTGTCCAAGAGCCTGGAGACGCTCTCGCTCCGCATGGAGCGCCACGCCG
>CAZWVG010000118.1:0-16370 GCA_964637355.1 uncultured Gemmatimonadaceae bacterium
GTACCGCCTCCGGCGGCGGTCGCGGCACTGCCGGCGCGCGGGACCGACGTCGACGCGCGCGACATGCAGGGATGGCTCGAGCTCGACGTGCGCACGAAGGTCGCCGAGCTGCACAACGTCCTGCCGCGCGTCGACCGGAACTCGGATGCGCCGCGGTTTCTCGACGCGCTGGTCGAGTCGTTCGACGCCGTGGTCCGCCAGCCGCCGCTCGCTGCGCAGCGTGCGCTCGCCGTCACGCGTGACACCACGGCCCCGACGTCGAAGCTCGTGACGCTGGTTGAAGGGGATCCCGGCCTGGGGCAGGCGCTGCTTCGGTACGCCAACTCGGCGTACTACGCGACCGGTGGCGGACGCGTCGTTTCCCTGCATGGCGCGGTGCAGCGCGTCGGTACGTCGGGCGTCCACAACGTGGTGCTCAAGACCATGGTCGACGGGATTCTGTGTCGCCCCGGGAGCGCGTACCAGGACTACGTGAACCTGGTCTGGCAGCACATGATCCGAGTCGCCCCGATCTCGCGCACGCTCGCACCGGCCTTCCGGGCGTCGTCCGACGAGTCCTTCGCGCTCGGCCTCCTGCACGACGTGGGGAAGCTGGTGATCTTCGACCGCCTGGGCGAGCTCCGCAAGTCGCTCCGGCGTGATGCGGTCTTTCCCCTCCCGATTCTCTCCGTCATCCTGCGGACGCTCCATGAGCCGCTCGGCGGGCTCGCCGCCCTCCAGTGGGGGCTGGGGGCGAACGTCTCACACGCGATTGCGACGCACCATCGCGCACCGGTACCGGAGATGTACGACGCGCGCTGCGAGCTGCTCTACGTCGCCGAGCGAACCGACCTATCGCGAATCGCGAAGCGGGAACTCGATGTCGAGGGGTGGTGGCGTGACGGGCTCCTGGCGTCGCCCCGCGATGTGGTTGAGAAGGCGCTCGCTTCGCTTCCCGACGGCTCCGAGGACGACGCGCTGTCCTGAGCGCGGCGGTTCAGCTCTTCGCCAGCTTCGGGGGCGCTCCATCCCTCAGGGGAGGGGGGAGCCAGTTACCGGCAAACCGCGGCCATCGGAAAACTCATGGAATGGATTCTGCGCCCGATATTCATTGGACGCTTCCCATTCCACGCCCCGGGGGTGTTAAACTTCCGGTCCCTTTTCCTGGCCCCCCCGCATGCCGAAGTCGACTCGTCCCCCCGCGATCTCTGGCGACCATAGTGCGATCGCCACGCCGCGTACGCAGGCCGATCGGATGTATCGCGCCGCGCAGGAATGCGTACGCCAACGCCAGCGCTACGCGCGACTCGTCGAACGGGCGGCAGAAGAGGAAGAGCAGGTCGGCGCGCTGCGGATCGCTTGTATTTGCGATGAGGTGCTGGCGTCGAGCGCCACGTCGTATGAACGGATCGCCGCCACCGCGTCGATGCATCGCGAAGAGGATTGGTGGCACAAGGCAAACACGCTCTGGCATGCGGCCCGCGAGTATTCCCGCCGGCATCAGGGGTGTGATCAGGACAGCCGCAAGTTCAGCAATCACTCGCCGGCGCGCCTCGCCGAACTCACGATGGAGTACGATCTCGAGGCGTCGGCGCTCCTCGCGCTCCAGCATGCCGTCTCCGCCTACCGGAAGGTGGTCCCCGACGCGGAACTCGATTCGAACGGAGCGGCGCGCGTCGCCTGAAGCCCCACGGAAGCACCGCCCGCGTCGTGCCGGCGCGGGTGAGGGCGATTCGATCGTCGCCTGGCGCGAGTGAGGAACGGATCGCCCCGCGCCCTCGTTTTCCCCGTGAATCCACCCGGGGACCGATGCCGACGCACGTTCTACAAGCTTCTCTCCATCTCCCGCTCCCGATCGAGCGCGTCTTTCCCTTTTTCGCGAAGGCCGAGAACCTCGCGCTGATCACCCCTCCCGAGATGGGGTTCGTGATCCGGACGCCCACTCCGATCGATATGCGCGAAGGGGCGTTGATCGACTACACCATTCGACTCCACGGCATTCCGATGGGGTGGCAGACGCTCATCTCGCGCTGGGACCCGCCGCACGAGTTCGTGGATGAGCAGCTCCGAGGCCCCTACGCCCTGTGGCATCACACACACCGCTTCCGTCCCGATGGAAACGGAGGGACCTTCATCGACGATGAGGTGCGCTACCGTCTCCCGTTCTCGCCGTTGGGAGACATTGCGCACCCGTTGGTAAAGCGGCAGCTCGACCGGATCTTCGCGTACCGCACCTCGGCGGTGACACGGCTCCTCATGCAGGGAGAGCCCGGGGCGGCCGCCTAACGCGCGCCACTGCCTCACGTCCAATAGTCGAAGTGGTACCGAAGCGCGCCTCGCGCACGCCGGTCGCCTCGGGCGTCGCGGGGGAGGGACGTTTCGTCCCCGGGGCGCTGCCGAATCGCGGTCCATTCGCCACGTTGCATTGAGGGGGGTGCGAGACCCTCTCCCATCCTCGGGGGGAGAGGGAATGCTCTCTCACGCGAGTCAGCGGAACGTAGTTCCGGTTCGTACGTACACGGTTCATCGGGCGCACGCGCAACCGCCGAAGGCGAGGGGGAGCGGGCTTGGATCGACTGGTCGAACTGCTGTTCAAGTTCCGTCCCGCCGCGTTCTCCCGCGGCGCTTTGGCATTCGACGGTCCTGTCTCTCCGTGGATAGTGGCCCTGCTCGCCGCCTTGGCCCTCGCCCTGGCGGCGATCACGTACGCGCGGCACCCTGGGACGATTTCGCGTGGGCGGCGGCTCGCACTCTTCGCGCTCCGCGCGTTGGCAATCGCGGTGGTGGCGCTAGCGCTCGCCCGCCCGGTCCTCGTCCTGAGCACATCGATTCAGCAACGCAACGTCGTTGCCGTGGTCGTCGACGACTCGCGCAGCATGTCGGTACGCGACACCGATGCCGGAACGCGCGGTGACGTCGTCACACGCCTCGCCGGAGGCGCCGATTCGTCGCTCCTCAAGGCGCTCGCTTCGCGATACCAGCTGCGCGTATTTCGCCTGGGGAGCGGCGGTCGCCTCACGGACGCCTCAGCGATCCGCTACGACGCGACGCGCACGCGCATCGCCTCGTCTCTTCTGCGGATCGAGGACGACCTGACCGGCGTACCCACGGCCGGAATCGTCCTCTTGAGCGACGGGGCAGACAACGCCTCGGCGTCGGCCGACGCCGAGCCGCTTGCCGACCAGATGCTGTCGCTGCGGGCGCGGCAACTCCCGGTCTACACAGTGGGAATCGGGCGCGAACGCTTCGCCAAGGATGTCGAGGTGGCGCGCGTGGAGGCGCCGCGCACGGTGCTCCGCAACGCGTCGCTGTTCGTGCAGGTCGTCCTCGTGCAGCGCGGGTACGGTGGCGTGCGTGTGCCGATCGTCGTGGAGGACTCCGGGCGCATCGTCGGGACCGCGACGGCGCTCCTCCCTCGTGATGGCGAAGCGGTATCGGTACGCATCCGGGTCCCCGCGACCGAAGTCGGTGCACGCCTGCTCGAGGTGAAGATCCCGTTGCAGCCGGGAGAGCTGATCGCCGAGAACAACTCGCGCTCGACGCTGGTGGTCGTGCGTGACCGGCGGGAGAAGATCCTCTACGTGGAGGGAGAGCCTCGCTTCGAGCTCAAGTTCCTCCGCCGCGCCGTGGAGGGAGACGGCAACGTGCAGCTGGTGACGCTCCTCCGGTCGGCGAAGGACAAGTTCCTGCGCCTGGGAGTGGACGACTCGCTCGAACTCGCGGCCGGCTTTCCACGCACGCGCGAGGAGCTGTTCTCCTATCGGGCCGTGGTGCTGGGGAGCATCGAAGCCGCCTTCTTCACGGCCGATCAGCTGCGGATGCTTGGAGACTTCGTGAGCGAGCGCGGTGGCGGGCTCCTCATGCTGGGAGGACGCGATGCATTCGGCGAGGGGGGATACGGCGGAACCGCTGTGAGCGACGCTCTCCCGGTGGAACTGCAAGGTGTCGTTGGAGATCCGCCGACGCTCATGACGCTGCGCGCCACCCCGACGGCAACGGGGTCCGGCCATCCGGCGTTGCAGCTGGCGGCGAGCGACTCCCTGTCGCAGGCACGCTGGGCCACGCTCCCGACACTCACCGCGGTCAATCGTCTCGGGCGCGCGAAACCCGGTGCCACCATACTGCTCAACGGAGTGACCGAGGACGGGGTGACGTCACGCCCGCTCCTCGCATACCAGCGCTACGGTCGCGGAAAGGCGATCGTGTTCGGCGCGCAGGACTCGTGGCTCTGGCAGATGGAGGCCTCGATTCCCGTCGATGACCAGACGCACGAAACATTCTGGCGGCAGATGCTGCGCTGGCTGGTGAGCGACGTCCCCGACCGCGTGGAGACGCTGGTCGCCGAGGAGAGCGGCCCCGGCGAGGGGATCGCCCTCCGCTCCACGGTGAGCGACTCCGGATTTCTCAAGGCGAACGGAGCCACGGTGCAGGGGACCGTGACCACCCCGACTGGTGTCACACAGGACGTCTCGCTCGAGTGGGCGGTGGAACGAGACGGCGAGTATCGCACGACGTATGTGCCGGAGGGGACAGGGGTGCACGCGATTCGCCTGCACGCGGTCGTCGGGAACGACACCGTGGCGAGCGAGGAGGCGTTCGTGCGCGTGGCGCCTCCGACGAACGAGTATTTCGGTGCCGAGATGCGGCCGGCGATGCTGCGACAGATCGCCGAGGAAACGGGAGGGCGGTACTACCCGGCCGACCGTGCACTGGAGGTGGCGCAGGACATGGTGTACAGCGCGAGCGGAGCGACGGTGGTGGAGAAGAAGGACTTGTGGGACATGCCGATCCTGCTGGTGCTCCTCCTGGCGGCGCTGGGCGCGGAATGGGCGCTTCGGCGCCGGGAGGGCGTTGCATGATGGGGATGATAGGTGCGCGGAAATGGTACTGCGTCCTGGTGAGCGGGGCGGTAGCGTTGTTGTTGGGGGGGGCCCCCCACGTCGCGACCGCGCAAACGCGCGCACCCCGCACCGCCGTCCTCATCATCGCGGGCGTCGGAGGGGAACCGCGACTCTCGCAGCAGTACCTGGGATGGTCGCGCACCGTTGCCACGGCCGCCAGGACGCGCTTCGGTATTCCCGACTCACTCATCGTCCTGCTCGCCGAAGACTCCACGCAGTCGCGCGTGAACGCGCGCTCTTCGCGCGACAACATCCTCGCACAACTCACGCGACTCGCGTCGTCGTCCCGCGCCGGCGACAGGCTCTTCGTCATCCTCTTCGGGCACGGGAGCACGCAGGGCGACGCATCGCGCTTCAACGTCCCCGGACCGGATGTCACGCCCGACGACTTCCGCATGGCGCTGGCCCCGATGAAGGAGGCAACGCTCATCTTCGTCAACACGACCAGTGCGAGCGGCGACTTCGTCCAGCGACTCGCCGCCCCGAACCGGACCATCATCACCGCGACGCGCTCGGGGCGCGAGCAGAACGAGACACTCTTTCCGCAGTATTTCGTCGCCGCGCTCACGAGCGATGTGGCCGACACCGACAAGGACGGGCGCGCCAACCTGCTCGAGGCCTTTTCCTACGCGCGGCGAGAGGTGGAGCGCGTCTTCGAGCAGGGGAACCGCATCGTCACCGAACACGCCCTCCTCGACGACGACGGCGACGGCGTCGGGCATACGGATGCCAGCGAGAAGGGGCCCGACGGGATGCGGGCGCGCACGCTGTTCCTGGAGCCGTTAGGCGGCTCGACAGTCGCCGCCGACCCGCGCGCGGCCAGGCTCCTTGCCGACCGGCGCGACGTGGAGTCGAAGATCGAGGCGCTCCGCGCGAAGCGCGCGTCGATGTCAGAAGACGAGTACCAGAAGGCCATCGAGCCGCTCATGGTGCAGCTGGCGGAGACGACGCGAGCCTTGCGGGCGCTCGAGGGGAAGAAACCATGAGGGGACTCCTTCGAATTGGCGCTGCCCTGAGTTTGGCGCTCCTCCCGCTCGCCGCCTGCGCCCAGGACTCCAACCCGGCGCAGCTGGCGACGCGCGCGTCGGAGGCGAGGCACACCGGCAAGTACGACGAGGCGATCGCGCTCGCGAAACAGGCGCTCGCGCGCGACAGCGCCAGCGCCGATGCGGCGCGCACGCTCGTGCGCTCGCTGGCCGACGTGGGCCGGTACGACGAAGCGACGGTGGCCGCAGAGGCGTATCGTCGGGCCACGAACGGCGGTACCGAAACCGACGTGCTCCTGGGCGACGTCCTGCGCTCGCGCGGGCTCGCGCCGCAGGCGCGCGAGGCGTACACCCGCGCGCTCGGCGGACGGGATTCGCTCACCGCGAGATTGCAGCTGGCGACGCTGTCGCTGGAGCGCGGCGACCGCGACGCGGCGATGCGCGCGTTCGATGGATTCATCGATGTCTACCGGCAGCGGCGCGCGACCCTCACGGCGGACGAGTTGCGCGCCGTCGCCGTCGCCTGCCGCTACCTCGGGCGCGACAATCCTCAGCTGTACAAGGACGCGTTGCGCGTCTACGACGAGGCGATCGCCCGCGACTCGACCAACCTCGACACGCGCACCGAGCTCGGATTCCTCTTCCTCGAGAAGTACAACGGCACCGACGCACGGACGATGCTCGAGGGCGTCCTCGCGGTGAATCCGAAGCATCCGCGCGCCCTCCTTGGCATGGCGCGGGTGACCGCCTTCGGCGGACAGGGCGACCCCTCGTCGTTCGTGCGGCAGTCGCTGGCGGTCAACCCGAGTGACCCTGCTGCGCGTGCAGAATCGGCGCTCCTCCTCATCGACGTCGAACGGTACGATGAGGCAGCGGCCGAGGCGATTCGCGGGCTCGCCGCCGACACCGGCGCAGCCGCGCCGCTCACCGCCCTCGCCGCCGCGCGATTCCTCTCGGGGGACACGGCGAACTTTCAGCGCGCGCTCGACCGCGCCCACGCGCGCCTCCCGGGCGCCGCCGACGCAGAAGTCACGCTGGCCAACGTTGCAGCGCGCAACCGCCTGTATCGCGAGGCGACGGCCTTTGCAGCGCAGGGAGTCGCGCGCGACCCCAAGGCCGGACGCGCACTCGCGCTGCTCGGCGTGAATCAGCTGCGGCTGGGCGAGATCGCCGCGGGGAAGGAGAGTCTCGACCACGCATTCGCCCTCGATCCGTACGATCCCTGGTCGAAGAACACGCTGGACCTGCTCGACACGTTCTCGGGATACGAGGAGATTCGCACTCCCCGCTTTGTCTTCGTCGTCGAGAAGAAGGACGCCCCGCTCCTCTCGATCTATGCGAAGCCGCTGGCCGACGAAGCCTTCGACTCGCTGGCGGCGCGATACGGCTATCAGCCGAGCGGCCCCATTCGCGTGGAGCTCTTTCGCTCCAACGCCGATTTTTCCGTCCGTACGGTAGGGCTCACGGGACTTGGCGCGCTCGGCGTCTGCTTCGGACCTGTAGTGGCCATGGATTCGCCAGCTGCGCGTCCGGTCGGCGAATTCAACTGGGCGTCGACGCTCTGGCACGAACTCGCGCACACCTTCACCCTCGGCGCCACCGCCAACAAGATCCCACGATGGCTGTCCGAAGGACTCTCGGTGCTCGAGGAGCGGCGTGCGCGTCCATCGTGGGGCGCCGACGTCACGCCGGAGTTCCTCGCCGCGTACGAGGAGAAGCGCCTGGTGCCGCCGTCACGCATGAACGATGGCTTCATGCGCCCGCGTTTCCCGCAGGAAGTCATCCTCTCGTACTACCAGGCATCGCTGATCGCCGAGTGGATCGAAAAGCAGAAGGGGATGGCCGGAATTCGAGCCATGCTCGCCGGGTATCGTCGCGGCGCGAACACGGCGCAAGTCGTGAAGGAAGTCCTGGGACTGGACCTCGCGCAGCTCGATGCGCAATTCGATGCGTACGTGCGAAGCCGCTTCGCGAAGGAAATGGAAGCCGTGAAGCCGCGTGAGGCCGATTCCCGCAGTGGCAGCGTTGCCTGGGACGGGCCATTTGCCGACGCGATGCGGGCGGCCACCGCGCTCGCCGAGCGACAACAGTGGGACGGCGCGGTCCAGGAACTCGAGAAGGCGAAGCGTCTCTTTCCTTCGTATTCGGGAGAGGACAGTCCGTACCGCACCCTGGCCAGCATCCATCTCACGCGCGGTGACACGGCGGCGGCGATCCGCGAGCTGCAACAGATGACGGCACGGAGCGAGACGGCGTACTCGGCGAACATCGACCTGGAGGGGCTGCTCGGCGCACGCGGCGACAGCGCGGCGGCGATGGCGGCGCTCGAGCGCGCCGTCTACATCTCGCCGTTCGACATCGGCGTGCACCAGCGGCTCGCGGCGCGCGCCACGCGAGCGGGCGCGCATCGCGTGGCAGTGCGGGAGCGCGAGGCCGTGCTCGCGCTCGATCCGTCGGACCGGGTGGAAGCGATGTACCAGCTGGCGCTCGCGCACGCGACGGCCGGCGACGCGGCCGCGGCACGACGCGAGGTGTTGCGCACGCTGGACCTGGCACCAAACTTCGAAAAGGCGCAGGCGTTGCTGCTCACGTTGCAGGAGAAGCGGCCATGAAACGTCGATATCGCTGGGGACTGATGCTCGCGCTTGGCATTCCGTTGGCCACCCTCGCGGCGCAGGGCTTCCGGCGCGGGCGCCGCGCGCCGGGCATGGACCCCAACCCGAACGTTGCCTACGACGGGCGCCTCACGTTCGTGCGCGTGAAGTTCGAACCGCTCGGCGGCGGGTGGGACCTCAAGTGGGATCACGACTATCCCCGCTCCGAAACGCACTTCATGAAGATCCTGGACGAGCTCACCACCATCAAGCCGACGCTCGACGGGAGCAACATCCTCGGCTTCGATGATCCGGAGATCTTCAAGTTCCCGATCGGGTACGTCTCGGAGCCGGGGTTTTGGACGATGAACGAGAAGGAGCTCGCCGGGGTGCGCGCGTACGTGCAGAAAGGGGGCTTCCTGATCTTCGACGACTTCGCTGGCGAGCACTGGTTCAACTTCGAGCGCCGGTGGCAGGAAGCATTTCCGGGACTGACACCCGTTCGGCTCGACCCGTCGAACGCGATCTTCGACTCGTTCTTCCATATCACGGATCTCGACATGGATCATCCGTACTACCAGGTGAAGGCGCAGTTCTGGGGGGCGTATGAGGACAACGATCCGACCAAGCGCCTCGTGATGATTGCGAACTACAACAACGACATTGGCGATTACATGGAGTGGTCCGATGAGGGCTTCCTTCCGATCGCGCTGAGCAACGAGGCCTACAAGCTCGCGGTGAATTACGTGGTATACGCGATGACGCACTGACCCAGGAGACTCGTGACGACAACCGCCCCCGAAGGCGTCGCGCTCGACGCACCCGACGACCTTGCCCTCGCCGACCGGCTGCGCGCCGGCCAGGAGCAGATCCTCGCCGAGCTGCGCAAGCTCATCATCGGTCAGGAGGTCGTGGTGGAGCAGGCACTCACCGCGCTCTTCGCCGGTGGCAACTGCCTGATCGTCGGCGTGCCGGGCCTCGCCAAGACGCTCCTCATCCACACGATGGCGCGCGTGCTCGACCTGCGCTTCTCGCGTATCCAGTTCACGCCGGACCTGATGCCCTCGGACATCACGGGGACCGACATCATCCAGGAGGACGCGGAGACCGGGCGGCGGCGGATGGCCTTCGTCCCCGGGCCGATCTTCGCCAACATTGTCCTTGCCGACGAGATCAATCGCACGCCCCCCAAGACGCAGTCGGCGCTGCTCGAGGCGATGCAGGAGCATCGCGTCACGGTGCAGGGGCGTACCTACGCGCTCGACGAGCCGTTCTTCGTCTTCGCCACGCAGAATCCGATCGAACTCGAGGGGACGTATCCGCTCCCCGAGGCGCAGCTCGATCGCTTCATGTTCCAGGTCGTCATCGACTACCTCGGCGAAGACGATGAACTCAAGGTGGTGCAGACGACCACGTCGATCCAGAACCAGCAGTTCGGGCACGCGATCACCGGCCCCGACATCGTCGCATTCCAGCGTTTGGTGCGGCGCGTCCCCGTGGCCGATTCGGTGGCTCGTTATGCGGTGCACCTGGCACGGGCGAGCCGCCCGACATCGCCGACGGCGCCGGACTTCATCAGGAAGTGGGTGACGTACGGTGCGTCGACGCGCGCGGCGCAGTATCTCGTCCTCGGTGGCAAGGCGCGCGCGCTCATGCAGGGGCGCTACCACGTCTCGTTCGACGACATCAGGGCGCTCGCCCATCCGGTGCTCCGTCACCGCATCCTCGTGAACTTCCACGCACAGTCGGAGCGCGTGACCACCGACCAGATCGTGACGCGGCTCCTCGAGGCGGTGCCGCTCCCCAAGGCCCGGCTGTGACGCCCCATGCCTGACGCCACGCCTGCTCCGGGAGCTGCGACGCCTCGCGTTGCACAGGGCGCACAAGGCGAGATGCCCGGGATGCGATTCATCGATCCCGGCGCGCTCGCCCGCATCGGCAACCTGGAGTTGGTGGCGCGTTGGGTGGTGGAGGGCTTCATCTCGGGATTGCACCGGTCGCCGCACCTCGGCTTCTCCACCGACTTCGCCGAGCATCGCCAGTACGTGCCGGGTGATGACATCCGCCACATCGACTGGCGCCTCTATGCGCGCACGGAGCGGTATTACCTCAAGGAGTACGAAGCCGACACGAACACCAACTTCATGGTGCTGCTCGACGTGTCAGGGTCGATGGGGTACGGATCGGCAGGGATGACGAAGCTGGACTACGCGAAGTATCTCGCGGCATCGCTCACCTACTTCTCGCACCGGCAGCGCGATCGTGTCGGGCTCGCGACGTTCGACGACGATCTCCTCGAATACGTGCCGCCGTCGGCAAAGCACCTGCAGCAAGTGCTCTACGGCATCGACCGGGCGGTTCCTCGCGCGAGAGGGGCGCTCGCCCGCCCGCTGGCGAAGATCGCCGAGAGCCAGCGGCGGCGGGGCTTCATGCTCGTCGTGTCCGACCTGTACGAACCCCCCGACCAGGTGATCGCCGCGTTAGGCCCGCTGCGCGATGCCGGCCACGACGTCGTGGTCATGCAGCTGCTCGACCCGATGGAGCGGACGTTCGATTTCTCCGACGCGGCGACCTTCGAGGACGTCGAGAGCGGGGCACGACTCCCGGTGGTTCCGTCGCGCCTTCGGGGAGAGTATCAGCGCCTGGTCGCCGAGCACGTCGAGACGATGCAGCGACGGCTGGGCGAGCACCGCATCGACTATCAGTTCGTCGACACCTCACAGCCGCTCGACGCACTCCTCTTCTCGTACCTGCTCCGGCGCGAGCAGCTGCGGACGGTGCGCTGATGTCTCTGTCCTTTCTCGCCCCCTTCTTTGCCGCGGCGCTCGCGGCCATCGCGGTTCCGCTGCTCGTCCACCTCGTCCATCGCGAGCGCAAGGACGCGATTTCCTTTCCGTCGTTGATGTTCCTGGCGCGCACGCCGTACCAGCACTCGAGCCGGCAGCGGATCCGCGACTGGCTCCTGTTCGCGGCGCGCTGCCTGATCATCGCGCTCCTCGCCGCTGCGTTCATGCGCCCGGTGTTCGCGCGTCAGGCGACGGCGCGCGCGGCGACGGCCGGCGGAGTCGAGGTGGTCGTCCTCCTCGATCGTTCGCTCAGCATGCGCTACGGCGATCGCTGGCGCACGGCACAGGAGGCGGTGCGCAAGCGCGTCGCGGCACTCAGCGGGGACGATCGACTGACGCTCGTCCCCTTCGACCTCCGCGCTGCGGCGGTGAACGAACCGACGGCCGATCCCGCTGCGTTGCGAGCAGCGCTCGACAGTTTGTCCCCGTCCGATGCCGGGACGCGTCTCGCTCCCGCCGTCGCGCTCGCCCGTCGCGCGCTCGGGCTGTCGCGACTTCCGCGCAAGGAGGTCATGGTCGTCAGCGACTTCCAGCGCAGCAGCTGGGACCTGGGCGACGACGTCGCGATGCCCCCCGGGACGACCGTCGTACCAGTGGATGTGGCAAGCGGTGAGGTGATCGACCGGAGCGTGCGGGCGGTCGAGACGCGACGCGATCCCGACAAACCGGACGAGCGGGTGATTGTAAGCGCACGCTTCATCAACGCGGGTCCCGCGGTGAAGGCGGCGAAGGTCGCGCTCGAGGTGAACGGTCGTGTGGCGAGCGAACGGACGGTCGACCTGCCAGCCGACGGCGGAGGAGCGGTGTCGTTCGCACCCGTCCCCGTACCGGCCGACGGCGTCCCCGCGCGAATCGTCATGGATCCCGATGGTCTTCCGACCGACGACGTCTTCCAGTTTCTCCTGCGAAGAACACCCACCATCGGCGTGCTCGTCGTCGATCACTCCGACGCTCCGCCCGAGCGCGCGATCTTCGTCGCACGCGCACTCGCCATCGGTGACCAACCGGCCTTCGACGTAAAGTCGGTACGCTCGGGGCGCGTGGCGCCGTCGGACCTCGCGGATCGGCAACTCATCGTACTCAACGATGCAGGTGTTCCGCCGGGGCTCGGCGCCGAACGCCTCGTGTCATTCGTGCGGAGCGGCGGCGGGATCATCAACGCGCTTGGCGAACACGGAAGCGCCGCCGCCTGGGGTGCTCGGGGCGCCGCGCTCGTCCCGGGAACCATCGGCGCGCCTCTTGATCGACTCGGTGAACGTGGCGCCGTGCTCGGCTACCTCGATCGTGCGCATCCCGCGCTCTCCGTGTTCAGCGGCGCGCGTAGCGGTGACTTGTCGGCGGCACGCTTCTATCGCTATCGCCCCGTCGAGACAACCGACGGCGTGCTGGCGCGCTTCGACGACGGGACGGTTGCGCTCGCCGAGCAGCGTATCGGGCGCGGACGTATCCTGACGTGGGGCACCAGCTTCGACGGCGTGTGGAACGACCTGCCGCGCCAGGCCGTCTTTCTCCCGTTCCTGCAGCAACTCGCGCAGTACGCCGCGAGCTATCGTCCGGTGAAGAGCGAGCACGCGGTGGGAGAGTCCGTCGACCTGTCGGCTGCGACGGGTGGGGGCGCGACTCCCGGCGACTCTGCCGCCGGCGCGGCGCCACGTTACAGCGTGCTCGCGCCGAGCGGGGCGCGCCTTTCCGTCGGCGGCCCGGATGCACCGCGCGCCCTCGAACTGCGCGAAGCAGGTTGGTACGAAGTGCGCCGCTCGGGCGTCCCCAACGAGAGGCCGCGACTCGTCGCGGCGAATCCCGCCCCCGCAGAGCTCGACTTCGCAACCTTCGACCCCGCACGCCTGACCAATGCGCTGGGGCCGGCCGGCGAGAACGTCGCAGCCGACAGCCTCCCGGATCCGGTGCAACAGCTCGTGGATCAGGAGCGCAAGCAGTCGATCTGGTGGTACCTTCTTGTCGTGGCGGCGCTTGTCCTGCTCGCAGAGAGTGTGTTGGCGAGCCGAGTGTCGCAGCGGCGGTTACAGCCCAGGTAGGAGACGAGAGCCATGGCTACGTACGCCCGTCCGAGTGCCCCAGCGGCGCCGCCGTTCGCGTCTGCCCTCTCGCGCGTGCGCCGGCGCTGGCGCTTGCGGCACGCCGCCGTTGGGCTGGCGATCGTCTGCGCAATCGCGCTCGTCGGTCTGTGGCTCGCCGCGGTCTCGCTGCAGACCGCGCGATTCGCGCCCGAGAGTGTCTCCGTCGCTCGCTGGATCCTCGGACTCGTGCTTGCGGCGGCAGCGGGGCGCTGGCTGGTCTATCCGCTCGTCCGCCGAGTGCCCGATCGTCGCCTGGCGCTCTATGTCGAGGAGCGCGTCGCCGATCTCGACGGAACGGTGATCAGCGCCGTGGAGGTGGCCGAGACGGAGGTGCCTGACGAGTCCCGCTCAGCGCTCCTCACGCGTGGGTTGTTCGACGACGCTGCCAGGCGCCTCTCCGTCTCTCCCGCGGTTGGCCGGCTGGAGAACACGACCACGTGGCGTGCGCTCGCCGTCTCGGCGCTACTCGTCGCTTCAGGAGCGGCGCTGGTGACGCTCGGCCCTGGCTGGATCGGGCAGGCGGCGAAGTTGCTGCTCACGCCGTGGCACGATGTGGCGGCGGCGCCAGTGTACGCGATCGATGTCACGCCCGGGAACGCGACGATCGCGCGCGGAAGCGACTTCGAGGTGAGCGCGTCGCTGCGCGGCTTCAGCAGCAGCGTGGTGGAGCTCTCGGTGCGTCGCGGAGCCACCGCGGAGTGGGAACGCGTGCCGATGGGTCCCGGCACCGATTCGACGCGCTTCTCCGCACGCCTGTTCGACGTGGGCGAAAACGCCGAATACTACGTCGAGTCGAACGGCGTGCGCTCGGCGCCATTCACGATCACCGTGAAGGATCTCCCGGCGGTGCGCCGCATGGATGTCGAGATCCACCACCCGGCCTACACCGGGCTTGCTGTCGAGCAACTCGAGGACGTGGGCGACATCGCGGCGGTGAAGGGCGCTCGTGCCGTCGTGCGCGTGCGCGCGACGCGGGCCGTTCGGGGCGGGCGTATCGTGCTGGACGGCGACTCGACTATCGCGCTCACGCCGGTCGACGACTCGACGTTGAGCGCCGAGATCAACGTGCGCCGCGATGGCTTCTATCGGGTGGAACTCGTGGCAAGCGACGGTACTCGCGTGGCGGGCAACGTCGACTACGTGATCGATGCGATCGAGGACCAGGCGCCGCAGATCGTGGTGCGCAAGCCGGGGCGCGACGTCAGGCCGTCGAGCGTCGAGGAAGTCTTCATCGAAGCCGAAGCGACCGATGACTTCGGGATCGGGCGCATGGAGCTGTCGTACCAGGTGAACGGTGGCGAGTCGAAGTCGATCGTGCTGGCCGAAGGGAAGGGAGGGCGCCCGCGCGAGCTCACGGCGGGGCACACCCTCTTTCTCGAGGAGATGGGGCTGCAGGCAGGCGACGTGATTTCGTACTACGTGAAGGTGTGGGACAACGACGCCGTGTCGGGCGCCAAGAGCGCCTCATCGGACATCTACTTCCTCACCGTTCGCCCGTTCGATCGCGAGTACAAGCAGAATCAGTCGGGAGGTGGCGGTGGCGGCGGTCAAGGGCAGGAGGATCCCGGGACGCTCGTGGCGCGGCAGCGCGAAATCGTCGCGGCAACGTTCAAGGCCGATCGCGACAAGCCTACACCGGAAACGTCGGCGTTCCGCAACGACGTCACGACGATCCACCTGTCGCAGGGGCAGTTGCGCGGACAGGTGGAGCAGACCGCGACGAGGATGCAGCGTCCCGCGGTGCAGGCGGCGGACACCGCCTTCCGCGTCATGTCGGAGCTGATGCCCAAGGTGAGCGCCGAGATGAAGGCGGCGGAAGAGCTGCTTGCGTCACGCAAACTCGCCGAAGCGCTGGCTCCGGAACAGCGCGCGTTGCAGCTGCTGGAACGTATCGACGCGCTGTTCAAGGAAGTGCAGATCAGCATGCAGAACGGCGGTGGCGGCGGTGGAGGCGGTGCGAATGCCAACGCCGAGGACCTCGCCGATCTCTTCGAGCTCGAGACCGACAAGCTGCGCAACCAGTACGAGCAGGTGCAGAACGGGGCGCAGCAGCAGGCGACGCGCGACGTCGACGAGACGCTCGAGCGACTGAAACGGCTCGCCGCCCGTCAGCAGCAAGCGAACGAGCGCTCGCGCCAGCGTGCCCAATCCGGGAGTGCAGGCGGGAGTGGCGGTGGCGCCCAGCGGCAGATGGCCGAAGAGGCGGAGGACCTCGCGCGCAGGCTCGAGCGCCTCGCCCGCGAGCAGGAGTCGCCCGAGATGCAGCAGACCGCGCAGGCATTGCAGGACGCCGCGAACGAGATGCGGCGCTCGGCCGCGTCGAACGGCAAGGGCGGGACGGGGAGCGGGACGGCGGCCCAGGACCGACTCGAACAGGCGCGCCGGCTGCTCGAGGAGTCGCGTGGAAAGCAGACGTCGCGAGGCGTCGACGACGCGGCGCAGCGTGCGAGCGAGCTCGCGCGCGAGCAGCGCGACGTGCAGCAGGAAGTCTCGCGCATGGGCGAGGGAACGCCGAGCGAACGCGCCGCGCGCCAGCAGCGCCTCGATACGCGCAAGGATGCACTCGCCCAGGGCGTCGAGCAGTTGGAACAGCAGCTGGATCAATTGTCGCGCGACGCGTTGCGCGATCGCGCCGAGACGGCGCGCAAACTGAAGGAAGCCGCCAATGGCATTCGTGAGGGGCGCCTCGAAGACAAGATCCGCTTCTCCAAGCAGGTGATGCGTTCCGGATCGCGTGACTACTCCAACCAGTTCGAGAGTGGGATCGGCGACGACCTGGACCGCCTGCGCGAACGCGTCGCGAGCGCCGCGTCGACGGTGGAGAGCGACAGCGCGCAGCGCACCGCGCAGAAGCTGGCGCAGGCGCGCGAACTGGTCCGCTCGTTGTCGTCGATCGAATCGCGCATGCGCGAGCGGATGGAGAGCCGTGACTCGGCGGCGGCGGCCGGTGCTGCGGGTCAGCGGGGGCTCGACGATGGGCAGCAGG